>NZ_JBUYEN020000013.1:0-204378 GCF_055229415.2 Bradyrhizobium sp. Leo114 | reverse complement strand
CCCACCTCCATCGACATACGACCGCTCTCCACAAGACCGCCTCCCGCCAGGGAATCAGTCTTCGCCGATCTTCGCAACAAAGATGTGTGCATTAGATAGCCGGTGACCGGGCTTTCTTGCCACCGTCACCCGCGGCAGCTCTTGCTGCTCGCGAGCTTAGCGCCAGCGTCGGGGCGCCAGGACCACACGACTTCGCCGTCCGCTGATGCCACGCTCGTCAGTCGCAACACCCGCGTCCACCGCATCTCACCGCAACGTTCGTGACGATCGCGACCCGCCCCTCATCCGCCGTGAGACGCGCGGAGTCATAGTGCTGATTTGCCCGACGACGAAAGCGGAATGTTTTTTACGCCAGGACTGGACGGGGCAAATCACGTTGATTGGATTAAGGAAAATCGTGCGAATGACACGACGCCGTCATGCCCGGGCTTGTCCCGGGCATCCACGTCCTTTGGCTCCGTGCGCGGAGAGAACGTGGATGGCCGGGTCAAGCCCGGCCATGACAGAGGAGAGGATTACGCGATGCGTCCCACTGTCATTCCAGGGCGTCCGAAGGACGAGCCCGGAATGACGGAGCGGATGGAGGGCGTCCCGGAATGATGGAGCGGGCGAGTGGCGAAATAAGTCGTGGCTTGCGCGCAACTATGCGCTAATGGCGAACCGACAGGAAGCTGACATGAACGAAACGGACGTCGTCATCATCGGTGCCGGGCATAATGGCCTCACCTGCGCGGCCTATCTCGCGATGGCGGGGTTGCGCGTGAAAGTGGTCGAGCGCCGCAAGGTGGTGGGCGGTGCGGCGGTGACGGAAGAATTCCATCCCGGATTCCGCAACTCGGTCGCCGCCTATACGGTGAGCCTGCTCAACCCGAAGGTCATTGCCGATCTCAGGCTCGCCGAGCACGGCCTGCGGATCGTCGAACGACGCGCGCAAAACTTTCTTCCGTCCTCCGACGGCAGCCATCTCCTCACCGGCGAAGGCCGCACCAAGGAAGCCGTCGCCAGGCTCAGCGCGCATGATGCGGAGGAGATCGGCATCTTCTCGCGCCAGCTCGAGGCAATCGCCGACGTGCTGCGCCAGTTCGTGTTGCGCGCACCGCCGAACCTCGTCGAGGGGTTTGGCGCGGACGCGCTCCGCGAGGCCTTCAACGCGCTCGGCTCCGCCAACCTCTTGCGCAAGCTTTCGCTGGAACAGCGGCGCGACCTGCTCGACCTCTTCACCCGCTCGGCCGGCGAGATGCTGGACGAGCGGTTCGAGAACGACCTGGTAAAAGCGCTGTTCGGCTTCGATGCCATCGTTGGCAATTATGCGAGCCCCTATGCCGCCGGCTCGGCTTACGTGATGCTGCATCACGCCTTCGGCGAAGTGAACGGCAAGAAAGGCGTCTGGGGCCACGCGATCGGCGGCATGGGCGCGATCACGCAGGCGATGGCGGCCGCGGCACGCGCGCATGGCGCCGAGATCGAAGTGGATAGCGGCGTGCGCGAAGTGATGGTCGAGAACGGCCGCGCCGCCGGTGTCGTGCTCGACAACGGCACCACCATTCGCGCCAAGTACGTTGCCGCCAACGTCAATCCGAAACTGCTCTACACGCAGCTGCTGCCGGCGGGCGCGCTGGCGCCGGAATTCCTGCAGCGCATGTCGCGCTGGCGCAACGCCTCCGGCACCTTTCGCATGAATGTCGCGCTAGCCGGCCTCCCCTCCTTCACCGCATTGCCGGGCGCAGCCGATCACCTCACCGCCGGCATCATCATCGCGCCGAGCCTTGGCTACATGGACCGCGCATGGCTTGATGCGCGCAGCTTTGGCTGGAGCCGCGAGCCCATCGTCGAAATGCTGATCCCCTCGACGCTGGACGACAAGCTGGCGCCGGCGGGACAGCATGTCGCGAGCCTGTTCTGCCAGCACGTCGCGCCGGAACTGCCGGGCGACAAATCCTGGGACGATCATCGCGATGAGGTTGCCGACCTCATGATCGCGACGGTCGACAGATACGCGCCCGGCTTTGCCGCAAGCGTCATCGGCCGGCAGGTGCTCTCTCCGCTCGACCTGGAGCGGCAATTCGGCCTATTGGGCGGCGATATCTTCCACGGCGCGCTGACGCTGAACCAGCTCTTCTCCGCCCGCCCGATGCTCGGCCATGCCGACTACCGCGGCCCGCTCAAGGGGCTCTATCACTGCGGTTCCGGCGCTCATCCCGGCGGCGGCGTCACCGGCGCGCCCGGTCACAACGCCGCGCAGGTGATCCTGGGCGATCATCGCTCCCTGTTCGCAAGGCGTTGAAAAGCGTGTGGACAGGGTGTGGATATCAGGTGGATGCGGATGTGCATCCATCTCCCGGTCAAGCCGCCGCGGGCCGCGACACGTCGCGATCGTCGGCAAACAGCGTTTCGAGCAGCTTCACAACCTGCTCCCGCCCCTGGCTCGGCTGGCTCAGGAATTCCGCGAGCTCGATCTCGTCGGTCTCGATGGCATACCCGGCACCGCGGAAGTCACCCCGCTTCTTTTCGTGCTCGACGAACAGCCGGCTGGCTTCGGTATCGAACGCCAGGCGCCAGCGGTCCTCGTCGGCACCTTCCGAGCGCTGATAGAGCGGCCGTCTTAACAGGGACATGGGACCCTCCTTGTTGGCCGCCAGCCTATCACGACTTCGCTTGCTTCACCTCGCCCGCTTGCGGGAGAGGAGCGCAGCATCCATCGCGGCGGCATTTCAACCTGATCGGATCACACTCTAGTCAGGTGGAGAACCCTGTTGAAAACCCCGGCATTCTCGGCTGGCAACTTCTCCATGACGGCCCGTGCACGCGCCGGAAGACAATCGCGTCGCGAACTACGGTGATCGATCCGGTTTAGCGCCGCTTGCGGCGGCCGGGGCGATCGATGAGAAAATCGTCCAGCTTGGAGCCGGCACCAAGTCGCTTTGCCAGCCATAGAGGCTGTTTGCCGCGACCCGACCACGTCTCGCCAGGGTTTTTCGGGTTCCGATACTTCGGGAGAACCTTTGGATAAGGGCGGCGGCTACGATCTGGTTTCGCGGCTTCGCCGGGCGACTGAAGCTTGCTCAGCCGGTCCTCGAGCGTGGCTTTCTCGGTGATTATGCGTTGCGTCAGCTCGGCCGCTACTCGTTCATGAAGCGCCCACAGTTGGTCTGTGGACATGGATCGGAAGCCGTTATTTTTCATCGAGTCGCGCCCAGGAATAAAAACAGAGCGCACTTACCAACGACGCCGGACACAAACAAGCGTCCAGATACCACTTGGCGCATCCCTCACAGGGAGAAGTTCCGCTTCCTGTCGTCAAGGCATCAGACTCGCGCATTCAGGCGCGGCCGCGATGACGTCCTGTCCTCTCGCTTCGAGGCCGCCTGGAAGATGTTTGCCGTCGCCTCGCAAGCGCCCTCGCTTCCGCCTCCCGCACCTGTCGTCGAAGGTCGTGAAGTTCAGCAACGCGTTGGGCTATCAGCTTCACGCTCCTGCGAAGAATTCTGGCCGAGAACCTTTTACAACCACTCATTATTACTCCTAAATAAAACAACTGTAAATTTAATAAAAGCAACTGGTTACCATCATGCATTGTTCATATGAACTTTCAATTGTAGGAAAACCACGGGCTTTTGGCACGCACGCGTACCCGCTCCCAGAGCCCGATCAAAGAGTTACTCGAAGTTTCGGCTCCCTACTGCCTCGCCGGAATCCAAGATGATAATGCGATCGTGGTTAATGCTCACGTTCCGGATGAAGTCGAAACGGTTACCCTAAATGCTACCGAAACCTACCCATCGTGCCAGCCTCGCGCTTCCCGACGAGCAGACCGCCAGGCGGCTGGTCGACACGCTGACCGAGATATTCTTCGAGGGCGAGACGGCCATTGCCGCGTTCGAGCGGCCGGACGGGCGCTGGGAAGTCACCGCGCATTTTGCCGATGCGCCGGACCAGGCGTTGATGCGCGAGCTCGTCGCCAATGCGGCCGGCGAAGACCTCGCCAAGACCATTGCCTTCGACACCGTCGAGGCCAAGGACTGGGTCAAGGCCAGCCTCGAGGACCTCGTCCCCGTCCCCGCCGGGCGCTTCGTCGTGCACGGCCAGCACGACCGCACCCGCGTGCCGCCGAACAAGCTCGGCATCGAGATCGAGGCCGCGCTGGCCTTCGGCACCGGCCACCACGGCACCACGCGCGGCTGCCTCTTACTGCTCGATCACGTGCTGAAGGCGCATCATCCGCGCCGCGTGCTCGACCTCGGCACCGGCACCGGTGTGCTGGCGATCGCCGCGGCGAAGGCGCTGCACGGCACAGTGCTGGCAAGCGACATCGATCCGCCATCGGTCAACGTGGCGCGTGAGAATGCCGAACTGAACGAGACCGGCCACCTCGTGACGACGATCCGCGCCACCGGCTTCTCGGCGCCGCAATTTTCCCAGCATGGCCCGTTCGACCTCGTGCTCGCAAACATCCTCGCCAATCCGCTGCGGCAATTGGCTGGTACGATGGCGCGCCATCTCGCGCCTTCCGCGCACGTGATCTTGTCGGGGCTCCTGACGCATCAGGCGCCAAGCGTAATCGCCGCCTACCGCGCGCGCGGGCTGGTGCCGTTATGGCATCTGAAAATCGAGGGATGGAGCAGCCTGCTGCTGCGCTCGGTTAAGTGAGCCCTCTGGCAAGGGAATGCGGCGATTGCACGCTTTGCTGCAAGGTCATGACGATCGAGACGCTCGCGAAGCCGGCAGGAGCGTGGTGCCCGGAATGCAAGCCTGGGCGCGGATGCCAGAGTTATGAGAACCGACCGGCTGAGTGCCGATCGTTCAATTGCCTGTGGCTGACCGATCAGCGATTTGGACCACACTGGAAGCCGAGCAAGTCGAAACTCGTGCTGACGACGTCTCAGGACGGAATCGAAATCCGGTGCGATCCTGGCTTTCCGGACGCTTGGCGACGGGAGCCGATCCGAAGCGAGATCACAAAGCTCGCTGTTTCCGGCGAGGAGCATGACGTCACCGTGCTCGTCATCATCGGAGCAAAGATGATGCTCGTAACGCCCGATCGCGAGTTCGATCTGGGTGTCGTCGGGCCCTATCAGAGGTCGTTCGGGAGCTGGAAGGAAACCGGGTGATCGGCGCAAGCGTAGTGAAGGTTTCCGATCTGGACGAACGGATGTGAAATGTACCCCGCAGGCGGTCGCAAGAAAGGCCTATTCGGCCGCCTTGTTTTTGCCGAGCGCGGTTTCGCCCTTCTCCGCCTTCAGCCGGCGCCTGACGCGCCGTTCCACAAAGCGATCCAGGATCTGGACGATGACACCGCGCTGCTTCTGTTCGATCGGAGCAATCGGGCCGCGGCGAACTGGCGGCGAAATCTTCTCAAAGCTGAAAGCAGGCATTGTGTATCCCCTCGCCGTTGAGTTGAGACACTCCTGGAAGCCTCCCCGGGCATTCGTTATCGAACGGCTTGCCTTGAAAACCGTTCTGTCTTTTCTAAACCTGCATGACGGTATTGAAGCATAACTTATGCCAAATTGTGGCGATATCCGCTGACATTGCGGACGTGTCCACGCAGCCATAAAGTGACTGGCATGTTCGAGGCCCATTTCCAGACGTTCGAAGAACCCGAAGGCGGCGTGGCGCTGACGGCGCGGTTGGCCGCGTTCCGCGAGGAATTGGCGCGGCGCAAGCTGACCGGCTTCGTCATTCCCCGCGCCGACCAGCAGCAGAATGAATATGTTGCACCGTCCGAGGAGCGGCTGGCGTGGCTGACCGGCTTCACCGGATCGGCGGGGCTTGCGATCGTGCTGATGCAGCAAGCCGCCTTGTTCGTGGACGGGCGCTACACGCTGCAGGCGGGCAAGCAGGTCGACCAGAAGGCCTGGCAAATCCAGCCGCTGGTCGATCCGCCGCCGGAACACTGGCTGACGAAACATCTTTCCGCCGGCGACCGCCTAGGATTTGACCCGTGGCTGCACACTTCTGCGGCAGCCGAGCGTCTCGCGGCGGCGTGCGCCAAAGCCGGAGCCGAGTTGGTTGCGGTCGACAGCAATCCCGTCGACGCGATCTGGACCGAGCGCCCGCGCCCGCCGCTCGGGCCGGTCTCCATCCACGGGCTGCCATTTGCCGGCGAGGCGGAGGCTGCAAAGGTCGAGCGGATCAGGGACGAGATCAACAAGCTCGGCGTCGATGCGCTGGTGCTGTCGGACAGCCACGCGGTGGCCTGGACGTTCAATATCCGCGGCGCCGACGTCTCGCATACGCCGCTGCCGCTCTCCTATGCGCTGGTGCCGAGAGAGGGCCGGCCGACGGTGTTCATCGATCACCGAAAACTTTCGAACCTGACGCGGGACCATCTCGAGCAATCCGCCGATGTCGAGGAGCCGGACCGGCTGACGTTGAAGCTGACGGAACTCGCGCAGCGCGGTGGCTCGATCGCGCTCGACAATGCGACCGCCGCCGACGCACTGAATCGCCTGATCACCAGTGCCGGCGGCACGCCGGTGCGCGGCAACGATCCCGTGAGCCTGTTGAAAGCCGTGAAGAACGCCGCGGAGATCCATGGCACGCGAACTGCGCATCAGCGCGACGCTGTGGCGCTGGCACGATTCCTGGCCTGGATCGACCGCGAGGCGCCCGCCGGCGGGCTTACCGAGATCGACACCGTCGAGGCGCTGGAGACGTTCCGCCGCGAGACCGGGGCGCTGAAGGATGTCTCATTCCCGACCATCGCCGGCACCGGGCCGAATGGCGCCATCGTGCACTACCGCGTCACCCGCAAGAGCAACCGCCGGATCGCACCCGGCGATCTGCTCTTGATCGATTCCGGCGCGCAATACGAGGACGGCACCACCGATGTCACCCGCACCATCGCGATCGGCCAGCCGACAGACGAGATGCGCGACCGGTTCACCCGGGTGCTGCGCGGCCATATCGCGATTGCGCGCGCGGTGTTCCCCGACGGCACCACGGGCGCGCAGCTCGACACGCTGGCGCGGCAATATCTCTGGCAGGCCGGCATCGATTTCGAGCACGGCACCGGCCATGGCGTCGGCAGCTATCTTTCCGTGCATGAGGGGCCGGCGCGAATCTCAAAGCTCGGCACCACGCCGCTGAAGCGCAGCATGATCCTCTCCAACGAGCCCGGCTACTACAAGACCGATGCTTACGGCATCCGGATCGAGAACCTCGAGCTCGTGATCGGCATCGAAATATCAGGCGCCGAAAAGCCGATGAACGGATTCGACACGCTGACGCTGGCACCGATCGATCGCCGGCTGATCGACGTGACGATGCTCAGCGAGGCCGAGCTGAAGTGGCTCAACGACTACCATGCCCGCGTCAGGGCCGAGGTACGCCCGCGGCTCGACGATGACGCCACGAAGCTGTGGCTCGATGAGGCGACGGCGGCCCTCCACTAGAACTTTCATCTGGCTGCGGTGGCCTCATGGTTCGAGACGCGCGGCCTGCCGCGCTCCTCACCATGAGGGAGAGACCAGCCCCTCATCCTGAGGAGCCGCGAAGCGGCGTCTCGAAGGATGAGGCCACGCTGTTCGACATCTCACCACAGGCGCCTCCCGGAATCGACATAGCCGCATGCTGAAACATCCATGTTCGCGCTTGCGCATCTCGTTACATTCGCCCCCACGAAAGGACACGAAGCTGAATGCATGGCGTGATGGGCAAGCCGCCCGAGGCGGCAACGAAGGACATCGCGACATCGAAGCTCATGCTGCTGTTGCTCGTCGCCATGACGGGCGTGGCGCCGATCTCGCTCTATATGCTGGTGCCGGCGCTGCCGGTGCTGGCGACGACGTTCGGCCGCGACATCTCGATCGCGCAGATGACGGTGTCGCTGTTCATGGTCGGCATCGCCTGCTCGGCAGCTCATCATGGGGCCGCTGTCGGACAAGTTCGGACGGCGGCCGGTGCTGCTGGCCGGCCTCGGCCTGATGGTGGTGGCTGGTATCGGCAGCATTTTTGCGGAAACCCTGCCGCAACTGATCGCGGCGCGCTTCTTCCAGGCGCTCGGCGGCGCCAGCGGCATGGTGGTGAGCCGCGCCATCATCCGCGATCTCTACAGCCGCGACCGCGTCGGCGCCATGATCAGCCTGGTGATCGCCGTGATGATGATCGCGCAGATGCTGAGCCCGCTCACCGGCGGCCTGCTCGAGACCGCGTTCGGCTGGCGCGCGATCTTCTATGCCATTACCGCCGGCTCGCTCGCGGTGGCCGTCGGCATCGCGCTGGCGCTGCCGGAGACGCGCCGCGTCCGCAGCGAAGACAGCAACTTCCGCCGCGATGTCGGCAGCCTGATCAGGAGCCGCGCCTTCATCGGCTATGTGCTGTGCCAGGTGCTGGCCTCGCAGATCATCTTCACCTTCGCCGGCGGCGGACCCTACATCGTGGTCACCCAGATGGGACGCAGCAGCGCCGAATATGGCGCGTGGTTCGCGACCACGGGCTTTGCCTATCTGGTCGGCAATCTGCTCTGCGTGCGCTTCGCACCGCGCCATTCGCTGGAACGGCTGATCTGGTTCGGGCTCGCGCTGCAACTCGGCGGCAGCCTGTTGAACCTCGTCTTGAGCCTTACGGGGGTCAACCAGGCCCCGCTCTGGCTGTTCGGCACCCAGATGATCGTGATGGCCGGCAACGCCTTCGTGATGGCGAACTCGGCGGCCGGCGCGATCAGCGTCCGCCCCGAAGCCGCCGGCACCGCCTCCGGCGCGATGGGATTCCTGCAGCAGGGCATCGGCTCGCTGGTGTCGCAGTTCGGCGCCTATCTCGGCGGCCACTCCACCACCACGCTGCCGCTGACGACCGCCATCCTCATCATCTCGATCGCATGTGCCTCGAGCATGATCTTCCTGGTGCCGAAGCGGAACACGGTGGTGAGCGGGGAGATGATCGAGGAAGCGGAAGGGGACGAGGCGGGGATGATGTAGCTGTTGACCTCCAGCGCCGCAACAAACTCGTCATGCCCGGGCTTGTCCCGGGCATCCACGCAGCACAGATGCCCGAGACGAAAGACGTGGATGGCCGGGACAAGCCCGGCCATGACGGAGGAATGGGCTCACTCCCCGATCAGCTTCAGCCACTCGTCCTCGGTCAGCACGGCCACGCCGTGCTTCTGCGCTTCGGCGAGCTTCGATCCTGCACCGGGACCTGCAACCACATAGTCCGTCTTCTTCGACACCGAGCTGGCCGCCTTCGCGCCCAGTCGCTCGGCGGTCGCCTTGGCCTCGTCGCGCGTCATCTTCTCCAGCGAGCCGGTGAACACGACGGTCTTGCCGGCGATCGCTGAATTGCTCTTGGGCTTTTCGGTATCGATGATCTCGTCGAGCTCCTTGACCAGACGCTCGACGATGCCGCGGTTGTGGCTCTCGCCGAAATAGGCGGCAACGCTCTTGATCACGGTGTCGCCGATTTGGTCGAGCGCATCCATCTCGGCAATCGCCTCCTCGTCACCATTGGCGACGCGCAGGCAGGCATCGTGGAACGCCTCCCACGAGCCATAGCCGCGCGCGAGCGCCAGCGCCGTGGTCTCGCCGACATGGCGCATGCCGAGCGCGTAGATGAAGCGTTCGAGCGCGATCCGGCGCCGGTGCTCGATCGCGGCGAACAGGTTGCGCACCGAGGTCTCGCCGTACCCCTCGATCGCCTCGAGCTTGAGCTTCTGGTTGCGCTTGGGCAGCGTGAAGATGTCGGCGGGCTCCCGCACCCATTCCTTCTCGAAGAAAAATTCGAGCTGCTTCTCGCCGAGGCCGTCGATGTCGAAGGCGCGGCGCGAGACGAACAGCTTCAGGTGCTCGATCTTCTGGAACGGACAGGCGAACTCGCCGGTGCAGCGGGCGCGCGCGCCCTCCTCGCCCGTCGCGGTCTCCTCGCGCACCACGTCAGTATGCAGCGGGCACGGGCACTTCTTCGGGAAATGAAACTCTTTGGCGTTCTTCGGCCGCTTGTCGATGACGACATCGACCACCTGCGGGATCACGTCCCCGGCGCGCTGGACCACGACGGTGTCGCCGATCCGGATATCGCGCCCTTCGCGAAGCTGCTCGCCGTGACCGCCGATGCCCTTGATGTAATCCTCGTTGTGCAGCGTGACGTTCTGCACGATGACGCCGCCGACGCCGACCGGCTCGAGCTTGCCGACCGGCGTGAACGAGCCGGTGCGCCCGACCTGGATCTCGATATCGCGCAGCACGGTCATCGCGCGCTCAGCCGGGAATTTATGCGCGATCGCCCAGCGCGGCGTGCGTGACACGAAGCCGAGCCGCTCCTGCCAGTCGATCCGGTCGACCTTGTAGACAACGCCGTCGATATCGTAGTCGAGCTCGGCGCGCTGCTCCTCGATCTTGCGATGGAATGCGAGCAGCTCGTCGACGGAGTGGCAGAGCTTGGTCAGCGGATTGGTCTTGAAGCCGCAGCGCTCGAACCAATGGATCATGCCGCTCTGCGTGTCCTCCGGCATCGCGCTCATCTGGCCCCAGGCATAGGCGAAGAAGCCGAGCGGCCGCGAGGCGGTGATGGTCGGATCCTTCTGACGCAGCGAGCCCGCGGCCGAATTGCGCGGATTGGCGAAGACGGTGTCGCCGGCAGCCTTCTGGCGTTCGTTGAGCGCGAGGAAGGCCCTCTTGGTCATGTAGACTTCGCCGCGCACCTCGCAGATGTCAGGCACGTTGCGGCCTTTCAGCTTCTGCGGGACATCCTCCAGCGTTCGGATGTTGGCGGTGACGTCCTCGCCCTCGGCGCCATCGCCGCGGGTCGCGGCGGTGACGAGCTCGCCGCCCTCATAGCGCAGCGACATCGACAATCCGTCGATCTTCGGCTCGGCGGAGAAATCGATCTTGTCGTCACTGAGCCTGAGGAAGCGCACGATGCGGTCGACGAAGTCGCGCAGGTCGCCTTCGGCAAAGGCGTTGTCGAGGGAGAGCATCGGCAACGAATGCCGCACCTTCTTGAATCGTCCCGACGGCGCGGCGCCGACCTTCTGCGACGGCGAATCAGGGGTGACGAAGTCGGGAAAGCGCTTCTCGATCGCGTTGTAGCGCTGACGCAGCGCGTCGTATTCGGCGTCGGTGACGGTCGGCGCGTCTTCCTGGTAATAGCGCCGGTCATGCGCCTCCAGTTCGAGCGCGAGCCGCGTATGCTCGACCTTGGCCTGCGCCTTGGTGAGCTTGTCGACGTCGGGGAGTGCGCGCGCTTTTGCTGCCTTGGCCATGGCGCACGATCACGCGGTTGCCGCGCGCAACAGGCGCTCCGCCGCCGCCCTTGCTTCGGCGGTGATCTCGGCGCCGGCGAGCATGCGGGCGATTTCCTCGCGGCGGTGGTCGGCGGCAAGCGCGTTGACGCGGGTGGCGACGCGCTTGCCCTTGTCGAGCGCGTCCTTGGAAATCAGCAAGTGCTGACTGGCGCGGGCTGCGACCTGCGGCGCATGCGTCACCGCCATCACCTGCACCTTGTCGGCGAGCCGCGACAGCCGCGCGCCGATCGCGTCCGCCACAGCGCCGCCAACGCCGGTGTCGATCTCGTCGAACACCAGCGTCGGCGCCGAGCCGCGGTCGGACAGCACGACCTTCAGCGCCAGCAAAAAGCGCGACAGCTCGCCGCCGGAAGCGACCTTCATCAGCGGCCCCGGTTTTGTCCCCGGATTGGTCTGGACCCAGAACTCGACGCGATCGATGCCTTCCGGCCCGGGGGAGGTCGCATCGGTCTCGACCTGCGTCATGAATTTCGCGCGCTCGAGCTTCAGCGGCGCCAGTTCGGCGTTGACGGCCTTATTGAGCTTTTCGGCGGATTTGGTCCGCACCGCCGACAGTCTTGTTGCCGCCGCGCCGTAGCGCTTATCGGCTTCCGCTGCCGCGGCTTCGAGCTTCTTCAACTGGTCGGCTCCGGCATCGATCAGCGCGACGTCGGCGGCATATTTGCTGGCGAGCGCGGCCAGTCCATCGACCGGGGTCGCATATTTGCGCGAAGCGGCGCGCAGCGCGAACAGGCGCTCCTCGATGCGCTCGAGCTCGGCCGGATCGAAATCAGCGGCCGCAAGCGCAGCGTTGAGGTGCTGGTCGGCCTCTTCGAGCGCGTTGATGGCGGTATCGATCGCCTTCACCGCGGGCTCCACCAGCGCCGGCGAGCTGGCAGCGCGGCGCTCCAGGCGGCGCACGGCGGCCGACAGCGCGGCCACCGGCGAATGCGGGCCCGAGATCGCCTCCTGCGCCTCCCGCAGGTCGGTGGCGATCTTCTCGCCCTGCATCATGGTGGTGCGGCGGCCCGCGAGCTCGGTCTCCTCGCCGTCCTTCGGCGCCAGCGTCTTCAGTTCCTGCGAGGCGTGGCGCAGATAATCGGCCTCGCGCGCGGCGCGTTCCATGCCGGCGCGATGCTCCTCCAGCGCGGCGTTGGCGCTGCGCCGTGCCTCCCACAGCGACTCCAGCGCCGCCACGTCCTTCTCGAGCCCGGCAAAGGCGTCAAGCAGCCGCCGATGGGTCGAGGCATCGACCAGGGCGCGCTCGTCATGCTGGCCGTGGATTTCGACCAGTGCGGCGCCCACTGCCTTCAGGGTCTGCACGGAGATCGCCTGGTCGTTGATGAAGGCGCGGGTGCGGCCGTCGGCGAGCTGCACGCGGCGCAGGATCATCTCGCCGTTGTCGTCGAGCCCGTTATCGGCCAGCAGCTTTGCCGCCGGATGATTTTTGGGCACGTCGAAGGTCGCCGTCACCTGCCCCTGCTCGGCGCCGTGCCGCACCAGCCCGGCATCGCCGCGGCCGCCGAGGGCCAGCGCGAACGCATCGAGCAGGATCGATTTGCCCGCGCCGGTTTCGCCGGTCAGCACCGCAAGGCCACGGGAGAATTCGATATCGAGCCGTTCGATCAGGACGATGTCACGGATCGACAGACGCGCCAGCATGTGAGGACTATTCCAGGCCTATAATATCTTCTTGAAGGTCCTGCTGATCCAGGAACCCTGATTCTCGCTCGGCTCGAGACCGCCGGACCTTACTAGATTATAGGCGTCCTTGTACCAGCGGCTGTCAGGAAAATTGTGCCCAAGCACGGCGGCTGCGGTCTGGGCCTCGCTCGGGATGCCGATCGCCATATAGGCCTCGGTGAGCCGCGCCAAGGCCTCCTCGACATGCCGGGTGGTCTGATACTGCGTAACCACGGTCTTGAAGCGGTTGATTGCGGCGGTGAAGTCGCGCCGCTCCATGTAGTAGCGCCCGACATTCATCTCGCGGCCGGCGAGCTGGTCGCGCGCGCCTTCGAGCTTGGCCTTGGCGGAGGTCGCATATTCCGAGGTCGGATATTTGCGAATCACCTCTTCCAGAGCCGCGATCGCCTTTTCGGTCCGGGTCTGGTCGCGGGTGATGTCCGGGATCTGGTCGTAATGCGAGGCTGCGATCAGGTATTGCGCGTAGGCAGCATCCGGACTGCCGGGATGCAAGGTGACGTAACGCGTCGCCGAGCCGATGCAGGTATCGTAGTCGCCTTGCTGGTAGGAGGAATAGGCCGACATCAGGAGCGATTTGCGCGCCCAATCGGAATAGGGATGCTGCCGGTCCACCTCCTCGAACTTCTTCGAGGCCGCACGAGGATCCTTGCGCTGGTTCATCAGGTACAAGCCCTCATTGTAGAGCTTGTCCGCGGGCTCCTCGACGAAGGTGTCGTCCTTGGCCAGGAACTTGTCCCACAGCGGACCGGTACCGCAGCCACCCAACGGCAGCGCCAGCACGATCAGGCCCGCGGCCAGCCGCAACAATGACGCCCATCCGGCGCGGCCGGCCGATGAGGTGCATGATTCGTGCGTGCTACGCGATAACGGCATGAATGTGAGAACCCGGCGCCTTGGAAGCGATTGATGGCGATCTGTCCACGAACGAGGCCATGGACGGAAATTTTCCCCGCGCCTGTGCTGCCCCGTGCAACCGCAGGCCTGTCTAGCCGAAAAACGACCTTGGACCAACCGAATACGGAGCCAATCCGCCCGGATTAAGGCGGCCCCAAGACGGTCGTGATCGGCTGTGGTTACTGCGGAAATTGCGGAAAAACGCTAATGGAAAGCGTGTTTAGGACACGTCCGGGCCGTAGGCCGGCGCGATCAGGCCGCCGACGGTGGCACTGCCGGCTTCGGCGACGGTGCGCGAACGACGTGCGGTCTCCGATTCGACCACCCGCCAGGCGCTGCGATCGGAAAGCAGCGCGGTCAGCGCCGCGTGGTTCAGCTTGTGACCACCGCGAACCGAGCGATAGGCGCCGAGGATCGGGAGGCCGGCCAGCGCGAGATCGCCGACCACATCCAGCACCTTGTGGCGGACGCATTCATCACGGAACCGCAGACCTTCGGTGTTGAGCAGACGAGTCTCGTCGAACACCACCGAGTTTTCGAAGGAGGCGCCAAGCGCGAAACCTGCGCTCCACAGCCGCGCCACGTCGTTCATGCAGCCGAAGGTGCGCGCACGCGAAATCTCGCGACGGAAGCTCTCGGCGGAAAGATCGAAGCAGTAGCTCTGGCGGCCGATCAAGGGATTGGCGAAGTCGATCTCGACTTCAGCGCGGAAGCCGCCGGCAAAGGGACGGAACTCACCGAAGCAGTCGCCGATCGCGACCTGCACCGGCTTCAGGACCTGGAGAACGCGGCGGGCGGCGGATTGGGTGACGATACCAGCCTGATCGACCGCGGCGACAAAGGCCGCAGCGCTGCCGTCCATGATCGGCACTTCCGGACCGTCGATTTCGATGGTGGCGTTGTCGACACCCATGCCGCGCAGCGTAGCCAGCACATGTTCGGCGGTCGATACCAGCGGTCCCTCGCGGTCGCCCAGGACGGTCGCGAATTCAGTCGCGATCACGGCGTCGGCGGTGGCGTGAACTTCGCGGTCGGCCCCGTCGAGACCCGTCCGGATAAAAGTGTAGCCGGTGTCAACGGGAGCAGGTCCAATGGTCAGGCTGACCGGTAAACCGGAGTGAACGCCGACGCCCGTCACGGTGGCCTGCGACCGAAGCGTTGTTTGACGGCTCAATTTCATCCGATATGCGCCCACTACCCGACGTAACCTAAGACGAGGCGGCCTTACTTCCCCAACCGACTCGCTTAGGCATCCCCAAAGTTGGACAGACCATAGTCACCGCCCGAAAGCGTACAACTCACGCTTCTTTACCGATTGTTACCCCATCTCCGCCGCAATCGCGCCAAGGCTTAACCAAATTGCGGAGCGGCCGGACACCCTTTCGGTACCATGACCAAGTCATGGAATACCTGATTAATCATTTAATTTCAGTTACTTGTTTGCCGGTCTACGACTGCGGAGACGGTAAAAGAAAAGAGCCCCGGCGGGTTCCGCCGGGGCTCTGTGGATGGTCAGGACTGTAACAAAGCTCAGTTTGCCTGCCGGCGCAGGAAGGCCGGGATATCAAGATGATCGTCTCCCTGTGGCGTCGGCGCAACAGGTGCCGGCCGTCCATGGGCATCCAATCCTTGGGGCGCCGGACGCTTCGCATACTCTGATACCGGATCGTGCGCCGCCATTTGCTGCGCCACGCTGCGTTGCGGCTTGCGCTCGGGCAGCGGCGGCATGGCCGGTCCGGAGGCGCGGGCCGCCACCGGCGGTTCGCTCTCCTCCTCCCGGCGGCCGAGGCCGACATTGGCGAGCCGCTGCAACAGCGACAGCCGGGTCTTCTGCGGATGCTCCTCCTCGGCCTCGCCGCGGGCCTGGCGAATCTCCGCCTGGGCCGGCATCGGCAGGTCCTCGAACTTCGGCATCCGCGGCGTGCGCACCGGCGGCCGCTCGGCGGTCGGCGGAATGAAGTTTTCCGGCGTCGCCGGCTCATGGGGCTCGACCCTGGTCGTTTCCGGATCGGGGAACAGGGTCGGCTTCTGCGCGATCGGACGGACGGTGACGTCGCCATAGGACGCCGGCTGCATCGGCGCGGCCTGCTGTTCCGGCGACACGGCGGCGGCGATGGCGGCGAGCGCGGCACGCTCGACGCTGCCCTGCTGGCGCAGCGGCGGCGGGGCGGCAGGCGCCGGCGCGGCGGGCGCAGCCATCGGGGCGCCGCCGGCTTCCAGCTTATGGGCACGCTCGGCCAGGCGCTGGTTGTCGGCGCGCAGCCGCGCGGTCAGGTCGGCGAGCCGGCTCTCGGGCGAACCGTTGCCGGTCGGCGCAGGCGCAGCGGGGGCCGCGGCGGCGGCGTTGCGGGCGATCGCGGCCTGCTCGATGCCGGTCGCAACCACGGAGACGCGGATGATGCCGTCGAGCGTCTCGTCGAAGGTGGCGCCGACGATGATGTTGGCGTCGGGGTCGACCTCCTCGCGGATGCGGGTGGCGGCCTCGTCGACCTCGAACAAAGTGAGATCCTTGCCGCCGGTGATCGAGATCAGGAGGCCCCTGGCACCCTTCATCGAGGAGTCGTCGATCAGCGGATTGGCAATCGCGGCCTCGGCGGCGGTGAGCGCGCGCTTCTCACCGGTCGCCTCGCCCGTGCCCATCATCGCCTTGCCCATCTCGCGCATCACGGCGCGGACGTCGGCGAAGTCGAGGTTGATCAGGCCTTCCTTGACCATCAGGTCGGTGATGCAGGCAACGCCCGAATAGAGCACCTGGTCGGCCATCGCAAAAGCGTCGGCGAAGGTGGTCTTCTCGTTGGCGACCCGGAACAGGTTCTGGTTCGGGATGATCAGCAGCGTGTCGACCACCTTGTGCAGCTCGGAGATGCCGTTCTCGGCGGTGCGCATGCGGCGCTGGCCTTCGAAGTGGAACGGCTTGGTCACCACACCGACGGTGAGGATGCCCATCTCGCGCGCGGTCTTGGCGATCACGGGAGCAGCGCCGGTGCCGGTGCCGCCGCCCATGCCTGCGGTGACGAACACCATGTTGGCGCCGGTGAGGTGATCACGGAGCTCGTCGATGACCTCCTGCGCGGCGGCCGCGCCGACATCCGGCTGCGAGCCGGCGCCGAGGCCCTGGGTCACCTGCGTGCCCATCTGGATGATGCGCTGCGCCTTCGACATGGTCAGCGCCTGCGCGTCTGTATTGGCGACGACGAAATCAACGCCCTGCAGCCCGGCGGTGATCATGTTGTTGACGGCATTGCCGCCAGCGCCACCGACGCCGAAGACGGTGATCCGCGGTTTCAGCTCGCTGATGTCAGGAGGGGTCAGATTGAGTGCCATGGTTGCCTCTCGATTACGCGCGCGCGTAGGTTCGCCCCGGCCTGCGGCCGCGGGAGCTGGTGAAAATCTTGTGGGCCTTATGAGTGGTCATCAGAAGCCCTCGCGAAGCCATCGTCCGACCTTTCCGAAATAACCGTCAGTCCCTGTCTTGAGCTGCCGCGTGTGCCGCGGTTCAACATGTTCGAGGTGAGCGTATTGCGGATAGACCAGAAGCCCGGTGGGCACCGCGAACGACGGCCCCTTGGCCTCGTTGGGCAGACGGCCGAAGCCGAGCGGACGGCCGATCCGCACCGGCCGATTGAGAATGCGGGTGGCGAGCTCGATCATGCCGGTGAGCTGCGCGGCGCCGCCGCTGAGCACGACCCGCGCCCTCGGCTCTGCCGCAAACGGGGAGGCCTTGAGCCGGTCCCGGACCATCTCAAAAATCTCCTCGGCGCGATGCCGGACGATGTTCGCAATCGTGGCGCGGGAGACGATCTGCGGCGTATCGCGTTCGTCGCCGGCGGTCGGGACCGACATCAGCTCGCGCGCATCCGAGCCGCCAGTCAGCACGGTGCCATATAACGTCTTGATTCGCTCGGCATCCGCAATGCACGCGCCGATGCCACGCGCGAGATCCATCGTGATGTGCTGCCCGCCGAGCGCAAATCCCGACGCATGCACGAAGCGTCCGCCCGAATAGGTCGCGATCGTGGTCGAGCCGGCGCCCATCTCGACCACGGCGGCGCCGAGATCGGCTTCGTCATCGGTGAGCACCGAGAGGCCGGCGACATAGGAGCTTGCCGCCATCGCCTCGACATTGAGGTGGCAACGCTCGACCACGAGCATCAGGTTCTTGGCAACGGTGGCGTCGGCCGTGACGACGTTCATGTCGACGCCGAACTGGCGCGCCACCATGCCGCGCGGATCGCGGATTCCCTTGACCCCATCGAGCGCGTAGCCGACCGGCAGCGCGTGCAGCACGGTCCGCCCATGGGCGGTCGCGTGGATCATGCCGGCTGTGGTGACGCGGCTGATGTCGGCTTCCGTCACCGAGCCGCCGCGAATGTCGGCAGCAGCCTCGACGAGCTGGCCCGCAGGCCGGCCGCCGGCAACCGGCAGCAGCACGGATTCGACACGGACCTTGGCCATGCGCTCGGCAAGCGCCACCGCATGACGCACCGCCTTTTCGCATTCGGCGAGATCGACCACCGCGCCGGCCTTGACGCCGCGCGACTGGATCTGGCTGTAGCCGATCAATTCCACCGCATGGGTGCGGCCGCGCAGGGCTTCGCTCGGCGGCGACGGCTTCAGCCGCGCGATCATGCAGGCGATCTTGCTGGTGCCGATATCGAGCGAAGCCACAAGCGCGGTGCGCTTGTGGGCCATCGGGCGTGTCTTCGGCGTCAGATTGCGATCGAGGACGGTCATGCGTCACCGCCCTTCTTCTTGGACTTCTTGTCCTTGAACAGCTCCTCGCGCGCCTTTGCCGCGTCCTCGGACAGTTGCACCGTCAACCGGTCAGGCAGGCGCATGTCGACGGCGACGATGTCGCGCGAGAACAGCCGGTCTTCCTTGTCGAGCTTGGAGAGCGCGGCGAGCGCATTGCCGACGTCGTTCTCGGGCAGGCGGATGTCGAGGCCATCCTTGAGCCGCAGGTTCCAGCGCCGTTCGCCGACGAAGATCGCGGCCTTGGTCACCGAGCGCACCTGCGGATAGCGATCGAGCAGCGCCAGGAAATCCTTGGCCCTGGTCTCGGCCCCCTTGCCGACCACGAGCGGCAACGTGAGAAAGCGGCGCGACACGTAGGGCTCGAGGACCGCGCCATCATCCGCGACCACCGACAGGCGCCCATCCTGCTGCCACAGCGCGAACGCCTTGCGCTCGACGATGTCGATCTGGAGCTGGCCCGGATAAAGCTTCAGGATCGTCGCGTCGGCGATCCAGGGATTGGCCTTCAGCCGATCACGCACGGTCGCGGCATCCAGGAACAACAGCGAGGAGCGGCCATTGACGCCGCCGATCGCCAGCACCTCGTCCTGGCTCAACTGCTTGCGGCCGTTGATGGCCACGGTGGTGATTCGGAAGCCTGCCGAGTTCCCGAGCGCGTTGCGCGCATCCGAAAGTCCCGTCACGAATTCGTCGACATGGCCGCCCTTGACGATGCCGAGGCCGGCGCTGCCGAGCAGGATGAAGACGGTGGCGGCAAGACCGACGCGGCGCGGCAGATAGCGCTCGATCAGAAGGATGAAGCGGCTGGGCGGATCGCGATCGATCACGGGCGGGGCGCGGCGGGCACGACGGCGGGCAAAATACTCGCGCAGCAGCACCGCCGCTCCAATAGCGGCTGCTTTCAGGTCAGCTTCGGGCCTCAGCGATCGCAGTGATCGAGTGAGGCGGCCTGCACCATCCATTGCACGAGCTCGTCAAATCTTGTGCCCGCAACACGTTTGCGGGTCCTGGCGCACACAACGTCTCGGTGATGCCGGCCTGGGTGTCGAAGCCAGTAAGAAAGGCCCCCTGTCCCTCGTTACGCGTGTCGAAGTGAAAGTTCCCGCGACAGCTCACGCCCGGCAGCCAAGCGCTACATGCGCCGCCGGCGTTAACCTTCGGACTTCCTGGTAAACAAAAGGTAAAAGCGGTTAACGCAGAACAGGTTTTGATGAGCAATGTGCGTACTTTGCCACGCAATCCTTAGGATTTTAGCAATCCCGGGGGCCGATTCGGGATGGAACCCGGTTCCCGACGCTTCTACACGCTCCCCCCGTCATTCCGGGGCGATGCGAAGCATCGAGCCCGGAATCCATTTCGCCAGCAGCGCTGCGGCCCGATGGATTCCGGGTTCGCGCTTCGCGCGCCCCGGAATGACGGACGGAGGGATGGCGCTAACTAACCCACCCTAACCGCCCGCCGCTTGGCCAATTCGATCTGTTCGTGCAGGAAATCGACGAATTCGATGCCCTGCGCCTTGAGCGCCTTCGGGTAGAGCGAGGCCTTGGTCAGCCCAGGCAGCGTATTGGTCTCCAGATAGATCGGCCCCTTGGCGGAGACGATGAAGTCGGTGCGGGAATAGCCGCTGCAGGACAGCGCCCGGTGGGCGCGGAGCGCGAGGTCCATGATCGCGGCGCTGATATCAGGCGAAAAGCGCCCGGGGCAGATCTCCTGGGTCGATTTGAGCAGGTATTTTGCGGTGTAGTCGAACGCGCCCTCCGCCGGCACGATCTCGATCGGCGGCAGCGAGAAGATTGCGCCGTCGGAGCGCTCCAGCACGCCGCAGGTTGCCTCCACGCCCGCAACGAACGGCTCGATCAGATAGTCCTCCGTCCTGGCGGCGTTGCGGACGGCAACGATGTCCTGCTTCGCATTGACGAAGATCAGGCCGTAGCTCGATCCGTCGCGCGCAGGCTTGGCGATCAGCCTGCCATATTCGGCGAAGGCAGCGTCAATCTCGTCCAGCGCGATGCAGCCCGGCGCCGGCACGCCCGCAATCGCCGCGAATCGCTTCGCCGCGACCTTGTCGAAGGCAAGATGCGAGGACGCCGAACCCGAACCGGTGAAGGGGATGCCGCGCATCTCGCACATCGCCTGCAATTCGCCGTTCTCGGCGCTCCCGCCGTGCAGGCCAAGCACCAGCACGCGATCCTCGCGGGCAGCCTGGTCAAGCGCTTGCGCGAGCGGGACGCCGCGGGTGCCGGGCCTGAACTCGTCCTGGAAGGGCCTCGCATGTTCGAGAAGCTGCTCGGACCGCACGACATGGACATTGTCGGCCACGTCCCAGAACCAGAGATCGGCTTCCGGCAAAGCCTGATGCAGCGCCTGCGCGCTTGCCACCGAGACGAGGCGTTCCTTGTTGCTGCCGCCGAAGAGAATGGTCGTTCGCATCAGCTTCGCTCGATCCCGATTCGCTTGATTTCCCAGTGTAGCTCGATTCCCGACGTCTCTTTCACCCGCTGCCGCACGGTTTCGCCGAGCGTTTCGATATCGTGTCCGGTGGCATTGCCGGTGTTAATGAGGAAATTGCAGTGCATCGCCGAGACCTGGGCGCCGCCGACGCGCAGGCCGCGGCAACCGGCGGCATCGATCAATTTCCAGGCGCTGTTGCCCGGCGGGTTCTTGAACGTCGAGCCGCCCGTCTTCTCGCGAATCGGCTGCGCGGTCTCGCGGTGGGTCTGCACCTCGTTCATGCGCGCGCGGATCGCCTCGGGCGCGGTGATCCTGCCGCGAAAGCGCGCGGAGGTGAAAATGATCGAGGGATCGACGCCGCTGCTCCGGTAGACGAATTTCATGTCGGCATTGGTGAAGACATGCCTAGTGCCGTCGCGGCCAATGCCGGTGGCGTCCAGCAGCACATCCTTGGTCTCGCCGCCGTTGGCACCCGCATTCATGCGCAGCGCACCGCCGACAGTGCCGGGGATGCCGAAGAAGAACTCCATGCCGCCGATATTTGCAGCCGCCGCCGTCTCGGCCACGCGCTTGTCGAGCGCAGCAGTGCCGGCGCTGACGATGTCGCCTTCGGCCCTGGTCTCGCCGAATGCGCGCGGCGCGAGGCGGATCACGACGCCCGGCATCCCGCCATCGCGCACGATCAGGTTCGAGCCGACGCCGACGACATAAACCGGCAAATCCTGCGGCAGGCGCGCCAGGAAATAAGCGAGGTCGTCCTCGTCCGCCGGCGTGAACAGCACCTGCGCCGGTCCGCCGACGCGAAACCACGTCAGTTCCGCCAGCGACTGGTTTGCCAAGAGCCGCCCGCGCAAGTCCGGCATCGCGGCTTTCAGTTCGAGGGCGATGTCGGGGAAACCGGCCACGCTAGCCCAGCGCCTTCAATTCGCCGGGCAATGCGTAAGCCCATTGCGTGATGTTGCCGGCGCCGAGGCACACGACGAGATCGCCGGGCTTGGCAAGGCCGCGAACGATCTTCGCAAGCTCGCCGGCATTCGGCAGCGGGATCACGTCGCGATGGCCGTGCGCGCGCAGGCCGAGCACGAAATGATCGCGGTCAATGCCCGGGATCGGCGCCTCGCCGGCCGGATAGACCTCGGCGACGACAACCGCGTCGGCATCGTTGAAGCAGGTGCAGAATTCCTCGAACAGCGACTGCAGGCGGGTGAAACGATGCGGCTGCACCACGGCGATGATCTTGCCGCCGTAGGACTCGCGCGCAGCTTTCAGCACCGCGGCGATCTCGACGGGATGGTGGCCGTAATCGTCGATCACGATGACGCCGTTCCACTCGCCGGTCCGGGTGAAGCGCCGCTTCACGCCGCCGAAGCCTGCGATGGCCTTGCGGATCGCTTCGTCGGAAATGCCGAGCTCATGCGCGACCGCGATCGCCGCGGTGACGTTCGACGCATTGTGGCGACCCGGCATCGGCAGCACGATGTCCGATATCTCGTGCGTCACGTCGGTCTTGCGGTTGCGGAAGGCGACCTTGAACTTGGAGCCGCCGGGTATCGGCTGCAGGTCGACCAGTCGCGCATCGGCCTGCGGATTTTCACCATAGGTGATGATGCGGCGATCCTCGATGCGGCCGACGATCGTCTGCACCACGGGATGGTCGATGCACATCACCGCAAAGCCATAGAACGGCACGTTCTCGACGAAGGCGCGGAATGCGTCCTGCACCGCCTCGAAGGTCCCGAAGTGATCGAGATGCTCGGGGTCGACATTGGTGACGATGGCGACGTCCGTCGGCAGCTTCAGGAACGTGCCGTCGCTTTCGTCGGCTTCCACCACCATCCAGTCGCCGGCGCCGAGCCGCGCATTGGTGCCGTAGGCATTGATGATGCCGCCATTGATCACGGTCGGATCGAAATCGCCGGCATCGAGCAGGGCTGCAACCATCGAGGTGGTCGTGGTTTTGCCATGGGTGCCGGCGATCGCAACGCAGCTCTTCAGCCGCATCAATTCGGCGAGCATCTCGGCGCGGCGCACCACCGGAATGCGCTGCGCCCGGGCGGCCATCAATTCCGGATTATCGCGCTTGATCGCGGTCGAGACCACGACGACGTCGGCGCCGTTGACGTTCTCGGCCTTGTGGCCGACCGAAACCTTGACGCCCTTCTCGCGCAACCGCGCGACATTGCCGCTCTCGGAAGCATCAGAGCCCTGCACGGTGTAGCCGAGATTGCAGAGCACCTCGGCAATGCCGCTCATGCCGATGCCGCCGATCCCGATGAAGTGGATAGGTCCGATCTCGCGCGGCAGTCTCATGAGACAATCCTTCGATACTCTGCGCAGCCCGAGAGATTCAAATCGGCTCTGCAAATTACTGGATGCCCCGCTTTCGCGGGGCATGACAAGGGCAATTTCTGCAGAATCGCCTAAATTCCAGCCACTTTCACCACCAGATCGGCCAGTCGCTCCGCCGCGTCGAGCCGACCGGCGCCGCGCGCGGCGGACGCCATTGCCGTCAATTTCGCCGGTTCGGCCGCCAAAGCAGAGATTTCAGCAGCCAACCTGTCCTGGGTAAATTCGGCCTGTGGAATCCGCAATGCGCCGCCGGCCTGCGACAGCACGCCGGCATTGGCGAACTGGTCCTGGTCGATCGCGCCGGGCAGCGGCACCAGGATCGAGGGCCGGCCGATCGCGGCGAGTTCGGCGACGGTGCCGGCACCGGAGCGCGAGATCACGAGATGGCTGGCGGCTAACCTTGCCGGCAGGTCGGTGAAGAACGGCGCGAGCTCGACATTGATCTTGAGGCGGTCATAGACCGCGCGCACCCGCGCCATGTCCTCCTCCCGCACCTGCTGCGTGAGGATCAGGCGGCTCCACAGCGCCGGCTCGAGCTTTTCGATCGCACCGGGCACGATGTCGCTCATCACCCGCGCACCCTGGCTGCCGCCGACCACAAGCAGGCGCAGCGGGCCGTTCGGTTCCGGCGAGGCAAACGGCACCGCGGCGGCTGCGAGGACGGTGGGCCGCATCGGCGTGCCGACGGTGGTGGTCTTAGCGGCGAGTGCCGGATCGCGGTCGAGCACGCCGGGCAGCGATGTCGCGATCGCATTGACGCGGCTGGAGAGGAAGCGATTGGCGCGGCCGAGCACCGCGTTGGCGTCATGGATAATGCCGGGCACGCCGAGCAGGCGCGCGGCGAGCAGCGGCGGCACCGTGGGATAGCCGCCGAAGCCGACCACCGCGGCCGGCTTCAATCGGCGCACCAGATTGGCGGCAACCACGATGCCATAGCCCAGCGTGAACGCGGTGCGGGCGAGCGAGATCGGATTGCGTCCGCGCACCGTCTCGCTCGGCACCACATCGATATTGTCCTTGGAGAACAGTCCGCTGTAGCGCAGCGCGCGGGCGTCGGTCGCGAGCCGCACGCGCAGGCCGCGTCTGTTCAGTTCCACGCCGAGCGCTTCGGCGGGGAACAAATGGCCG
Source organism: Bradyrhizobium sp. Leo114 (assembly GCF_055229415.2). Lineage (NCBI taxonomy): Bacteria > Pseudomonadati > Pseudomonadota > Alphaproteobacteria > Hyphomicrobiales > Nitrobacteraceae > Bradyrhizobium > Bradyrhizobium sp. Leo114. The sequence goes on along the minus strand of NZ_JBUYEN020000013.1, from coordinate 179,879 downwards.
CCGGTGCCACCGGCCGCAAGCAGGATGAGGGGCGCGTTGTCCATATCGGAGCTTCTACTGGCATTTAGCCGTCATTGCGAGCGAAGCGAAGCAATCCATTTCGTCACTTGCGACACTATGGATTGCTTCGTCGCTTCGCTCCTCGCAATGACGGCGGAATGAGCTACGCGTAGCCTGGCGCTGCGCTGGCCGCGTTGGTCGATTCGATCTCGGTGCGTGGGCGCTGCCGGGTCAAGGCCAGCATCATGCCGACGCCGTAGGCGAGCGAGACGATCGACGAGCCGCCATAGGAGATGAACGGCAGCGTCATGCCCTTGGCCGGGATCAATTGCAGGTTGACCGCCATGTTGATCGCAGCCTGCACGCCGAACAGAATTGCGAGCCCCGACGCCGCAAAGCGCGCGAACATGTCCTCGGTCGTGTAGGCGCGCGAGAGCGTGCGGATCACGACGAAGGCGAACAGCGCCAGCAGCGCAAGGCAAAGGATGATGCCGAACTCTTCCGCGGCGACCGCAAAGACGAAGTCAGTGTGGCTGTCCGGCAGGCTGCGCTTTGCAATGCCCTCGCCCGGCCCGAGCCCGAACCAGCCGCCATTCCAGAACGCCTCCATCGCCATGTCGACCTGGAAAGTGTCGCCCGAGGCCGGATTCATGAAGCGCTTGATGCGGCCGGCGACGTGCGGAACGAACAGATAGGCGCTGAACAGGCCAAGGCCCGCGGCGCCCGCAAGCCCGGCGACCCAGATCATCCGCATGCCTGCGATGAAGAATAGCGCGCCCCACACCATCAGGATCAGCATGGTCTGGCCGAAATCGGGCTCCATCACCAAGAGCGAGACCAGCATCAACAGCAGCACCAACGCCATCGAGGTCGCCGGCATCTCGGGGCGCCTGGTCGATTCCGCAAACAGCCAGGCCGCGAGGATGACGAAGGCCGGCTTGGCCGATTCGGAAGCCTGGATGTTGACGCCGACCAGCGTGATCCAGCGCCGCGAGCCCTTCACTTCCGGGCCGATCAGGAGGGTCATCACGATCAGCGCGATGCTGACAAAGAACACCACCATCGCGGCGCGCCGGATCTGGCGCGGCGACAGGAAGGAGACCGTGATCAGCACGATGAAGGATGGCAGCAGGAACATCACGTGCCGGCTGAAGAAATGGAACGGGTCGAGCCCGATCCGGGTCGCGACCGGCGGGCTCGCCGCCAGCGACAGGATGACACCGCCGAACATCAGCGCGATGACCGCCGCCAGCAGCGGCTTGTCGATGGTCCACCACCAGTCGGAGAACGGGGTGCGTTGATCACGGGCGAGCATGGGCGTCCCCAGAATGCCGAGGTAACGGCCATTGGTGGACGAGGATGGTTTCCGAAGGGTTAATGGATTGAGCAACTTTGGAGATAGAGCGAACCTCTCTCCCGTCGTCATGCCCGGCCTTGTGCCGGGCATCCACGTCTTTGCCGCCGCAACGAAGGGAAGACGTGGATGGCCGGGACAAGCCCGGCCATGACGGGCTACATCACCACCGGCTTGACGCCGGGCAGTGCCGTGACGAGGTCGCGGAAGGCGGCGCCGCGGATTTCGAAATTGCGGTACTGGTCGAAGGAGGCGCAGGCCGGCGACAGCAGGACGACCGCGTCAGTGAGGCCGGAGGCTTCCGCATCGCGCGCGGCGTTGGCGACTGCGACATCGAGCGTCTGCGAAATCTGGTGCGGCACGGCCTCGCCGAGCGTGCCGGCAAATTCCTGCGCCGCCTCGCCGATCAGATAGGTTTTGCGGATGCGCGGGAAATAACCGGTCAGGCTGGTGATGCCGCCGGCCTTCGGCTTGCCGCCGGCGATCCAGAAAATGTCAGTGAAAGACGACAGCGCATGCGCTGCCGCATCCGCATTGGTGCCCTTGGAGTCGTTGACGAACAGCACATTGCCGCGGCGGCCGACCTGCTCCATGCGGTGGGCGAGGCCGGGAAAGCTACGCAGGCCGTTCTGCAGCACATCCGTCGAGATGCCCATCGCCAGCGTGCAGGCCGCAGCGCATGCCGCGTTCTGCGCGTTGTGCAGGCCGCGGAGCGAGCCGATGCCGCCCAGCCGCGCGATCTCGCTGCGCGCGGCGCCGGACGCCAGCACGATGGTCTCGTGCTCGACATAGATGCCGTCGGGCAGCGGGTTCTTCACGGACACCCGCACCACACGCTTGCCCGCCCGATCGAGGCGATCGGCGATGTTGCGGCAGAAGATGTCGTCGACGCCGACGATCGAGGTGCCACCCGGCTGCACGCCCGCGACCAGCCGCTCCTTGACCGCGGCGTAATTCTCCAGCGTGCCGTGGCGATCGATGTGGTCCTCGCTGACATTGAGCAGGATGCCGACGGACGGATCGAGCGAGGGCGTGAGGTCGATCTGGTAGGACGACATCTCGATCACATGCACGCGCCCCATCTGCGGCGGTTCCAGCGACAGGATCGCAGTGCCGATATTGCCGCCCATCTGGGTGTCGTAGCCGGCGACCTTCATCAGATGGGCGATCAGCGCTGTCGTGGTCGACTTGCCGTTGGTGCCTGTGATGGCGACGAACGGCGCTTGCGGCGCGTGACGTTGGCGCTCGCGGCAGAACAGTTCGACATCGCCGATCACCTCGACGCCGGCCTGGCGCGCCAGCAGCACGCTCCAATGCGGCGCGGGATGGGTCAGCGGCGCGCCGGGGGTCAGGATCAGCGCGGCGAAATTCTCCCAGGAGACCGAGCGCAGGTCCGCGGTGACGAAGCCGGCCTGCGCGGCTTTGGCGACGTTGTCGGAGTTGTCGTCGCCGGCAATCACCTCCGCCCCACCCGCCTTCAGCGCATGGCAACTCGCAAGTCCCGAACCGCCGAGACCGAACACGGCGACCGTCTTGCCCGCGAAGGAGGTGACAGGGATCATCGCAGCTTCAACGTGGAGAGGCCGGCGAGCGCCAGCATCACGGCGATGATCCAGAAGCGGATCACGATCTGCGGCTCGGTCCAGCCCTTCTGCTCGAAATGATGGTGCAGCGGCGCCATCCGGAACACGCGCTTGCCGGTGAGCTTGAAGGAGGCCACCTGCACGATCACCGAAACCGCCTCCAGCACGAACAGGCCGCCGATCACCGCCAGCACGATCTCGTGCTTCACGGCGACCGCCGTTGCCCCGAGCATGCCGCCGAGCGCGAGCGAGCCGGTGTCACCCATGAAGATCGACGCCGGCGGCGCGTTGAACCACAGAAACCCGAGACCAGCACCCAGCACGGCGCCGCAGAGCACCGCGAGCTCGCCGGTGCCGGCGACATAGTTGATCTGCAGGTAGTCGGAGAACACCGCGTTGCCGGTGAGATAGGAGATCATGCCGAAGCTGGCGGCCGCGATCATCACCGGAACGATGGCGAGACCGTCGAGGCCGTCGGTCAGGTTCACCGCGTTGCCCGCGCCGACCATGACGAAGGCGCCGAAGATCACGAAGAACCAGCCGAAATTGAACACCACATCCTTGAAGAAGGGAATCGCGAGCGAGGTCGAGGACACGTCGCGCCCGAGCCGCACCAGCGCGTAACAGGCGGCGAGCGCGATGATCGCCTCGATCGCAAGGCGCAGCTTGCCGGCAAAGCCACTGTGGCTCTGCTTGGTGACTTTCAGATAATCGTCATAGAAGCCGACGAAGCCGAAGCCCAGCGTCACCGCCAGCACGATCCAGACATAGGGATTGATCGGGTTGGCCCAGAGCAGCGTCGCCACCACCACGCCGGACAGGATCATCAGCCCGCCCATGGTCGGCGTGCCCTTCTTCGTAATCAGGTGCGATTGCGGGCCGTCGGTGCGGATCGGCTGACCCTTGCCCTGGCGCAGCCGCAAATGATCGATGATCCAGGGCCCGAATAGGAACACGAACAGCGCGCCCGTCACCATCGCCCCGCCGGTGCGGAACGTGATGTAGCGGAACACGTTGAGCGCCCCCCGGAACACCCCGAAGCCGGGCACCGTGTTGGAAAGGTCGATCAGCCAATAAAACATTCAATATGCCTATACCGCTTCTTCATGCGCGGCTTTGCCGGGAAAGCGCTTTTCCAGCGCGTTGACGATCCGCTTCATCTTCGAACCCAGCGATCCCTTGACCATGACAGCGTCGCCGGGGCGGATGGCCGCGACCGCCTGGGTCTCCAGACTCGCCGAGCTATCGGCATAGCCTCCCCGCCTTCCCGTGGAAAGAGCGTCCCAGAGGTTGCGCATCAGCGGACCACAACAATAGACGAGATCAATATTGTTGGCGTTGACAGCCTCGGCCAGGCCGCGATGCAGCGCAGGGCCGGTCGGCCCGAGCTCGAGCATGTCGCCGAGCACCGCGATGCGGCGGCCCTGCGCACCCAGCTGCGCCTGCCCGAGCACGTTCAGCGCAGCCGCCATCGACGCCGGATTGGCATTATAGCTCTCGTCGATCAGCGTCGCCTCGCCAGCGCCGATCTCGAGGGTGCGCCGCGCACCACGACCCGCCGGAGCCTCGAGCTGCGACAACGACAAGGCCGCGCGCGCAAGATCCGCCCCGATCAGCGATGCGCCGGCGAGTACGGCGAGCGAGTTCATCGCCATATGGCGGCCGGGCATGCTGATCTTGTAGGTGACGTCGTGGCCGAGGATGTTGGCATGTACGACGGAACAAGTCGCGTGCAGCGACACGTCGATAAGCCGCGCATCGGATTGCGTGTCCATGCCGAAGGCGACGATGCGTGAAATGCCGAGTTCCTTCGCGCGGGCTTCCAGCCTTCCAAATTGCGCATTGTCGCGGTTGAGCACGACGGCGCCATCGGGCTCAAGACCCAGAAAGATCTCCGCCTTGGCGTCCGCGATCTCTTCGATGCCGGAGAAGAACTCCAGATGCACCGGCTCCACGGTGGTGACGACGGCAACATGCGGCCGCACCAGCTTCACCAGCGGCGTGATCTCCCCGACATGGTTCATGCCGATCTCGAACACCGCAAACCGCGCCGACGCCGGACAGCGCGCCAGCGACAGCGGCACGCCCCAGTGATTGTTGAAGGAAGCAACCGAGGCATGCGTCTCGCCTTGCGCCGAGAGCACGTGCCGCAGCGCTTCCTTGGTCGAGGTCTTGCCGACCGAGCCGGTGACCGCGATGATCCTCGCGTTGAGCCGCGCGCGAGAGGCATGGGCAAGATCGACGAGACCGGCGAGCACGTCGTCGACGATCAAGAGCGGTGCATCGGCGGGGTACTTGTCGCGTTGTGCGCTTTCGACCACCGCGAGCGCGGCGCCCGCCTTCAATGCGGCCTCGACAAAATCGTGGCCGTCATGCACGTCGCCCTTGATGGCGAAATAGGCCTCGCTTGGCCGCAGGGTGCGGCTGTCGATGGAAAGGCCGGTGACGCCGGACGGCAAGCGCCCCTGTGTCGCGGCGTGCATCGCCTCCGCCATCGCAGCCGATGTCCATAGTGCTGTGCTCATGCGCCCCTCGCTTCAAGCGCCGCGGCCACGGCTTCATGATCGCTGAACGGCAATGTCTTGTCGCCGATAATCTGTCCGATCTCATGCCCCTTGCCGGCGATCAAGAGCACATCGCCCGGCTGCAATGCCGCGATGGTCGCCTTGATCGCTTCCGCGCGATCGCCGATTTCGCTCGCGCCCTTCGCGGCGCCGAGGATGGCCGCACGGATCGCCGCCGGATTCTCGCTGCGCGGGTTGTCGTCGGTGACGATGACGCTGTCGGCATTGTCAGCGGCAATCGCGCCCATCAGTGGACGCTTGCCCGCGTCGCGGTCGCCGCCGGCGCCAAAGACGACGATCAGCGCGCGCTTCGCATAGGGCCGCAGCGCCTGCAGCGCCTTGGCGAGCGCGTCCGGCTTGTGCGCATAGTCGACGAAAATCGGCGCACCGTTGCGCTCACCGACACGTTCGAGCCGTCCCTTGGCGCCCTCGAGATGTTCGAGGTTTGCAAAGACGGCATCGGCGTCGCTGCCGGTGCCGATCGCAAGGCCTGCGGCCACCAGCGCATTCTCGATCTGGAACTCGCCGACCAGCGGCAAATGGATAGCGCGCTTCCGGCCACGGTGCTCGATCGTCAGCTTCTGTGCAAAATCTTCGATCGAAGCGTCGAGCAGGCGAATGCCATCTCCGCCGTCGGCGTTGCGGCCAACCGTGATGGTCCTGAGCTTGCGCGTGCGCGCCGCATCGATCACCTCAGGCGAGCAATCATGATCAGCCGAAATCACGGCTGCCCCGTCGGGCATCACCAGATCACGGAACAGCCGCAGTTTCGCGTTGAGATAGTGCGCCACGTCGGGGTGATAATCCATGTGGTCGCGCGACAGATTGGTGAAGCCGCCGGCGGCAATGCGCACGCCGTCAAGCCGATATTGGTCGAGCCCGTGCGAGGACGCTTCGAATGCCAGATGCGTGACGCCATCGCGGGTGATCTCGTCGAGCTGGCGATGCAGCGCGATCGGATCAGGCGTGGTCAGCGAGCCGTAGACCGTGCGTTTCGGCGACACCAGGCCGATGGTGCCGATGCTCGCGGCATCGTGCCCCAGTCGCTGCCAGATCTGCCGCGTGAAAGCCGCCACCGATGTCTTGCCGCTGGTGCCGGTCACAGCCGCGATCGTCTCGGGCTGGCGCGGGAAGAACTTCGCCGCGGCCAGTGCCAATGCGCGGCGCGGATTTGCCGTCACGACAAAAGGCACGCGCGGAGCGCCTTGCGGCCGATGATCGACGGCGACCGCGGCCGCACCTGCGGCAATCGCGGCATCGATGAAGCGCGCCCCATCGGTCTTGTAACCCGCGAGTGCGAAGAACAGATCGCCCGGCTTCACCGCGCGGCTATCAGCCGTCACCCCTCCGATCTCGATGGCTTCCGCCTGCGGATCGATCGTGGCATCAGCGCTGAAAAGGTCGCGAAGTCTCATGATCTTCCAGTCCGGCCGGCTGCTCGCACGCTTAGATCATGATCCTCGCGGAAACCCTACATCCACGCTTCCGGATCATGCCCTGCCCCCACGCCTTACTGGGTTGTCCTCGATGCCGCAAGAATAAGGCGGTCGGACGGCGGCAGGTCGAACCGCGGCTCGAGCCCCAAAAGCGGCGCAATACGGGCGATCACCTTGCCGCCGGTCGGCACCGCGTTCCAGCCCGAGGTGATGAAACCATGGGTCTCCGGCAGCGCCTTCGGCTCATCCAGCATCACCAGAAGCTGGTACTTCGGATTATCGGCCGGGAGGATGGCGGTGAAGGAGTTCAGCACCTGTTTCTTGGAGTAGCGGCCATTGACCACCTTTTCCGCAGTGCCGGTCTTGCCGCCGATATAATAACCCTTCACGTCGGCCGACTTGGCGGTTCCGATCTCGGCATTGAGCCGCATCAGATACCGGATCTTGTCCGACGTCTCAGGCTTCACCACCCGCTTGGCGATCGCCTTGGCGTCTTCCTCCGAGCGCTTGAGGAAGGTCGGCGGGATCAGATTGCCGCCATTGACCATCGCATTGATGCCCATCACCGCCTGCAGCGGCGCAACCGCGATGCCGTGGCCGAAGGAGATGGTGATCGTGTTCAGTTCACCCCAGCGCTTCGGCACGATCGGCGATGCGCTCTCCGGCAATTCGGTGCGGAGACGGTCGAGCTGGCCGACCTTCTTCAGGAACGCCTTGTGCGCCTCGACTCCTTGCGCAAGCGCGATGCGCGCCGCGCCGACATTGGAGGAAAAGGTGAACACTTCCGACAGCGAGATCGCCCGGCCGAGCGGATGGGTGTCGTGGATCGCGAACTTGCCATAGTGCAGCGCGCCGCGCGCATCATACATGGTGTGGAGCGTGGCCTTGCCGGAATCCAGCGCCATCGCCAGCGTCAGCGTCTTAAAGGTCGAGCCCATCTCGAACACGCCCGTGGTCAGGCGGTTGATGCGATCGGGATCGTGCGCTTCCTTCGGATTGTTGGGATCGAAATCGGGCAGTGAGACCAGCGCGACGATCTCGCCGGTCCGAACATTGGAGACGAGGCCCGATGCCGCCTTGGCCTTGTACTTCTCCTTGGCCTTCAGGAGCTCGTCGCGCAGCGCATGCTCGACGCGCAGATCGATCGACAGTTCCACCGGCTTCTGCAAGCGGTCGGTGGCAAAGCCCGCGCGATGCAGATCGGCCAGACCGTTATTGTCCAGCCACTTCTCCATGCCGGCGATGCCCTGGTTGTCGATGTTCACGAGGCCGATCAAATGGGCAACGGTGGGGCCGGTCGGATAGATGCGCCTGTTCTCGCGCAGGAAGCCGATGCCGGGAACGCCGAGGCGATGGATATCCTGCTGCTGTTGCGGCGTGATCTCCCGCTTCAGCCAGACGAAACCTTTTCGCGACGACAGACGGTCGCGCACTTCGGCGGTGTCGAGATCAGGCAGCGTCGCGGTCAGAAGCTCGATCGCCTCGTCCTTGTCGATGATGCGGCGCGGCTCGCCAAACAGGCTCGGCGCTTTGACGTCGGTCGCGAGGATTGCGCCATTGCGGTCGATGATATCAGGGCGCGCGGTGGCGATCGCATCCTGCGAGGCGGTGCGGCGCGCGCCGTGGCTGTCGGCGCCCATCGCGAACATCACGAGGCGCCCGGCAATGATGGCGTAGACGGCGGCAAACGCGATGATCGCGAGACCGACCCGGGCGCGCGCCTTCGCGCTGCGGTCGACATTCCGCCCGTAGAGCAGGCCGCGGATCAGCCGCTGCCGCCACGGCTCGGCCGGCTTTGTGCTTGGCGCGCGGTCGGTCATTGCTGATCTCCCTGCTGCGCGGGGTCTGGTACCGACCCGGTCACGCTCTCCTGGTCGGCGGCGGCCTCGATGGTGTTGATCATCGCGCCGATCGGGTCAGGCGCGCCCGGCCGCGCGAAGTTCGGCGGACGTTCGGGCAAGTTCTTCAACGAGTCATATTGATTGGCGATGAGCGGCTTCAACGCGAGATGACGCTCGGCCAATCCCTGCAGCCGAAGCGGCGAGTCGAGCTTGGCCCATTCGGCGCGCAGGGTCGCGATCGCATCGCGCTGCTCGCGGATTTCCGCATTCAGCCGCAGCACGCGCTCGGTACGGGCCGTCGATTCCATTTTGATGCGGTAGACATAGGCCGCACAGGCCACGAGGAAACCGATCACGAGGAAATGGAGGATGCGCATGCGCTAGCCTCCCCTCATCACGCGTTCGAGCGTCGGCCATGACGGCGGCTCACCCTCGGCATGCACTGGCGCTTCGGTGCGCTCGGCGGCGCGCAGTTTGGCCGACCGCGCGCGAGGATTGGCCGCGATCTCGTCCTCGGACGGCGTCAGCGGGCGCTTGGTCAAAATCTTCAAGCTCGGCGCCATCTGCGCCACTTCGGGCAGATGCCGCGAACCGCTGGAAACCTTGCCACGCTCGCCGAAGAAATTCTTGACGATGCGGTCTTCCAGCGAATGGAACGAAACAACCACGAGCCGTCCGCCCGGCTTCAGCACACGCTCGGCGGCGGTGAGCCCACGCAGCAACTCATCGAGCTCTTCGTTGACGAAGATGCGCAGCGCCTGGAACGTCCGCGTCGCCGGATGGATCTCGTTCGGCTTGGAGCGGACGACCCTGGCGACGATGTCGGCCAGCGCTTGCGTCGTCTCGATCGGCGCTTCCTTGCGCGCGGCCACGATGGCGCGCGCCACGCCGCGCGAGTGCCGCTCCTCGCCGAAGAGATAGATTATGTCGGCAAGATCGCGCTCCGACGCGGTTGCGATCACGTCCGCCGCGGTCGGCCCCGCATGCCCCATCCGCATGTCGAGCGGGCCCGCCAGACGGAACGAGAAGCCGCGCGCAGCCTGGTCGAGCTGCATCGAGGAGACGCCGATGTCCATCACCACGCCGTCGACGGCCTCCACACCTTGGGCGGCACAGATGTCGGCGAGATTGGAGAAGCGGTCCTCGACCAGCGTCAGCCGGCCTTCGGAGCGATCAACCAGATCGAAGCCGCCCGCGATCGCCGACCGGTCGCGATCGAGGCCGATGACGCGGGTTCCAGCCACGTCGAGAATCAGGCGGCTGTAGCCACCGGCGCCGAAGGTGGCATCGATATAGATGCCGCCGGTGCGCGGATTCAGCATGTCGACCGCCTCGCGGCCGAGCACGGAAATGTGCGGCGCAGCAGGCGTCATGCGCCGGCTCCGAATGGTGTCCGGCGTAAGGGATCGAAACTGGACACGGACCAGCCCATGGCGCCTCGAATAGTTACGCGTCACGCCGCGGTTCCGTCCGAGCAGCCGCGGCACGGAGCACGCGCCGGTTCCCATATCAGGCCGCAAATCCTGATTCCCGACCGGAGTTTGCTGGGCTGCCATGGGATTTCGCGCGCAAGCGGGCCTCGGCCGCCCCTCAAAAACCGGTTCGGCTATTCACCACTTAGTAACGGCACTTAGCGTTAAGAAAGCGTTGCCGAATCCTTCACGGTTTATTTTGCTTTTTAGTCACACGTGGAACTCGCTGATGCGCACCATCCACAGGCGGACCTAAAATTCGCGGGATGGCGCCGATGTGATTGCACCCGCGGCAGGGTAAAGGAATAGTAAATTGAAGGCTGTCCGGAAATTGCAGGACTGCCGTTTTGAATTTGAGATTTGGGATGTCGTCTGGTTCGTTCGCGTCTGCTGATTCGAAGCGTCAACGCGCCCTTCCCGTTCCGAGGGCCATCGCCGACATGAAGACCTTTACTCCGGACTCCTCGATCGTCTCCGACGTCATCCCTTCGGTGAATTTCGGCGAACGCGCCAACGTCCGGCAGCCCGACATGATCTTGCTGCATTACACCGGCATGCCCGACGTCGAGGGCGCCATCGCCCAGCTCTGCACCGCCGGCACCGAGGTCTCCGCACATTACATCGTGCTGGAGGATGGACGCATCGTGCAATGCGTGCCGGAGAGCAAGCGCGCCTGGCATGCCGGCGTCTCCTGCTGGGCCGGCGAAGAGGACATCAATTCCTGCTCGATTGGCATCGAGATCATCAACCGCGGCCATGACTGGGGCTATCCGGATTATCCGCTGCGCCAGATCGCAGCGGTGATCGCGCTGTGCCGCGGCATCATGCTCCGCCGCAACGTGCCTTCGTATCGCGTGCTCGCTCATTCCGACGTGGCGCCGGCGCGCAAGAAGGACCCCGGCGAAAAGTTCCCGTGGCATTCGCTGGCCAATTCCGGCGTCGGACATTGGGTTCAGCCGGCGCCGATCGTACGCGGGGAGACGCTCCAGCTCGGCGCGATCAACGATAACGTCACCAACATGCAGCAGGCATTCGCCCGGTACGGCTACAACATCCCGACCAACGGCAAGTTCGACGGCCCCACCATGGAAGTCGTCACCGCCTTCCAGCGCCATTTCCGCCAGGAGCGCGTCGACGGCATCGTCGATCGCTCGACCATGACCACGTTGCATGCGCTGCTGGAGAGCCTGCCGCCGGAAGCGACGGTGGTTGCGGCCAAATAGGCAAGTCTCTCGTCATTGCGAGCGAAGCGAAGCAATCCATCTCGCCACTTGTTGAAGCATGGATTGCTTCGTCGCTACGCTCCTCGCAATGACGGAGGCCATCACCCCATCTCCGCGATGCGCCGCGCATAGAGCCGGCGCAGTGGCTCCAGTTGCGTCGCGGCGGTTGCCGCCCGATACGCTTGGCCCGCGGCGTCGGTGCGGCCGAGGCGGCGCAGCAGATCGGCGCGGACAGCCGGCAGCAATTCGTAACCCTTGAGGCTGCCGCGCGCTTCCAGCGCGTCGATCAAATCGAGCGCACGCGCCGGGCCGTCGACCATCGACACCGCCGCGGCATGGTTCAGCTCGATCACCGGTGAGGGGCTGATGCGGAGCAGCACTTCATAGAGGCCGGCGATCTGCGGCCAGTCGGTGTCATTATAACTCGGCGCGCGGGCATGCAGCGCCGCGATTGCGGCCTGCACCGTGTAGGATTGCGGCCGGCCGGGCATGCGCAGCGCTTCCTCCACCAATCGCAGGCCTTCGGCGATCTGGCTGATGTCCCACAGCGAGCGATCCTGCTCCTCCAACAGCACGATGTCGCCGCCTGCGGTTTCGCGGCCGGCGCGGCGCGCGTCGTGCAGCAGCATCAATGCTAGCAGTCCCTTGATCTCGCCGCGGCCGGGGATCAGTGCATCGATCAGCCGCGCTAGCCGGATCGCCTCGCGCGCCAGATCCGGGCGCATCAGGTCCTCGCCGGAGGTCGCCACATAGCCTTCGGTGAAGACGAGATAGATCACCGCCAACACGCCGCGCAGCCTCGGCTCCAGCGCCTCCCGCTCCGGCACCTCATAGGGAATGCCGGCGAGGCGAATCTTCTGCTTCGCGCGCAAGAGCCGCTGCGCCATTGCGTCCTCGCTGACGAGGAAGGCGCGCGCGACCTGGGCCGTCGAGAGGCCGCAAACCGTGCGCAGCGTCAGCGCGACCTGCACCTCGTCGGCAAATGACGGATGACAGCAGGTGAAGATCAACCGCAGCATGTCGTCGTCGAGCGTGGCATCGGCAAGCTCGGAAGGCGCGGACGCATTGAGCAGAAGTTCGTGCGTCAGCTCCTGCTGCTTGCCGCGGAAGACGGCATTGCGGCGGATGCGATCGATCGCCTTGTTGCGGCCGACATTGACCAGCCACGCCCGTGGATTCTCCGGCAACTCGCCCGCATGCCAGCGCTCAAGCGCCGCCGCGAATGCCTCCTGCAGCGCGTCCTCCGCAAGATCGAAATCGCCGACGAGGCGGATCAGCGTCGCCAGCGCCCGGCTCGCCTCGTCGCGGAAGATCTTTTCGATCTGGGTCGGAGTCATACGGTGACGCCATTACCCCGGAGTGGCGGCGCTAGGCCATCACTTATCATACACCCAGATCGGCCTCACCTCGATCGCGCCGAGCCTCGCACTCGGGATGCGCGCGGCGATCGCGAGCGCCGTGTCGAGGTCCTTGGCTTCGATCAGATAGTAGCCGCCGAGTTGCTCGCGCGTCTCCGCGAACGGGCCATCCGTCGTCAGCGCCTTGCCGTCGCGCACGCGCACCGTGGTCGCGGTCGTCGTCGGCCGCAGCCGGTCGCCGGCCTTGAAATTGCCGCTCTGGACGATGGACTGGGTGAACTTGCCGTATTCCTCCATCATCTTCTGACTCGTTGCCGCGTCGAGTTTCGCGTACTCGACCTCATTCTGGTAGATCATCAACAGATACTGCATCGCGAAGTCTCCTTTTCATCGGCTGGATCGCCGACATCCAGTCGAGCGGGGCGGACGCAAAACGACATCTTCAGGATAGTTTATTTTAGTGAGGTTCCGCAGGCCGCTTTCGCCTTGACCTTGCGGCCACAAACCCCCATGCCTACTGGCGTCAGTCGGCCGGACGGCCGCTCCCGCAAGCGCCGAAAGGCCGCGGGGGAGGAAAGTCCGGGCTCCATCGACATGCGGTGCCGGATAACGTCCGGCGGGGGCAACCCCAGGGAAAGTGCCACAGAGAACGAACCGCCCGCCTTCGCCCTTCGGGGCTCCGGCGCGGCAAGGGTGAAAAGGTGCGGTAAGAGCGCACCGCGTTTCCGGCAACGGAGACGGCATGGCAAACCCCACCGGGAGCAAAACCGAATAGGGACGGCACCGCAGGCTGTTCGCGCAAGCGATAACGCTGCAGGGCGATGTCAGGCCCGCCGTCCGGGTAGGTTGCTCGAGGCCGTCTGCAAAGGCGGTCCCAGAGGAATGGCCGTCACGTACCATTCGCGAGAATGGTGCCCTACAGAACCCGGCTTACAGGCCGGCTGATGTTCTAAAGCGTTTTCAAGCGAAGTGGGTTTCCGGTTCGCGTGAAGAAAACGCCTCTTGGTGGACCAAATGAGGGGTTCGGCGCAACACGCCGGACCCCTCGCCATTTTTGGGGCGCCGTGAAATGACGTCGCGAGTCACGGCCATGGTACCTACCGGGCACGTCGTGTAAACGTCGGGCCAATGACAATGAGAACAAGACGATGATGGGCGGATTCGCGCTGGCGGTGCTGTTTGTCGGCGCGTTGGCCGGGGGCTTCGTATCCGGCCTTGCCGGCTTCGGCACCGCGCTGATGGCGCTGGGGATCTGGCTCTACGTTGCGCTGCCTGCGCTTGCCGTGCCTTTGGTCCTGATCTGCTCGGTCGTCGGCCAGCTCACGACCCTGCCCTCGATCTGGCGCTCGATCGATTTCAGGCTGGTCTGGCCATTTGTGGTCGGCGGGCTGGCCGGCGTGCCGCTCGGCACGCTGCTGATTGCCCATGCCGATCCCAGCACCTTCAAGCTGACCATCGGCGTGTTTCTGCTGGTCTTTCCCACCGCGCTCTATTTTCAGCGCAGGCCAATGGCGATCAAGTTTGGCAGCAAGCCGTTCGACGGCGCCATCGGATTTGCCGGCGGCATCCTTGGCGGCCTCGCCGGCCTGTCCGGCCCACTTCCGATTCTTTGGGCCAGCGTGCGCGGCTGGACCAAGGAGCAACGGCGCGGGATTTTCCAGACCTTCAACTTCACGGTGCTGGCGACGGCGCTGGTGCTTCAGGCATTCGCCGGCTTCGTCACAAAGCAAGTTCTCACGCTGGCTGTCGTGACCTTTCCGGCGACGGTGGCCGGCGCCTGGCTCGGCGCGCGAATCTATCATGCGCTGAGCGACCGGAATTTCACAAACATCGTGCTCGGGCTTTTGTTTCTCTCCGGCATCGGGCTGGTGTGGAGCGGAATTGCTCCGAGGTAGCGCGCGCATGGCTGCCATATGCACCGAGTAGATTGCTGTACGCGGGGCAGTGAACCCGCTATCCACGCCTATCATGTCCTCGTCCTCCCCGCGCGAACGTTTCGGCCTGTTGCTGGGCTTCATCGGCATGGCGATCTTCGGCGGCACGCTGCCGGCGACGCGGCTTGCCGTCGCGGAAATTGATCCGATTGCCCTGACCGCGATCCGCACCGCAGTCGCCGGTCTATGCTCGCTCGCGCTCCTGCTCGTGTTGCGGCGGCCGCTGCCGCGGCGGGCGCTATGGCCGCAGCTTGCGCTGGTGATGCCGTGCGTCGCCATCCTGTTTCCACTCCTGATGGCCGAGGGCATGCAGCGGGTTGACGCCTCCCATGGCGGCGTCGTGCTCGGCGTGCTGCCGATCGCGACCGCGCTGGTGGCGGTCGCCATCACCCACGAGCGGCCGCGGCCCTTGTTCTGGGTCGCTGCTGTCGTCGGCGCCGCGCTCGTGATCGCCTTTGCGCTGCGTGACGGCGGCGGCACGCTGTCGACGGGCGACCTCTTCCTGTTCGCCTCCGTTGCGGTTTCCGCCGTTGGCTATGCCTTCTCCGGACGGCTCACCGCGGAGATGCCGGGCTGGGAAGTCATCAGTTGGGTGCTGGTGATTGCGTTGCCGTTCGCGCTGCCGGCGGCGGCGCTGACGATGCCGGCCGATCCGATGCACATCTCGCTTAAACCCTGGCTTGGTCTGCTCTACGTCGCGCTGTTCTCGCAATGGATCGGCTTCTTCGCCTGGAATGCCGGCATGGCGATGGGCGGGATCGCGCGGGTGTCGCAGGTGCAATTGTTGCAGCCCTTCGTCACCTTCGTGCTCGCCTCGCTGTTCAATGGCGAGACGATCACTTGGCAAGTCGTGCTGTTCGCCGCCGCCGTGGTGGCGACGGTCGCGATCAGCGCGCGCACGCGGGGGCGAAAGGCTGTCGTTCCGGGGCGGCGCAAAGCGCCGAACTATGGTGCGCACTTGCGCACCTGAGAACCTCGAGATCCTCAGATGCGCAATTGCGCATCGTAGTTCGCGCTCACGCGCGCCCCGGAATGACGGCGACTACTCCGCCGCGGAGACCTCGTCGAACTCCATCGCCTGCCGCTCGAACAGGCTGCGATAGATGCCGCCCGGCCGCGCGGTCAGCGTGGCATGGGTGCCCTGCTCGACGATCTCGCCGCGATCGAACACCAGGATGCGGTCGAGGCCGCGCACCGTCGACAGCCGGTGCGCGATCACGATCGAGGTGCGGCCCTTCATCAGCCGCTCCATCGCCTCCTGGATCAGCGCCTCCGATTCCGAATCCAGGCTCGAGGTCGCCTCGTCCAGGATCAGGATCGGCGCATCGGCGAGGAACGCACGCGCCAGCGCGACGCGCTGCCGCTCGCCACCGGACAGTTTGACGCCGCGCTCGCCGACCAGCGTGCCGTAGCCCTTCGGCAATCGCATGATGAAATCGTGCGCATTGGCAAGCCGCGCCGCGTGCTCGATCGCCGCCATGCTGGCGCCCGGCCGGCCATAGGCGATGTTCTCGGCCAACGAACGGTGGAACAGGATCGGCTCCTGCTGCACGATCGCGATCTGGCTGCGCAGCGATTGTTGCGTCGCGTGAGCGATATCCTGGCCGTCGATCAGGATCCGTCCGCCCGAGACGTCGTAGAGCCGCTGCACCAGTTTCACGAACGTGGTCTTGCCGGAGCCGGATCTGCCGACCAGCCCGACACGCTCGCCGGCGCGAATATCGATCGACAGCGCATCATAGAGCGGCGTGCGATGCCCGCCATAGAGGAAGGTGACGTTGTCGAACGTGATCCTTCCGCCCTGAACATCGATCGGCTTTGCGTCAGGCGCATCGACGATGCCGAGCGGCTCGCCATGGATGGTGACGAGTTCCTCCATGTCATTGACCGAACGCTGCAGATTGTTGATGTGCATGCCGACGTCGCGCAAGTATGCGTGGATGACGTAATAGCTCGTCAGCACATAGGTGACGTCGCCCGGCGAGGCGCGGCCGGCAAGCCACAGCAGGATGGCGCCGCCGATCACCGATGCGCGAAAGCACAAGAGCACCGCGAGCTGCGCCATGTTGGTCGCATTGTAGCGCAGCCAGGTGCGCAGCACCCGCCTGCGCCAGCGGGCGATGACGCCAGCGAGCCGCGTATCTTCGCGCGCTTCCGCGCCGAACGATTTCACCACCGCGTTGCAGGTGAGCGCGTCCGCCAGCGTGCCGCCGACCTTGGTGTCCCAGGCATTGGAGACGCGCGCGGCCGGTGCGATATAGTTCACCGAGAGCACGACGGTCATCACGACATAAATCACCGCGCCGACGCCGATCACGGCGCCGAGCACGGGCCAGTGCAATCCGAGCAGGATCATCGAGCCGACCAGCACCATCAGCGACGGCAACAACGCCATCAGAACGGTGTCGTTGAGCAGATCGATCGCCCACATGCCGCGGGTGACCTTGCGCACGGTCGAGCCGGCAAACGAATTGGCGTGCCAGTCGGTCGAGAACCGCTGCACCCGCGCGAACGCCTCGCGTGCCACGTCCGACATCGTCGTCAACGTGAACGGCACGATCGCCTGCAGTCCGACAAATCGCAGGATGATCGACAACAGGCCAAGCGCGACGATACCGCCGAACGCAACCATCGCCGCATGTCGCGCCGCCTGATCCGAAGTGCCGAGCGTCAGCGCGTCGACCAGATGGCCGGAGTAGACCGGCATGAAAAGGTCGGCGACGGTGGCACCAAGAAAGCCGACCATTACGGTGGTGGCGCGGATGGGCTGCCTCAGCCAGTGGCGGAATATGAACGGGATCACGACGCGGATCGCGGCGGGACGTTTGTCAGTTTGAATAGTCATGGCGCAATCCGGCCGCGCTCGCGCGCAGGCCGGCTCCATCTGAATTGACGCGCGACGGCGCAAAAGCGCGCGACAGTGGCGTCGTTGAAAGATCGATAAGTTGTTGGGAGGCTTGAAGGACCGGGACGTCAGTCCCGGTCAGAACTGGTGGTCAACGGCGCGACCGAATACCCAGTACGAACATCGAACGGGAGCGCGCGATCTGCGAATAAGCCGAAATCATGCAATCCTCCCCGGTTCGAGCGACAACGCGTTGCTTATAAATGCGTCACGCGCGATTTGCAAGATGACAAAGCCGTGAGCGGCTAATGTCCTCCGCCCGCAGGTGCGGCCGCCGACGGCTTGTTCAGCAGGAGGACGAGAAGACTGAGCCCGACATAGAACACGGTCAACATGAAGAAGGCGTCGCCATAACCCATGACCGCGGCCTGCCGGTGCACGATCTGCGACAATTGCTTCAGCGCCATCATCGCGGAATCGCCCATGCCCTGCATGCGCTGGGTGAGCATGTTGAGCGCCTCGACCGCCGTCGCATTGCCCCAATGCACCCGATCGTGCAGACGCGAGATGTGCAGATCGGTGCGGTCGTTCAGCACCTGGTTGATGACAGCCAATCCCACCGCGCCACCGAGGTTCCGCATCAGGTTGAACAGGCCGGAGGCGTTCTTGACCAGATGCGGCGCCAGCGTGCCCAGCGCGATGTTGTTGGTCGGCACCATCGCGCACATCATGCCGATGCCGCGCAGGATCTGCGGCACCAAGAGTTCGTAGAAGTCATGATCGCGCGTGATCCAGGTCATCTGCCAGGAGCCGAGCGCGAAGGTGACGAGGCCGAAGGCGATGATGTAGCGCAGGTCGACCTTCTGCATCAGCTTCCCGACGACCGGCGCCATCAGGAACATCGTGATGCCGGAGACGAACATGGTCTCGCCGATCATCAGCGCGCTGTAGCCGCGGACCTCCGCGAGATAGCGCGGATAGATGTAGGTCAGGCCGTAGAGGCCGATGCCGATGCAGAACTGCAGCACGCAGCCGATCGCGAAATTGCGGTTGCCGAACGTCCTGAGATCGACGATCGGCTCTTCCACCGCGAATACGCGCCAGAAGAAGGCAATCGCGGAGATAAGGCAGACCGCGGCGAAGAACGCGACCGAGGTGTCCTGCAGCCACTCATATTGCGGCCCCTCCTCCAGCACATATTCCAGCGAGCCGAGGAAGCCCGCCATGAACAAGAGGCCCCACCAGTCGAAGCGCTCGAGCAGCGCGAAATTCGGCTGGTCGAAATCGATCAGCGCGAGCACGCCAAGGGTGATGCCGATGCCGGGCACGATGTTGATAAAGAACAGCCAGTGCCACGACATCAGGTCCGTGATGTAGCCGCCCACCGTGGGGCCTACGGTCGGCGCCAGCGTCGCCACCAGTCCGATGATCGGCGCGACGATGTGGAACTTCGAGCGCGGAAAGATCGTGTAAGCCGAAGCGAACACCGTCGGGATCATGCCGGCGCCCAGGAATCCCTGCAGCGCGCGCCAGAGGATCATCTGCTCGATCGAGGTGGCAAAGCCGCACAGGAAGCTCGATACGGTGAAGCCGAAGGCGGAGATCGCGAACAGCAGCCGCGTGCCGAGCGCGCGCGACAGGAAGCCGGACAACGGAATGGCGATGACCTCGGCGATCAGATAGGCGGTCTGCACCCAGGAGACTTCGCTCGAGCTCGCCGAGAGGCCGGCCTGGATGTCCGACAGCGATGCAGAGACGATCTGGATGTCCAGGATCGACATGAACATCCCGAACACCATGATGATGAAGGCGACCACCCGCTTCGGCTCGATGCGCTCGCTGGCGGCCGCGGCATTCATCATGTTCGGCGAAGCGGTGGTGGCGTCGGCCATATCTGCTCACCTGCGCGCGGAGCGTTCTCCGGGCTCAAACTATCACTGCGGATGAATCATCATCGGTGCATCGAGATCGGCATCATTGTCGGCGTCGTGTGCACCCTCGCTTGTATCCACGGTGGTGTAGACCGACATGCCTGCGCGCAGCAGGTTCTGTCGCGCGACGCTCTTCGGCACGCGGATGCGGACCGGCAATCGCTGCACGATCTTGGTGAAATTGCCGGTGGCGTTGTCCGGCGGCAGCAGAGTGAACACCGAACCTGCGGCCGGTGAAATGCTGTCGACCACGCCCTTGAACTTGCGGTGGCCGTAGGCGTCGACCGAGATCGTCACCGGCTGGCCCGGGCGGACACGCTTGAGCTGCGTCTCCTTATAATTGGCGTCGATGAAGACATCGTCGAGCGGCACCACATTGCCGAGCCGCTGGCCGACCTGGATGAAGTCGCCGACATTGACGAGACGGTTGGAGAAGGTGCCGTCGACCGGCGCGCGCACCGTGGCGAAATCGAGATCGCGCTCGGCCTTGGCGAGCTGGGTCTGCAGTTCGGCGAGCGTGGCGCGGGCCTCGTTCTGCTGCGCCTTGGTCACCTCGACATTGTCACGCGCAGCGTCATAGGCGGCCTGCGCCGACTTCACCGCGGCAACGCCCTGGTCACGGTTTGCCTCCGAGACTTCGAAGGTGGCGCGCGAGGCAAAGCCCTTGGTGCTCAGCGCCTGCTGGCGGTCGAAATCGAGGCCGAAGCGCTTCAGGTTCGCTTCGGCGGAGGCGAGTTGTGCCTGCGCCTGCTCGACTGCGCTTTCCAACGCGGTGACCTGGCGGCCGATGCGCTCGATGGTCGCCTGCTGGGTGGCGATCCTGCTGCGCGCCGCGTCGACCGCGATCCGGTAGTCGCCGTCGTCGATCCGGAAGATCACTTCGCCGGCGCGAACGATCGCGTTGTCGGCAGGCAGGATCGCCGCCAGATGGCCGGAGACACGCGCGCCGAGCATGGAGTTGTTGGCGCGCACATAGGCGTCGTCGGTCGAGATGTAGAAGCGTCCGGCAACGAACCAGTAGACGCCGTAGCCGACGGCGGCGAGTGCCAGCAGGCCGAGCACACCCATCATGACGAATCTGCGCTTGGCGGGTTTTGGCGCGGCGGCGGCCTGTGCTGGTGGCGCTGCCGGCTGCTCCGGTGCTGGCGCGACCGGCGTTTCGGCAGGCCGGCGCTTGGCTTCTTCGGGAGCGGGGCCACGAAGCTGCTCTGCCGGCTGAGCTGATGTGTTGCGCACGGACTCGCCCTCGACCTCCGGCTCGGAGCGAACGACGCGTGCAGCCTGATCTCTCGCCGCGGCCATAGCCGGACTCCTCATTTACCCCGTCACGACGCAAGCGAGGCCCGGCGGCCGCTGCGGCATCGTGTCTTAACATCTATCATTGACCGAACGGTTCGGTCAAGTTACATTACTTTGGAGGAACCCTAAGGAGAAAATCGCTTCCGGACAGTAGCCCGGACGGAAATGTTCTCCGAGAGACTAAACCAATGGTTGCAGGCCGGACATCCCCGCTTCAGATCGTTGCCGAGGAGGACTCCTCCAAGCGGCGACAGATTCTCGACGGTGCCCGCAAGGTGTTTCTGGAATTGGGTTTCGACGGCGCCAGTATGGGCGAGATCGCCCGCGCCGCCGGGGTCTCCAAGGGCACGCTTTATGTCTACTTCGACGACAAGTGCCGGCTGTTCGAGGCGATCGTCGAGGAAGAGAAGATCGAGCAGAGCAAGGCGGCTTTTAATTTCGATCCGCAGCGCGACGTCGATACCACCCTGCCCGAATTCGGGCGGGCCTACATCGCCCTACTGTGCCGGCCGGGCGGCGGCTCGGCGATCCGCACGGTGATGGCGATCGCCGAGCGGATGCCGGAGGTCGGCAGCCGATTTTACGAACAGGTGATCGCGAGCAACGTCAAACGCTTCGCGACCTATCTCGAAGCTCGCGCCGCGCACGGCGAGCTTGCGATCGACAATTTCGAGCTCGCTGCCTGGCAATTCATGCAGATGTGCCAGGCGACGCTGTTCCAGGCTTTCATCTTCCAGGCCAAGCCCTCGCCATCGCCCGAGCAGATCGCCACCGTCGTCGACAGCGCAACGCGCGTGTTCCTGGCGGCGTATCGGCCGAAGCCGGCGTAGCGGCGACGCCGGTTTTGCCCCTCATGGTGAGGAGCGCGTAGCGCGTCTCGAACCATGAGGCCCCGCTAGTGGCCTCGCCCTTCGAGACGGCCGCTGCGCGGCCTCCTCAGGGTGAGGAGATAGACTGGGATCACAACTCTCTCCATCGTCCCTGTTCGCAATCACCGAGAGCCGTCGTTCCGGGGCGATGCAAAGCATCGAGCCCGGAATCCATTTCGTCGCTTGCGCCTGTGGCCTGATGGATTCCGGGCTCGCGCTACGCGCGCCCCGGAATGACATCGGAGGTGCTCACGGCTTGAAGACGTAGCCCGGACCGATCGCCGCGGCCTCCGGGATTGGCGGCAGGTCGGAGAACAGTTCGGGGTGATCCTTCATCACCTTCAGGATGTATTTCGGCTCGATATGCTTGTTGACGTCGAACGTCGCCTTGATGATGCCGAGCCGCGACAGACGGTCTTCGGCGCCAAAGAGCGCGCGGTAATTGTTCGCTGACAGACGGCGGTCAGCCTGCTGGATGTTGAACTGCATCGCGGCTTCGGCGATTTCCTGCTTGAGGCCAGGGATCCAGCGGGTTGCGACCTGTGCGGCCTGCTTCGGGTTCTTGCGCATCCACTGGTCGGCCTCGGAGACCGCAGCCAGGAATTTCTCGATGGTGTCGCCGTTGGCCTGCACCCATGGACGCAAGGCGACGTTGAAGCCGAGATAGGAGATGACGTCGCCGCCGCGGATGATCTCGACTGCACCCGGCACATCCTTGCCCGCCACGATCGGCCACGGATCCCAGCCGGAGAAGGCATCGATGCCTTTGGCGAGCAGCGCGACCGTCATGTCCGGCGGCGGCGTGTTCACCAAGGTGACCTCCTCCGGCTTCAGCCCGGCCTTCTCCAGGATGCCGAGGATATAGAGGTGGTTGATGGTGCCGAAGGATGCCGCGATCTTCTTGCCCTTCAGGCTGGCAAGGTCGCCCTTGACGATCCCTGAGCCTTCGCGCGCAACAATCGCCATGGTCGCATCGGAGCCTGCCTTGGTGGCGTTGCCACTGTAGTTGCCGAGCGCGACGAGATCCATGCCGCGCAGCACCGCACCGATCATGGGCACGCCGACCTGCACGATCTCGCTCTCGCCGGCCTGCAGCGCGTTGAGGGCATCGACGCCGGTGGCATAGGGCCGCGCGATGGTGACGTCGAGGCCGTATTTCTCGAAGAAGCCGCGCTCGAGCGCGATCGGCAATCCGATCTGGTCGATGCCGGTGACCATGCCGGCCTTCAGCTTGGTCAGCGTCTGCGCGCCCGACGGCGTGCAGAGCAGCGCGAACGCCATCGCGAGCAGCAATAGTCGTTTCATTCTCCTACCCTCCCGGTTTTATCGGCCCCACCGCCGTCACCCAGTACGGCCGGGCGACGGCGTTGAGGTCCGTTCGTTTGACGCCACGCAATTCAATGGAATGCTCATCAGTGCCCGAGACACGTCCATATTGCTGGAATGCGAGCACGTGGAAACGCTCGGGCGTGAATGGCAGCTCGATCTGCACATTGACCTTCTCGGACGTGCCGGCGAGCTCCGGCGAAATCTTGCCGGGCGCGGCCAGGGTCAGCCAAAGCTGAAACCCGGCCCAGGCGGCGATGACGCCGAGCACGATGCGGCCCTTGGTCGAGCGGAAGGCTCGCGCGACGAGGCTCATGCGGCGCGCACCATCTGCAGCACGCGCGCGGAGAGCTGTTTGAACTTGTCGTCCTTGACCAGATCATCCCACACCCGCGGCCGCGGCAAATCGATCTCGATCTGGTCGAGGACGCGCCCCTTCGAAAGCACGACGACGCGGTTGGCAAGGAACACCGCCTCCGGCACGTCATGGGTGATGAAGAGCACCGTCGGCTTGCGCTCCTGCCAGATTCGCGTCAGCTCTTCCTGCAGCGTCATGCGCGTCTGCGCGTCGACGCTGGCGAAGGGCTCGTCCATCAGCAGCACATCCGGATTGTTGGCGAGCGCGCGCACCACGCCGACGCGCTGCTGCATGCCGCCGGACAATTCATTGGGGTAGCGATGCGCCGCATGCGAGAGGCCGGCGAGCGCGAGATATTCGCGCGCGATGCGGTCACGCTCGGACTTCGGCACGCCGCGCATCTTCGGGCCGAAGCCGACATTGTCGAGCACGGTCTTCCAGGGAAACAGCGCAAACGACTGGAACACGACGCCGCGCTCCGGGCCCGGTCCCTTGACCGGCTTGCCGTCGAGCAGGATCTCGCCGCCGGTATAGGGAATGAAGCCGGCGATCATGTTGAGGATGGTGGTCTTGCCGCAACCGGACGGGCCAACGACGGAGACGAACTCTCCCTGCTCGACGTCGATCGAGACGTCGTGGACCGCGTTGACATGCGAGCCGGCATAGGGATCGAAATAGGTCTTTGCGAGGTTCTTGAGCGAAAGCGTCTTCATGATGTCACCAATCCCCAGCGCTGGCCGGTCGCGCGCTCGAGCGGCGCGAGGATCCAGGCGTCCACGATGTACCAGAGCAGTCCGAGAATGATCATGCCAAGCAGGATCTCGACGGTGGAGCCGGAACGGCGCGCATCGAACATCATGAAGCCGATACCGCTGGTGCCGACGATCATCTCGACCGCGATCAGCGCGCGCCAGCCATAGCCGAGGCCGTTGCGGAGGCCCGTGATGATGTTGGGCAGCGCGCCGGGCAGCGTCACCTCCCAGAGCACGCGCGCCGGCGAGGCGCCGAGACTGCGTGCGGCGCGCGCGAGATCGCGCGGCACCGATTCGACGCCGAGCACGGTGTTGAGCACGACCGGGAACAGCACGGTGTAGACAATGACGAAGGTCATCGTCGTGAGCCCGAAACCGAACCAGATCAGGAGGATCGGCAGCCAGGCGATGTCGCCGATCGCTTGGAAGAACAACAGGATCGGCCAGCAGATGCGATGCGCCCAGCGGCTGGTGCCGATCAATACGCCCAAGGGAATCCCGAGCGCCATGCCGACGGCGGCGCCGGTGAACAGGCGGATCACGCTGTCGCCGAGATAATCCGGCAGGATGCCTTTGTAGGTCAGCGTGACGAAGGAGTTCACGACATCGACCGGGCCGGGGAAGAACGCACGCGGAAAGATGCCGGCTCCGGCAACCGCGCTCCAGAGCGCCACCACCGGAATGAAGGGGATGATGGCCGCGAGCGCGGGCCAGCGCCGCGTCATCCGTGCGTAGCCGCTCCAGAATTGCAAGAGAACATTCATGCGCGCCTCACCATGCCCCAGCGCTCGATGGTCGCCCGCTCCAGCGGGACCAGCAGCAGACGGTCGATCAAGAGCCACAGCACGCCGATCACGATCATGCCGAACACGATGACCTCGGTGCGGTAGAAATCGCGAGCGACGAACAGCATGTAGCCGAGCCCGACATTGGTCGCGATCATCTCGGCCGCGATCAGGCCGCGCCAGGCAAAGCCGAGCCCGGTGCGGACGCCGGTGACGATGTTCGGCAGCGCGCCCGGTAGCAGCACTTCCGTCAGCAAGGCCCAGCGGCCGGCGCCGAGCGAGCTTGCGGCGTTGCGCAGCGTGTGCGGGATGGTCTTGACGCCGAGCAGCGTGTTGTAGGCGACGACGAAGAACACGGCGTTGAAGATCACGAAGACGATGGCGCCGAAGCCATAGCCGAACCAGAGCGTGGCGATCGGAATCCAGGCGATGCCGGCGAGCACGGAGAAGAAGCGGAACAGCGGCGTCAGGAACGCGGCAACCGTCGGGCTCACGCCCATCGCGATCCCGAGCGGTACGGCGGTGACGACGCCGATCAGCGTGCCGAGGCCGACGCGCAGCAGGCTCGCGCCGACATGGGCAAGCAGCGTGCCGTCGCGGATCGAATCCATCGCGGCCGTGCCGAGCGCGCCAACAGAGGGGAAGACCCGCGGATTGATATCGAACAGCGGAACGACGATGGCCCAGATCGCAACCAGCGCAAGTAGCGGGGCAACGAACATCGCAGCCCCCGCGAGCGAATTGACGCTGCGCGCAAGCCACGGCGATCGCCGCTTCAGACTGCGCGTCACCTCCATGCCGCCTCCCCTGATATGATGCAGCCTTTGCCGGCCTTTATTGTCGTTTATCGCGTCCGTGCCGCCTTAGACACGCGACGCCATGCCTCATGTTGCGCAAATTGTGATGTCGCGCAATCGCCTATCCTGCGTAGATCACCCAGGCGGGAGCCGGACGCCCGGTAAACAACCAAAGGATGTGCGCAGCATCGGATCTCGGCGATCCCTGCACTGCCTCAGCGCGCTACCCTCACACAAGCGAGCAAAGGCTATTCGTCGGTGAATTCATCTTCTTCGTTGACCTTGGCCTTGCGGCTGAACCAGGAGGACTTCTTGCCGCCGAGCGAGCCCGTGACATTGGGGTCGCGCGAGGCATAGGGGTTGCGCGAATTGGCGCGCGCGGCGATCTGCTCGCCGGAGACGGCGGCGGGCTCGCAGATGACGCGGCGGCTGGCGCGGCGCATCAGGTCAACGTGAATGTGATCGTAGTGGAAGCGGTTGGAGCCCGGCGCCAGCACGGTGTTGAACTGCTGGCAGGCCCCGCCCTGGACGTCGCGCAGGAATCCCTGCTCTTCCGGCAGGCCGCGCCAGCCATCCTTCACCGAGATGCGGCGGCCGTCGGCGAGCGTGAAGCCGGCGATGTCGAGCGCATTGCCGAAGGCGTGCTCGGAAATATGCGCACTCGGATTGCCGTTCATGCCGCGGCAGGAATAGGCGGAAATCTGCTTGATCTCGACCACGCGCGCGCCGAACCAGCGCGTCGCCGCGGGCTGCACGGAATCGGCAAGCCAGCGGTCGAGCGCGGAGACGATCGGACAGGCGAGCGTCGCGGTCGGCTTCAGCGTGACCGGGCCGACCGCAGTGACGGGATTGCCGCGCTCCGGCCCGAGCCGCGGCAACGGCGCGGCGGCGCCTTGCGACGGCGAATAAGGCCCGGGGGAATAAGGTGCGGAAGCGCGATCGCGCGGCGGATAGCCTTGCGGTGTGCCATAGGCCGGACCGCCCGGCGGCTCCGGGGAGCCCTCCGCCGGCAAATCGATGTCGTCCTGCTGCGGCGCGACGCCGGGAGCGCTCAGCGAGATCGGCCCGTTCGACGGCGCGCCGTAGCTCGGCTGGCTTGGCGTCGAGTTTGAATAATAAGGCGCCTGCTGCGGCCGCGGGGCCGGTTGCGGCGCGATCGGCCAGCGCGGCTGGCTCCGGCTCGAGCCAATATCGGCCGGCGGACGCAGATCGTCGGCAAAGCCAAAGCTCTGGCTGCCCTCACCGAGCGCAGCGACCTTAAGCGGGAATTGCGCACCGCACGCGCCGGGACCCGAGATCGGGTCGATGCGCACGAGGTCCGGCCCTTCCTTCACCGCTCCGGATTTCAGGCAAGCGACTTCGGCCTCGGCCCGCCAGGGTTCGCGCTCGGCCTGGAAGAAACCGCGACCGCAACCTACCAGCGAAACAAGGACGACGGAGCCGACGAGATACAAACGAACTCCACGCGTCATGCGCGGCAGATTCGGCGAATTTATTTAAGGACTCTTCAACGCGTTGTTTTTACACATCTTTAACCATACGGCCGCCGGCCCGAGACGCCTCAGGCAGGACGGACAGCATCGCTGGCTTTTTCGGCCGGGAACGGTTTGGTAAATTTCTGCGTTCTATGCGGGCAGGCGCAAACGCTGGGAGCGTTCTCGATGGCTATGAGTCTTCTCGTCAGCCGGCTGAGTGTCGTCGCCGCCTATGTTGCGCTCGCCTTTGTCGGCGCGATCGTGCTTGGCCTGCTGTAGGCTTTCCCTGGAAACCTGGATTGGACTTGCGCCCGGCGGCTCTCCCGCCGGGCGCCAGCTTGATTGCTACCAGCTATAACGCACGACGCCCTTGCCGGCGTATGAGCGCGTAACGTCGGAGAACTCGCCCTCGAAGGTCGCGGCTGCCGACCAGCCGTTCATCCAGTTCAATTCGGCAGACGCGGTGGTGAGCGCGGCATCATGCGCCAGCGCCGCGCCGCCTACGACAAAGGACGCGCCGGGCAGCGTCTGGAAGGTCGCTGCGACATTGCGATCGGTGTTGAAATCATGCGCCCAGGCAAGGCGGCCACGCAAGGTGAGGACCGCATCCGGTATCGCGAAGGACTTGTCGGTTCGCACGCCCAATTCGCTGCGCGGCGCCGTGACGGTCTTGGCGCTGTAGGCCAACGCGAACGCGCCCATGCCGGCCACGACCTGCTCCGCATAGGCCGGCAGATCGAACGTCGTGAACTGTGCGGCGGCATAGGGCGTGACCGCTCCGATCCACGGCGTCAGCAGCCGATAGCCGCCCTCGACGCGGCCCGAATAGGCATTGACATTGAACTCAGCGTGCAATCGATCGAGGCCGGCGCCGATCACGGTGCGATCGGTCGTGATGTCCTGCCAGCCATAGGCGAGCGCGCCCAGGACATAGGCCGCACCGACATCGTGGCGCGCGAAGACGCCAGCCTGAAACAGGTCGGAGCGACCGCTGCCGAGCGAATTGGCGACCGAGAAATTGGTGCCACCGCCGGCGAGCGTGAAGCCTACAAGCGTGTTCGGCGCGATCCGGTAGTCGGCGCCGACAGCCGCGCCGTAGATGCGGCTGGACGTGTTGTTCGATCCAAGCGCGGCGTTTCCGTCGGTCGTCTGCGAGCCGCCGAAGCCGGACGCCCAGACACTCCAGCGTTGCAGGGCCTGCACCGGCGGCGGCGCCTTCCGATACACGGCGGTATAGGCATCGCGTTCGGCGCGCGATCGCGGCTTCCGCGCCGGCGCATAGGCGTTGGCGCTCTCGGAATCATCATCGGCGAACTGCGCAGCGCCGGGCGATGGAGATACCTTGTCGCCACGTCCGGCGATGGTGGGATCTGTCATGATCCCCATGAACATGTTCATCGCGTTGAAGGTGGTCTGCTGCGAGCCGGTCGACGTCTCGCCCGAGGCCTGCGTCAACCCAGCCGGCGTCAGGCCGCCGAAAGCGACGGGGATGCTGCCGCCGGCGTTGAAGAAGCCGGTCAGCACGTTCGCCAGCCTGGCCTGATTGATGTTGAGGCCGGAGTTGGGCGCAAAGTCGAGCGCCAGGTCCAGATAGACGTTGTTGGCGTCATAGTTCAGGCCGCCGCTGACCGAAGGCAGGTTCGTTGTGACTGATGAAGCAAAGGTGCCGCTGACGCCGCCGCTCGCGTTCAGGATGGTGTAGTGCTTCTGCAGGGACGCACCGAGCAAGGACACGTTCACAGCCGCGCCGCCCGGCGTTGCGGTGCCGGTGACGTTGGTTCGACTGGCGCCTGTGCCGTCGACCTGCACCAGATAGGTCGAGGCCGCCGTGAAGCTGAGATTGCCCTGCACCGTGAGCGTGCCTGACGTCGTGGTCCCGGGGGCGAGGACGCCGCCGCTGACCGCGGTGTTTCCGACACTGCCGATGCCGCCGAGCGTACCACCATTATTGACCGTCACGTCGCTGGCCAGCGCGCCGTTCACGAGCAAGGTGGCGCCGGCGAACACGCCGGTGCCGTTCTGATAGGTCTGTGCGTCGGTGATGGTCCACCTGCCGCCCTGCACGTTCAACGCCTGGAAGTTGATGACGTTCGACAGCGTGCCCGAGCCCGGGCCGAACAGGTTGATGGTGTTGGTGCCAACGCCGCCGTCGATCCGGCCGACGATGCTGGAACCGCCATACAGATTGAGCGTGTCGTTGCCGCCTTCCATGCTGATGGCACGGCCGGAATTGCCGATGATCACGCCGTAGTTGGAGAGAACGTCATCGCCCTCGCCGGTCTGGATCGCCGCGCCGTCGCCGCGA
Source organism: Bradyrhizobium sp. Leo114 (assembly GCF_055229415.2). NCBI lineage: Bacteria > Pseudomonadati > Pseudomonadota > Alphaproteobacteria > Hyphomicrobiales > Nitrobacteraceae > Bradyrhizobium > Bradyrhizobium sp. Leo114. Next base: position 150,372 of record NZ_JBUYEN020000013.1, on the reverse strand, counting down.
ATGAAGCGGGTCGAGCCGGTGCCGGTATAGGTCACGCCATTGAGCGTGCCGACCGAACCGGGATCGGGATTGCCGTTCTGCAGCAGCGTCGTTCCGTTCGGGTCCGGGATCGTGCTATTGCCGATGATGGTGCCGTAGTTGACGATGGTGTCCTTGTCGGCGGCGGTACCGGTCTTGTTCTCGGAACGGATTGCATAGCTGTTGTTGCCGACAATTATGCCGCCGGCATAGTTGATCAGATCAAGTGCGGCCGATCCGCTGCGCGAACCACCGGGATTGGAATCATTGTTGACGACGATACCCGCAGCGGCCCCCGAAATGGTGCCATAGTTGCGAATCGTGCCGCCGCCGATCGCAAGGCCTTCGCTGTTGTTGAAGCGGAGGCCATCATCCGCGCCTTTCGCGCCCGTGCCCTGGATGGTGCCGTAGTTCGTCAACGTGAGCGCGAAGTCGACATCGATGCCGTCGCCGTCGCCGCGCGCCGACGTGGTATCGATCGCGCCCGTGATGGTACCGTAGTTGGTGACGACAGCATTGCCGCCGGACCCGACGCCCGAGCCGTCGCGGCCGATGATGGTGGCTCCGGCCTCGTTGTAGACTGTGATGTTACTGCCGACGTCGCCAGCGGTGCCACTCTTGGCGCCCGAGATCAGGCCGCCCGCGTAGTTGTAGACGGTGCCGCTATGCCCGAGCTGCAGGTCGATGCCGTCGGCGCCGGGACGGTCCGTCGGCTCTGGCGCCGAATTGGCGACGATCTGGCCGTAATTATAGACCGTGAAGTTCTGGCCCGGCCGCATCGCGTCGGCATTATCGGAAGTGATAAGGCCGCTGGCACGGTTGGTGATGGTGACCGTCGCAGCGCTCGAGGTCAGGTTGTCGAAGTCGAGCGCCTGGCCGGTCGCCGACTTGATGATGCCGGCGTTGTCGATCGAGAACGATGCCCTCGTGCTCGAATTGGTGCTGCCGGAGCCGTTGATCTGGATTGCATCGTCAACCGACTGGATGGTAGCACCGGCATTGTTGACGATCGCGAGCGAGGCGACGTTGTCGAGGTTGGTATTCGCGCGAATCGCGCGGGCGGAGCCGTCGATCAATCCGGAATTGGTGATGGTGGTGGTGCCCGCACCGATCCGCATCACGTCATTGCCGAGCGCTTTGAGCGTGCCGCCGGCTTCGTTCGTGATCGAGAACACCGCCGTATTCGAGGTGACCGAGTTGAAGTCGAACACGCGACCGTTGTTCGTCGACTGGATGGTCCCGAAATTGTCGACCTTGACCGTTCCGCTGGTCAGACCGCTCTGGATCCGGAACGCATCGTTGGACGATGTGAACAGCGCATCCTTGTTGTTGATCAGCGTGAAGTTGCCACTGATCGCGCTGTTGGAGGTATCGATGCCGCGGGACGTCGCGGAAATCGTGCCGTCGTTGGTGATGACCACGCCGGGCGAAGCAAGCCCGGTGGTCCATGTGATCGCCGTCCCGATGACCGAGAGCGTGCTTCCATCCGCGACAAAACCGGTATCGTTATTCGAGACCGTCTTCGCAGTCGCCGGATCGTCCGGTGGCACACTGAAGCTTGCAGCTAAGGCAGAACCAAACGCGATAGACGACGCAGCAACAACCAATGCGAGCTTGCTCGCATGGCTCAACAATTCAACTTTCACCACCAGTCCCCTGAAACCTGCAGTGCGCGGCAATCTGGAGTCCGCATGTAACAGTTTGATAACAACGCATTTGCGTGTAAGACATGCGTGGGCACTTGTGATATAATTACAACGAGCGAAGATCTGACTTGTCTTCAAAGCCTGAACGACCCGGCGTCGCCGACCAGACGTTGCAGCGCGCCGCGTTGGCGCTGCAGATGCAGCGGCCCGACGAGGCCGAGAGATTGGCGGCAGCGGTGTTCAAGGCGAACCGCGGCAACGTGGCGGCCGCGGCGCTGCTTGGCCGCGCGCTGATGCTGCAGAACCGCTTCGATGAGGCGATCACTCCGCTGCAGAAGGCCTCGCGTCGCGGCGACGACCCCGCAGCCGAGACCCTGCTTGCGGCGGCGTTTGCGGCCACCGGCCGGCGCGACGACGCGCTTGCTCTCCTGCGCAAAGCGATCACGCGACGGCCTGCCTTCCCGCCGGCTTTCCTTGAATATGCCGGCCAGCTCGCATCGGGCGGAAAGATCGACGAGGCGATCGCCGCGCTCGAACAGGGTCTTGCGCTCGCGCCTGGAATCGTCGAGCTGCAACTTCGTTTGGCAACCCTTTACATCGGCCGCAACAAGCGTGCCGAGGCGCGCGCGTTGCTGCAGCAGTCGGCAGCTGCCGCGCCTGCGCGCCCCGACGTGCTGGCTGAACTCGCGCGCGTGATGGTGCTGGACGGTGACTACGCCGCGGCCGTCGATGTCTTCCACCGCGCGCTCGCGCTGCGCCCGGATGATGCGCCAACGCGCGCCAATCTAGGCATCTGCCTGATGGAGATGGGTGAGCGCGCCGCCGGCGAGACAAGCCTGCGCGAAGCCGCACGCGGCAGGCCGGACATGACCGGTCGGGCGATCATGTCGCTCGCCGCTTCCTCGCACGGCCGCTTCTTCCTGCGCCCCAGCGCCGCGGCGAAATTCTTGACCGGCTAGCGCCTGTACGGACAAATCCGGTTCTGCGCGTCAGAACTCACCAATCGCACCATCGCTTGCTTGCGGCGTATGACCGATGAAACGATTGGTCCGAGCAAATGAAATACTTCAGCAACAGCATTTGTGCAAAAAGCAATACAATCGGGAGCTCGGCGACAACTGCGGATATGCCGAGACGCTTTACGATGTGACGGCAGCGTTGGGGCGATATCTCGTCCAGATAGCCGCAATCAGCGATGAGGCAGTTTTTCGGTGAGCAGCTTACGAAACATCATCGACGTTCATTCGCATCCCATTCTGCCCATTGGCAAAAAATTACCCGTCGGCTCGCCAGAAAAGATGCCTCAGTGGTCGGTCGAATACGCGCTATCTTTTATGCAGGAACACGGCATAGCCGCTTGCATTCTCTCAGTCCCGGATGCGGCCAACTACGCAACGGGCAAAGATGGGCGTGATATCTCGAGACGAATAAACGAAACCTTGGCAGACATTGTCTCGCGACATCCAAGCAGATTCGGAGCGCTCGCCACCATACCCGGCTTGGATGCTGAAGCAGCGTTGGCCGAGATTGAGTATGCGCTAGATGCACTGAAAATGGACGGTGTCGCGACGTCAACGAGCATCAATGACGTGTATCTCGGCGACCGGCTATTTGATCCTTGGTTCGCAGAGTTGGATCGGCGGGGCGCAACCCTGTTTGCGCACCCCACGTTCACGAAGGCGTCACAGCCGGTGCTGAATGGCTTGAACCCTAGCGTGCTTGAATTTGTGTTTGATACCACGCGCATGGTCACGAACTTGGTCGTTACCGGCACCAAGAAACGCTTCTCAGACGTCAAAATCATTGCGACACACGGCGGCGGCACAATTCCATTTCTCGCATCAAGGATTCAGGTACTTGAACACACGTTTGGAGTAGGACCCGGACTGCTTGAACTTTCCCCACAGGATGTGAACGACGGTCTTGCCTCATTCTACTATGACTTAACGGGCGCTACGTCCGAGGCTCAATTATCAGCGATTCTAAAGCTCGTTCCGGTCTCTCAATTGTTAATTGGCCTTGATTTTCCTCTGATGCCGCGGTCCAGCTTTGCGCCGGCGCTCGATGACATAGCCGGATATCCACAGTTCGACGCAGATGATTTGCAGAGTCTTTGTTTCGGCAATGCCGGACGATTGTATCCAGCCTTAAGGGCGCGGGTGGAGCGACAACGTTAGCGCGAAGCGAGCCTGCGAAGCATGCGCGGCAGGCCGGAGATGACAGACCGCGCGATCATGTCGCTCGCCGCCCCCTCGCGCGGCCGCTTGTTCCTGCGCCCCAGCGCCGCGGCGAAGTTTTTGACCGGCTAATCCGGGAAGCCTGCTGAGCCGAACCAGACCTGTTGCGTGCTCAGTGCAGCGGCGCGATCACACGAACGGGGCGCTCAAACCCAGCCCAGTTCCTTCAGCGCCAAGCCTGAATGCCATATCTTCGTCATATGGCTGATCTTGTCGCCAGTAAATTGCATCACGTAGACGTAGTCCGAATTCGTCTTTTTGCCGGTCGGCTCACATGGACCACCGGGACCGGTATGGGTGCCCGAAAAGACGGCATAGGCTGCGACGTTGTTCCGTTCGGTGTCGGTGGCGAAGGATTTCACCTGATAGCTGCCGTCCGGCAAGGTGGTCATTACCCCCTTCATCCAGTCAGTATATTCCGCAAGAGTCTTGATACCGGCAAGCGGTTCGGCCTGAGCGGCGAAAGTCGCATCTGGAGCACAGTAGATCTTGCAGATCTCCCAACCCTTTCCAGTTTCGCAAGCGGCAAAGAAATCCTTGGCAATTGCCGTGATGGACACCATGACTGCTTCCCCTGTGTGCTTGGATGGATGTCTCTTGTTTGGCACTTCGGCCGTTGCTGGCCGCGAACGAATCGAAGTCGATCAGCGTTTCGCGACTTTGTCGTACGTTGCAATGATGCGCTTTAAATCGTCATATTCGTTGCATTGTATCAGGCAGATTCGTTCCAGAGCCGCGAGATGCTCCTTGGCTTTGGCAGCATCGCCTTGGGTCAGGTAGGCTTCACCCAAATGTTCATGTGCGCTGCGGTGCCGGGGATTTAACGCCAGAGCCTGCTGATAATGCCGGATTGCCGGATCGAACTGCCGCAGGCGCCGATAGGCGTAACCAAGGTAGTTCTGAATGTCGGCATTGCGGTCATCACGGAGCGCAGCGGATGTAAGCGCCTTGATTGCTTCATCCCATTCGCCCGCGACGATCGCTCGTTTCCCCGCCGCGAAATCCGGATCGAGCACCGCCCAATCCGCGGTCTCCACCATCGATCCCATCGTCGAGCAGATCGGCCAGGCGTCGACTGCAATCGCCGCGTCGGAACGGACCGCGTCTCCGCGGACGGCCGCGACCTGATCGTGGCGACCGGATGCGGTCAGGATGTACGCCGCCGCCACTGCGGTCATCACGCCCATCACGGCGGCGATTAGGATTGATCGCATCATGGTCATCATGCCGGTTAGCCGGTTGCCGCACATCTGTGCGCGGCAACCGTCCCATTCACTGCTGCATCAACGATGCCTTGGCCTCGCTGATCTCCAGCCGATCCGTGTCCGCGTCTTTCGTCATCTCGGCAAGCTTGCGGTAATACCGCGCGGCTTTCTCCGGCTGATTTATGGCCTTCGCCGCGGTGGCTGCACCGTACAAGCCGCGCAGCCGATTGGGCGCCGACACCAGCGACGTCTCGTACTCCGTCAGCGCTGCTCCCGGTTGCTGCTGTTGAAGCAGCAGGTCGCCCAACAATTCCCGCATCGGATACAGTCGGTTCTCCATCGCGATGTGCTTCTCGCTGTCATCCTCCAGGTCCGCCGCCGTTCGCATCAGCTTCACCGACGTCTCCCTCTCCCCCTTGGATTGCGCAATCCAGGCCGACGCCGCCAACATCTGGATTTCGACTTGGTTCGCCCAATAAGACTGGCTTGCGTTGTCCAACGCAGCGTGAAGCTCCTTAAGTTTGGCGACATCGCGCTCGGCTGCGGCGAGGTCGCCGCTGCGGGCCGATCCCATGGCGCGGGCAAAATAGGTGATGGCCTCGGCCTGTGGAAATTGGCTGCCTCTCGGCTCGAGCACTGCCGCTTCCGTCCATGCCTGACGTTCCAACGCAAAGCGCGCCGGCACCGCCGCAAGAGCGGTATAGCTGGCGAGATAGTCAAACCCGAGCTTCTTTATCGCATTACTCTCGTCGCGTAGCTGCTTCGCTGGTCCCTCCTGTCCCATCTGCAGCAGGGCGTACTCCATGAAATCCAGATGGTGCGGCTGACCTGGATGTGCCGCCCCAGGCCAGAGCTTGGCGGCTTGCGCTTCGGCGAGCGCGAGCGATTTCGTGTTCGATGCGACCGATTGCGTCCACATCCCGAGCATGGAATAGGTGTGCGAAGGCATGTGCTGGGCATGCTGAGACGCGGGGGCGACCTCGGCATATCTGTTGGCGGCATCAAGACCGCGCTGCGCAAGCGTCGGATAATCGTAGGTGTGGATCAGGTAGTGCAGCACGCCCGGATGCTCCGGCAGCTTCGCCTCGACCTTTTCGAGGATCGTGCCGGCCTTGAGCTGATTGGCAAAGGTCTTGTCGCTGTGCAGGGCCGTCTCGTTGAGGGCGAGCGCATAAAAAACGGCCGCCTCCGGATCATCCGGATATTTCTGCATCAGCGCTTCCATCGCCTTTTCGTAGGCAAGCCCGCGCTTGGTTTGATCGACTTTGTCAAAGTCCTTGTAGTAAACCTCGATCGCGTTGAGCCAGTCGCGCTCGCGCTCGGTCTTGGCACCGATCGCCTTGCCCTTCTCCACCGCCTCCCATCCATTCTTCAAAGCGGCGGCGGTGAGCGGCAGGATCAATGGGTTGGGACGGCTGCTTATGGCGATGCCCCAGTACGCAATGGCACATTGCGTATCGGCGGTCGCCGCTTCGGTGAAAACCTGGATGCTGTCCGGATAAAAGAATGAATGCACCATCGCCAGGCCGCGATCGAATTTCTCTTGCGCCTGCGGCGTACACGAGGTCTCGAAGTGCACGCGGCCAAGTCCTTGCGCCCAGGCCGCGGTGGCGAAGGTGCTTGCCAACAGCGCTGTGACGAACGTTCCCAAATTCGGTCTCATGGCGCTCTCTCCTTTGGGTCGAAATGGCAGTTTCAGCGCAATCACCGCCGCGCGGTCGTGCGCAGTGCAAATGCTCAGTGAGAGACCGGCATAAAAGGATTGTCGGTTTTAGGAGCGTGCGATGCCTGCCGACAGCATCTTTCGCTGCCCATTCGGCTCTAACGGAGACGTCGGCAAATCCCGTCTCGAAAGGCAGCTCTAGGAAAGGAGGGTACACGATCTCGCGCCCAGCCAAAAGAGGTTGCATGTCGTGCCGGGCGCGGCCTATTCGGCCGAACTGATAGCCGAAACGTCCATTGGGGCTCAAAAGGCGAAGCGGGCGGGCGCGTCTAACGAGCACAGTCTCTGATGTCGTGCATTCAGAAAATCGCAGCGTTCACTTTCGGAGTAAGCTTGATGATCCTGGCTGCCGGTCTGAGCGAGCTGGGCCTGTAGCACGACCGTCTGCCTGCGAGTGGCTCACGATCGGGCGACGAAGATGAGCTTCAAGACATCCATCGAGTTCAACCGAAGGAGTTAGCATGTCCCCGCTCACCTCGCAGATCCTCTCACGGCGCGGCTTCTGCGTATGCTGTGCCGTCGCCGCCGGCTTCGCCACCAGTCGTGGTTGGTTGAGGCCCGCCGAAGCCTTCGCGGAGGCGCGCAACATCGTCGATACGATCCGTGACGCAGCCGCGACGATGCCCATCGAGGTCCACAAGCTGCGCGGCAATGTGACGGTCATCGAAGGCTCCGGCGGCAATATCGCCGTTCTCACCGGCGAGGACGGCAAGCTGTTCGTCGATGCCGGCATTACCGCGACGCGACCGCGCATCCTGGAGGCTGTCAACAGCCTAAGCCGCGATCCGATCAAGCACCTGATCAACACCCACTGGCACTTCGACCACACCGACGGCAATCAGTGGCTCAACGAGGAAGGGGCCGCCATCCTGGCTCACGAGAACACACACAAACATCTGCTGTCCACTCAGAGGGTGGAGGATTGGGACTACACGTTTCCTTCTCCGCCCTTGGCCGCGGTGCCGACCGAGGTGTTCTCTTCGGAAAAGCGCATCAGCATCAACCGCTCCACGCTCAATCTGAAGCACTATGGCCCGGCGCATACGGACAGCGACATCTCGGTCAGCTTCGCCGAGGCTGACATCCTGCATTGTGGGGACACCTATTGGAACGGCATCTATCCGTTCATCGACTATTCGACCGGCGGCAATATCGACGGGATGATCAAGGCGGCCGAGCAGAACATAGCCGCCGCCGGAAGCAACACCATCGTCATCGCCGGCCACAACCTGCCCAACCGTGCCAGCGCCGTGAGCAACAAGGACGAGCTGATCGCCTATCGTGACATGCTCGTCGCCATCAGAGAGAAGGTCGCAACGCTCAAGCATTCGGGCCGCGCGCTCGATGAGACTATCGCAGCCAAGCCAACCGAGCAGTTCGACGCGAAATGGGGCCAGTTCCTGATCACGCCGGCCCTGTTCACCCGGCTGGTCTACGAGGGCGTCTGATACCCCTCAGCGCAGGAGCGTTGCTAGCACGCTCGGCTCGCTTTGAGGTGCAACGAGCTCAAGCTCGGCGCCTCCTCGATGCGGATGGTTTGGACCAGAAGGCGATTTCAGGCGCACAAACTGTGACGCGCAGCGCTCGGTTGTTATCTTAGAATAGTTCTTATTTCTTTTCGCACTCCTCGCCAAAGCAACTTCGAACGATTCAAAATTTCGGAGGTGGAATTGCACCGTTCGCCTCGTGTTTAAGTGTTGGTCGCCGCGCGCCATGAAGCTCGCGGCCAACAAGATTATTGGGGCGTAGAGAAACATGATCAGAGTATCGCAGGCGAGGCTTCGGCTATTCGCCTCGGCCAGCTATGTCGCGTTCTGTCTGTCCATCGGCGCAGCGGACGCACAGGCACAGACAGCACCGAGCCAAGGGGGAGCATCCTCGCTGCCTGCAGTTACAGTCGACCCGCCAGAGACGCGGCGACGTCCTGCGTCGCCGGCCGCGCGCAGTTCCACGAGCGCAGGACGGACGCGGCGGACCCAAGCTGCACGCCGGAACGAAACCGCGCCGGCCGCGAGCCCGCCCCCGGCGGCCAGTTTCGGCCCGAGCCAGGACGCTCGCACCGGCACGGTCGGCGTCTATGCCAACAGCACGTCGGTCGCCACGAAGACGAACACGCCTTTGATCGACATCCCGTAGTCCGTCAGCGTCGTGACCAAGGAGTTCATCCAGGACCAAGGATTTCAGACCCTGACCGATGTGACGCGCTACGTTCCCGGCGTGGCCATCCACCAGGGCGAGGGCAACCGCGACGAGCTTGTCATTCGCGGTGTGGACTCCAGCGCGAACTTTTATGTCAATGGCTTCCGCGACGATGTGCAGTATTTCCGCGACCTCTACAACGCCCAGAGCGTCGAGGTGCTGAAAGGGCCGAGCGCACTGACCTTCGGACGCGGCGCCGGCGGCGGTCTCGTGAACCGGACGCTGAAGGAGGCGGATGGCACGAGAATTTACCAGGCGGCGGCGCAGACCGGCTCCTACAACGACAGGCGCGTGTCGCTCGACGCGGGACAGGCCGTGAACGAGAACGTCGCCGTACGGCTGAACACCTTCTACGAGAACAGCGATACGTTCCGCGACTATGGTCACTTCGAGCGATATGGTTTCAATCCGACCGTGACGCTGAAGCCGACCGACGACACCAAGATCAAGCTGAGCTACGAATACTACCACGATGAGCGCCTTGCGGATCGCGGTAACCCGTCGCTCGGTATTCCAGGCGGTGCCACGCGCTTCAACCCGACGGTACCGTTCGCGCCCAATGGCGATTTGACGACGTTCTACGGCAGCCCAATCTACAACCAGGCAAGGGTCGACGTGCAGACCGGCATTGCCGTGATCGAGCATGATTTCGGCAACGGACTGACGGCAAAGAACTCCACGCTCTACGCCGACTACAACCGTGGCTATCGCAACGTCTATCCCGGTGGCACCGGCGGCGGTCCAGGCGGCGGCGCGGTGACGCCGGATCTTACGCAGGTGTCGCTCAACGCGTACCAGAACGACACCCCCCGCGAGAACGTCTTCAACCAAACCGACTTCATCTACAAGACGACGACGGGACCGGTCTTTCATACCGTCGCGTTCGGCACCGAATTCGGTCGAGAGACCGGCCTGTCCAGGCGCGACTCCGGCATCTTCCCGAACAACGGGAACAGGGCTTTCGATGTCGTCAATCCATTCAACCCGACCTATTTCGGACCGGTGCTGTTCACCCATCTTCCGAGCGACGCCAACAGCAAATACCGGCTGAATATCGCTTCAGGCTATGTGCAGGACCAGATCGAGGCGACCCGTTGGCTGCAATTCTTCCTCGGCGCACGCTACGACAGCTTTGACCTGTCAGCGTTCGATTTCAATACCAACATCAACCGCAGCAGGGTCGATGAGAAGGTCTCTCCGCGCGTTGCAGTTATCGTGAAGCCGATCGACAACCTTTCCGTCTATACCGCCTACAGCACCTCTTTCTTGCCTGCGTCCGGAGATCAGTTCAGCGCGCTGAGCCCGGGGACGCTAATCTTGCAGCCGCAGAAATTCGAGAACACCGAGGTCGGGGTCAAATGGAACATCCAGCCCAAGCTGCTGTTCACGGCGGCCCTGTATGAACTCAATCGTACGAATGTGCCGATTGCCGATCCCAACAACCCCGGGTTCTTCTTCGCCAACGGCGCCAACCAGATCCGCGGGTTCGAAACTGCGGTCACGGGTTACATAACGCCCGATTGGCAAACAGTTTTCGGCTACGCCTATACCGACGCGCGCGTCACCAGCGCGACCTCGCCAACGATCGTGCCCGGCAATCGCGTACAGCTCGTGCCCTTCAATCAGTTCGCCTGGTGGAACAAGTATCAGATCGATCAGCGATGGGCCGCTTCTCTCGGCATCATCTACTTCTCGGATTCATTTGCCTCGTCTGACGATACCGTGCGGCTGCCGGGCTTCTGGCGTTTTGATGCGGGCCTGTTCGCCAAGATCGACGAGACGTGGAGCGCCCAGCTCAATGTCGAGAACATCTTCAACACGGGCTACTGGGCGACCGCCGACGGCAACAACAACATCTCGCCGGGCCAGGGTCGCACGTTCCGCGTGCTGGCGCGGGCGAGGTTTTAGCTTCGCTGCCGGTCGCATCGTGTTCACAGCCTTAATCCCGGCCGGCCGCGCCGCATAGCGGTCGGCAGGAATGCGCATGACTCCTGTGCAACGCACACCGTTTGTACCAGCGAATCGGCGGGGCGTTGTGATAATATCGGCCCACAATCACGGGGAGTATCCAGATGCCCGAAGCAGAGATTGGCTGGATTGCAGCAATCATAATTGGTGGCTTGGCCGGTTGGTTCGCCGAGATGTTCATGAAGTCCGGCACCGGCATTCTGATGAACATCATCCTTGGTATCGTTGGCGCCGCGTTGGCAAACTGGCTGCTCGGCCTGTTTGGCATCGCGCTCGGCGGATGGATCGGCTATCTGATCGCCGGATTCATCGGCGCCTGCATTATCATCTTCCTGTGGCGGGCAATCAGGGGCCGCACCGTTTAGACGTGAGAGCGTGATGACTTTCTTCGAATCGTCATCCCGCTCTAGCTCTTTATTTGAGCATGATCTCCGCGCAAACGCTTCGCGTTTGTCGCGCGGGAAAACCGGTCTCCACTTTTCCGGATCATGCTCTAGGGCATCGGTTCTGGTTGAATCTGAACCGAGCTCTGGATTCGTCTTTTGACGCGTTTCCTTCACGCGAACGGCCATCCACTTCGCTCGAAAGCGCTCTAGCTCTGCATCTGAACAACTAAAAATCGTTCTGCGCAGCACTTAAGGGAGGATTTCGTGGAGCAGATTCTTATCAATCTGGTCGCGGGTGCGATCGGCGGAAACGCGGTGGGAAAGGCGTCCCCGAACTTCGATTTGGGCACGCTGGGCAACACGATCGCCGGCCTCGTCGGCGGCGGTGTTCTGGGTCAGATCATCACGCTCGTATGGCCGGCGATCGCCACATCGATCCAGAGCGGGAATTTCGACATTGGGTCAGTCATTGCCCAGCTAGTCGGTGGCGGCGCAGGTGGTGCGATCCTCACGGCCGTCGTCGGAGCCATCAAAAACCGATCCGCCTGAAAGCTGAGGCCAACGGCGAGCGCGCGCTATTCTTCTGGCGCCAGACGGACGATCTGGCGCCCGCCATTCATCGCCTTGAGATTGTTGACGTACTCCTCAGGACGCTGCCAGCGGTGAGGAACTTTCAATCCCATGAAACTGGCGATTTCACCGATAAACCCGGTGCAATTGAATGTTTCAGCGTTCCAGACCGGTGAATTGGCCTGCAATTTCTTGATGTATGCGAACACGCGTTGTGCGTCCGCCTCATTCAGGTAAACCCGGTAATTCGCGGTCAGATAGTCCGGATCAAGATCGCCATAGCTTGCCCCGGTCTCTGCTGGCACCAAGGTCAAATGACCGAGGACATAGGCAAAGGTCTCTCCCGCAGGGGTCAGGCCCGCAACCTCGACCGCCCGCTCGCTCGTCTTTCCATACCAGACGAAAGCGTGCCCCCAGCTCGCCGCCGTTCGGGCTCTGAAATCAACGTAGTATGGACCCTTTTCGGATCTCGACGCCGACTTACGTGTCGACCGCGGCGCCGGTTGCGATTCTGTGACCGCGTCATTGGAAACAAGCGCATTCGCGTTGGCGGTGCGCTTGTAGGCCTCCTCCTGAGCAGAAGCCGATTGGATCGTGGTTGGGAGCAAAACAGCGAGAGCTAATCCCGCAAGTAAGCATCGTCCTGATCTCGTCAGGCTGTTTACCACGCTTTGCCCCCTTAACCGTCGACGATAAAGCTCAGGATTCAACGAGAGCCGAATCAGTAGCGCGGCGCGACGATAGGCGTCTTGCCGACGGGGGTCTTCCCGACCGGGGTCTTGCCAATCGGCATCTTGCCGATCGGAGCCGCCGGATAGGCGGGCACGGGCTCACGGCGCGGAAGGTCGGCCGCGCTGGCGGCGGTCACCAGGGCGAAGGTCGCGCCCACTGCAATCATAATCTTCTTCACGGTACTTCTCCCCAACTTAGAACGAACCAGGCGGTAACCTGCGCTCCTCCCGACCATGCACGACGGAATGCGACGGCAGTGCGGCAGATCGGACCGGTTTGAGGAATAGCTTCACAGTGCGGCACATATGACACACCCGTCACGCCATCCTTGCGCGGGCAAGGCGCGGTAGCGACACTCACGCAACAGTGAACGTGACGATTGGAGGGATTTCTGATCATGGGTGCCTCCAGATGAATGGAGGTTTGGAATGCCCCCCTACGCGGTCCTCGCGCTCGCTATTGTCGTCGAGGTTGTCGCAACGAGCGCGATGAAAGCCTCCGCGGGATTCACCAGACTGGGCCCTTCTCTATTGGTGGTAATTGGCTACGCTCTCGCCTTCGTGTTACTCGCCAAGACCCTTGATCGCATACCGCTCGGCATCGCCTACGCTGTTTGGGCGGGCGGCGGTATCGTATTGGTCGCGCTCATTGCGTGGGCGATCTATGGACAGCGCCCCGATTTTGCGGGTTTTGTCGGGATGGGCCTGATCGTGGCTGGCGTCCTGGTTCTGAATCTTCTGTCGAAGACATCCGTCCACTGACCGGCCGGGAGCTACTACACCTCAAGCCATTCCTTGCGGACGGCTTCGTTGGCCCGGAGCTCGTCCGGCGTGCCTTCGAACACGATCCGGCCATGGCCCATGATGTAGACCCGGTGCGAAATCCTGAGCGCGATGGACAGCTTCTGCTCGACCAGCAGGATGGCAACGCCCGCCTTTGCGATATGCGCGATCAGGTCACCGACCTGCTGCACGATCAGCGGGGCCAGTCCTTCCGTCGGCTCATCGATCATGATGAGCTCGGGGTCTCCCATCAGCGTCCGGCAGGTCGTCAGCATCTGCTTCTCGCCGCCGGACAGCACACCGGCGGGCGTATCGGCGCGCGCCGCGAGGTTGGGGAACATGTCGAGCATGTCCTGCAATCGCCATTTACCGGGTCGACGCGTGTTCTTGATGCCGAGCAGCAGATTCTGGCGGACTGTCAGCCCGGGGAAGATGTCGCGATGTTCCGGCACATAGCCGAGGCCTAAGCGCGCGATCTTGTGGCTCGGCAGCCCGGCAATGTCCTGGCCCTTGAAACGGATGGTCCCCTGCGGCGCCACCTCGCCCATGATCGCCTTGACGGTGGTGGAACGGCCGACGCCGTTGCGGCCAAGCAGGCTCACCACCTCACCGGCTGCGATGTCGAGATCGACACCCTGCAGGATGTGGCTCTTGCCGTAATAGGCGTGCAGATCCCTGACCTCGAGCATCAATGCGCCTCTTCGCCGAGATAGGCTTCCTTGACCTTCGGGTTGGCCCGGATCTCCTCGGGCGTGCCGGAGGCGATGATATGGCCGTAGACCAGGACCGAGATGCGGTCGGCAAGGCCGAACACCACGCTCATGTCGTGCTCGACGATCACGAGCGTACGCCCCTCGGTGAGGCGGCGGATCAAGGCGACGGCGCGTTCGGTTTCCGCGTGGCTCATGCCCGCGGTCGGCTCGTCCAGCATGATGACATTGGCGCCGCCCGCGATGGTGATGCCGATCTCGAGTTCGCGCTGTTCGGCATAGGTGAGCAGTCCCGCCGGGACGTCGCGGCGGTGGCTTAAGTGAATGTCCTCCAGGATTTCGGCGGTGCGTCGCCGCACCTCCGGCAGGTCGTCCACATTCTTCCAGAATGCGTAACGATGGCCCGTGGCCCAGAGCACGGCGCAGCGGACATTCTCCCACACCGTCATGCGGGCGAACACGTTGGTCACCTGGAACGAACGCGACAGGCCGCGCCGATTGATCTCGAACGGCCGCAATCCTGAAATCACATTGCCATTCAGCCGGATCTCACCCGAACTCGGGCTGAGATAGCCGCTGATCAGGTTGAATGTCGTGGACTTGCCGGCGCCGTTCGGACCGATGATGGCGTGGCGCTCCCCCTGCGCGACGCTCAGATTGAGGTCCTTGATGATGCTCACATTGCCGAAGTGCTTTTCGACGGCACGAACTTCGATGGCTGGCGTCACGCGAGATACCCCCGGTCACGGGCGATGCTGGCGGCACGGTCCCAGGCCTCGGCGATGCGCCGCCAGGTGATGCGGGCGACGATGAAGCCGCCGACGACGAGGACGGCCGCTATGCCCCAGGTCGCAGGCGCAGTGGTGTTGAAGGGAATGCCGAGCAGCTTGACGATGTTGCCTTCGCCGCCGGTGACCGTGTAACGCGCCACGGTCTCGATCGACAGGATCACGCCGCAGGCCAGTGCCAGCGTCGGCAGCGCCGCGACCAGATAGGACGGGATCACCATGCCGAGCGTCCCCGCGCGGATCAGCGGCCGGTGCATCATCAGGAGGCCGGCGATGCCGCCCGGCGCGAACATCACGATGCCGATGAAGATGATGCCGAAATAGAGCTGCCACACGCTGGTCAGGCTGGTCAGCCCGAGTTGCAGATAGGTGACGAGGATCGCGCCCAGGATCGGACCGAAGAAATAGGAAGCGCCGCCGATGAAGGTCGCGAACAGCACCATGCCGGACTGCACCGCGCCGAGATAGGCGGAGTTCGCGATCTCGAAATTGATCGCGGCGAGACCACCGGCGATGCCGGCGAAGAAGCCAGCGAAGCAATAGGCGAGATAGCGGACGACGTGAGGATCGTAGCCGATGAACTCGACCCGCCCGGGATTATCGCGGACCGCGTTGCAGATCCGCCCGAGCGGCGTGCGGGTCAGCGCGTACATCGCCACCGCCGACACTAGCACCCAGAACGCGATCAGATAATAGACCTGGATTTGCGGCCCGAAGGTCCAGCCGAAGATATGCGGCAGCGCCGTGCGATCAGTGCTGATCCCGGATTCGCCCCCGAAGACGCTGCGCAGGATCAGCGACGAGGATGCGACCAGTTCGCCGATGCCGAGCGAGATCATCGCGAACACCGTGCCGGCGCGGCGGGTCATCACCCAGCCGATCAGGAGCGCGAAGGCGAATCCGCCGAGGCCGCCGACCAGCGGAATCAGGGGCAGCGGGATCGGCCATCCATGCGCGGTGACCGCATTCATGGCCTGGACGGCAGCAAAGCCGCCGAGGCCGTAATGAACCGCATGGCCGAACGACAACAGCCCGGTCTCGCCAAGGAGGATGTTGTAGGACAGCGCGAAGATGATCGCGATGCCGATCAGGCTGAACGAGGTGAGCGAACCGCCGGAGGAGAAGATCAACGGCAATACGACGAGCGCGATCGCGGCGATCACCCACAGGCCGTAGAAGCGCAGGTTTTGGCCGGATGGCTTCGGAGTGATATCAGACGCGGAGGTCACGGTGCTGGTCATGTTTCGCGCGTCCCGAGCAGGCCCATGGGACGGACGATCAGGATGACCACCAGCAGCACATAGGGCAGAACCGGCGCGATCTGGGCGATGGTGACATTCCAGATATCGGTGAGGACCGAAGGCCCGATGCTTGGATCCAGCGGCCCGAACGCGCTGGCGAGCGAGCCGTTCAGCGCAACCGCAAAGGTCTGCACCAGCCCGATGAAGAGCGAGGCGATGAATGCGCCCGGTAGCGAACCGAGCCCGCCGAATACGATCACGACGAACAGGATGGGGCCAAGAAGAGCGGCCATGTCGGATTGCGTCACCAGCGCCGGACCGGCGATGACGCCGGCAAGACCGGCAAGCGCGCTGCCGACGCCAAATACAAGCATGAAAATGCGCCCGACATTATGGCCGAGATGCCCGACCATGTGGGGATGCGTCAGCGCCGCCTGCACGATGAGGCCGACCCGGGTGCGCTTGAGCGCGATCAACAGCGCGACGAAGATCAGCACCGAAATCGCCAGCATGAAAATCTTGTAGGCGGGATAGTTGGTGGAGAAAATCGTGAAGGCCGGAAAGTCGAGCGCCGCCGGCACCCGATAGTCCACCGGGCTCTTGCCCCAGATCATCGAGACGATTTCCTCGATGGCGAAGGCGAGCCCGAACGTCAAAAGCAATTCGGCGACATGTCCGTGCTTGTGGGTGTTGCGCAGTCCGTAACGCTCGACTGCCATGCCGACCGCACCCACCAGTAACGGCGCCAGCACCAGCGCAGGCCAGAACCCGATCCACTTCGTGAGCTGATAGCCGAAGAACGCGCCCAGCATGTAGAAACTGGCGTGGGCGAAATTGAGCACGCCCATCATGCTGAAGATCACGGTCAGGCCGCTGGACAACAGGAACAACAGCATCCCGAACAGGACGCCATTGAGCGTGGAAATCACGATCAGCTCAAGCACGGTTCATCCATTAGCATCTGTCCCAGCGTGATCGCTGGACAGAGACTCGAAGGCCCCCATTCACTCCGGCAAACAGCCGGCGGCGCAAACGTCCGTCCCGCTCCGATATCGGAACGGGACGGATGCACCTATCACGGCCGCGTCATCTTGCAGGTGGTCGGCAGCATGGTCTGTGGCGTGTCGATCTTTGCCGCCAGCCGCCAGCCCCAGCCGGTGTTCTCCTCGTCGAACGGCTCCTTCTCGCTGCGGGTGCCGAATGAGGAGATGTAGATCGGCTGGAAGAACTGATGGTCGTCCTTGCGCATCACGCCGCTGCCGCCATCGAGAACCTCGAACTTCAGGTCCTCAAGCGCGGCGGCGACCTTCACCGGATCGATCGAGTTGGCTTTCTCGGCGGCGGCCTTGAACATGCGCATCTCGTTCACCGCGCGCGGATACCAGAGCGACAGGCCGACCTTGGCGCGGAACGCCTTCTCGAATTCCATCGCCGCCGGGTTGTCCGAGTTCGGGATGCCCTCGCTGATCTGGAACACCTGATGATCGAGACCGGTCTGCTTGATCGCAGTAGGGCCACCGGCGCCGCCGGCATAATAGGTGTACCAGTTGACCTTGAGCCCGGCATCGGCGGCCGCCTTGAGCAGCAGCGCGAAATCCTGTCCCCAATTGCCGGTCACCACGCTATCGGCGCCCGAGGCCTTGATCTTGGCGATGTAGGGCGAGAAGTCGGTGACCTTGAGCAGCGGGTGCAGCTCGTCGCCGACGACCTGGATGTCGGGCCGCTTCTCTCCCAGCATCTTGCGGGCCTGGGTCCGTACCGACTGGCCGAACGAATAGTCCTGGTTGATCAGGTAGACTTTCTTGATGGCCGCATTGCCCTTCATGTAGTTGGTCAGCGCTTCCATCTTGATGTCCGAGTTGGCATCCCAGCGGAAGTGCCAGAAGCTGCACTTCTCGTTGGTCATGCTCGGATCGACCGCGGCATAGTTGAAGTAGAGCACTTCCTTGCCGGGGTTGCGCGTGTTGTGCTTGGTCACGAAGTCCGCCAGCGCCGCGCCGACCGAGGAGCCGTTGCCCTGGGTGATGTAGTGGGCGCCTGCATCGATCGCCTTCTGGGCCTGGATGAGGCTTTCCTGCGGATTGGTCTTGTTGTCGAGCGGTATGATCTCGACCTTGTGGCCGAGAATACCGCCCTTGGCGTTCAGCTCATCGGCCAGATATTGGAACGTCTTCAACCCGCCTTCGCCGACACTGGCGCCGCCTCCGGAGAGAGGATCGATGTAACCGATCTTGACGGTCTCCTGCGCATAGGCGGCACCACCGAGCATCGGCAGGGCCAAGGCAATGACCCTCGTTATTTTGAGCATTTTTTGTTTCCTCGCTTGCGTCTACTCTAGCGCTAGCGCCTGTTGCGCAGCACAATTTCGGTCATACTGAGCAGAATGATCCTGCGTTGACAAGCCCGACGTCGGGCGGATTCCGCTACCGCGGGCAGAATGGCTCGCGCGGGATCTAAATGGCGTAGCTCTATCGGTAGTTCGCGTGCCGTGACCTCGCAATCGCGAGGTGCGAGCGCCGCCCGTCCCGAGTGGATGACGTCAGCGGCAGCGGTTCAGGCGCGTGCCCCCAGTCTGGCTCACGCGCGAAACTGGCGTCGGTAGAGGCCGGGTTCGCGATCGATGCGGGTGGTGAGGTCGTGCGCCCGCTGCGTCTCTTCTGATGTGAACGGCACGGTGCGCGCCGTCCAGTTCTCGCGCCTCACCGGAATGCATTGCGCGATCGGCGTGCCCTTCGGCAGCACGCCGCAGAAATTCACGTCGTGCCAGTAAGCGGGAAAGTGAATCCAGTTGTCGTGATAGCGATCGCAATCGACGAGGCCCGTCAGCGTGGTGAACGGCAGGTCGGGGCGATTGAACGGATGCGTAAAGAGCACCGCATAGCCTTCCGGCGCTTCGATCGTCCAGAGATTGTGGAATTTGATCAGGAAGCGATCGGCCTCGAACAAGGGCGAGCCAGTCACCTGGCTCGCATCATGAAATCCGATCGGCGAACGCACGAAGCTGACCGAGCCGCCCGGTGGCAGCTCGTTGTCCCAGGTGATCTCGCCGTTCTCGAATCTGAGATCGCACATCAGCGGGATCAGGAAGCCTGAGGTCATGGCATCGACAAAAGGCGGACAGCGCTTGACGGTGTTCTCTTCGCGCAGGTTGAGCGCGTTGAATGCCTGTGCAGGCATCGTCTTCAGCCAGTCCGGCAGCCCGAGCGCGGCCCGGATCGGCGGTGGCAGCACCCCCTCCAATTCCGCGGGGCAGCGGAAGGTCAGTGTCTGGGAGAGATCGGTATCGGGCACTTTTCTTGGTTATCGTTATGTGCGCTGTCGCTGGTTCGGCGCGCGACGAGGCTGCGCTGCTCCGGAAATCCGCGGCATACTGCCACACGCGGAACCGGACGGAAGATGGGGAGGCGTGAGGCCTGCCATGCGTGAGGCACGCCGAACATGAATTGTCGGTAATGAAATCCGCGGCAGCGGTCGCGCTTGCGGCTGGCGAGAGTCCGGTGAGAGGTAACGCAGGGTGGATGCGCATGGCCGCCGGCCGCATCCATGATCCCCACAGCGGCCGCAACTCGACGATCGCGATGAAGGGTGCAAACGCGCTGCGCGTCCAGGGCTGCGCCTTCGGCGGCATGTTCTGCGGCGGCCAGACCTGGAAGCGCGTGAGCTGATTGCTCCCACATCGTCATTGCGAGCGCAGCGAAGCAATCCATCTCTCCGCGCAAGTGCAAGCATGGATTGCTTCGCTGCGCTCGCAATGACGGCTGAGGGGTGGCGCGCCCATTCATCCGGCGTTCAGCCCCGCGCGGCTGATATCGCTGCCCTCGCCTGTGGTCTCTCGGGGATCTCTTGTGACGCCGCATCGGTTTTCTCTCGCACTCCTGTTTGCGATCGGCTTGTTGTTGGGCGGCACGGTGCACACGCCAGCCGCCGCGGCCGATTCGACGCAGCTCGCGCAGACGCAGCCCGTCCCTGCTCCAGCGCAGGCGCCGGCAACACAGGCACCGGACGCGCCGGCGGCAGATGCGCAGCAACCCACCGCCGAGCCGATCGGCAATGTCGCCGATCTCACCGGCAGCGCCAGCGTTATCAGAAACAACGCGACGACGGCGCTGCAGATCAGGGACGACATCTTCGCGGGCGACGTCGTGGAGACACGGGCCAAGTCGACGCTCGGCATCACCTTCAACGATGCCACGACGTTCAAGCTGTCGGCGAGCGCCAGGATCACGATCGACCGCTATGTCTATGACGAAGGCGGCAAGCAGAATGCCGGGATGTTCGACGTCGCCAAGGGCACGCTCGCCTTCGTTGCCGCAGGCGTCGCCAAGACCGGCGACATGCGGATATCGACGCCGACCGCGACGCTCGGCATTCGCGGCACCACCGGCCTGGTCGAGGTGCCCGAGGGCGCGACCGCGACGTCCAACAACGTTGCCATCAAACTCTATCCGGACGCCGACGGCCGCGTTGGCCGGATCGAGATCAATGACCGCGGCGGTGCGCAACTCGGCACGCTGACGCGCGGCGCCAGCGGTTTCACGATCCGGCCCGACGGAGTTGGTGGTGCGCGTTTCGCCGCGGTGCCGCTGACGATGTCGGCGCTGCAGATCCAGCGCGACCGCGGCTTCGTCCGCCAGCTCTACACCACGCAGAATTTCGGGCGGCAGCTCGTCAACGAGCAGCGCGCGTTCCGCCGTGCCAATCCCGGCGTGCCCTATCCGAACCGCGGCCAGCCGTTCCGGCCGGGTCCCCAGCGGCAGAACATGTTGCCGGGCCGGCAGCAACCCGGCGGGCCCGGCCGGCAGGGCCTGCAGCAGCGACCGGGCTCGCCGCAGCAGGCGCGGCCGTCGCGCGGCGACCAGCACGGACTGCCCGGTCAGCCCGGCGGCGCCGCCTTGCCGCGTAGCGGACAGCAAGGAGCTCCGCAGCAGGGTGGACAGCCACGCGCGCCGCAGCGCGTTGGTCAACCGCCATCGATCCGCCAAGGACAACCGCAACGCGGCGGATTCAGGCAGGGAGCACCCGGCGTGCAACGCCCCGGATTGCTGAACCGCCCCACGGTGCAACCACGACGGCAATTTCCATTGAGAGACGGCAGGAGAGAACGGCGCGGCGATTGAAATTCCGCTCGGAACTCAGCCCGGGTGCAGCGAACGCGTAACCTGGGACATCTGCGGCAACGTTTACGAGCGGTCCCGGGTTACGCTGACGCTCCACCCGGGCTACGGCGCAGTTCGTGTGGAGAGAGTTTGGCGCGCTCAGGCTGCGCGGCGGAGCCAGTCCCTGACGCGATCGATGAAATTCCTGCGCGGACGGTGGGCATCGATGACAACAGGCTCGATGTCAGGCGCAAACGACGGCTCGAGCTCGGCCTCGGGCGCTGGAGCCGACATCGCGGGCTCCACCGCCTCGGTGGCAGAGAGCGGCTCCTCCTGCGCGATGGGCGCATCGAGCTGCGCGGGCTCGGGCACAGTTGTCGGTTCGCTGACCGAAGGCGGCGTGACTGTGCGACGGGGCCGCCGCGTTGCCGGCTTGGCCGCCTTGCGTCGCGTGGCTTCGCTGAGGGCCGCGGCCTGCAGCGCGATCGGACCGACATTCTCGAGGAACGCACGCTCATGATCGCGCGACAGCCGCTCGAGAGCTTCGTCGAGCGGCAGCCAGTCGACCGCCTTGATGTCATACATCAATTCGTAAGCCTGCTCGTCGCCCGCTTCCATACGCCAGTAATGCACGACCTTGTAGCGACCGCCGGAATCGTAGACCAGCGTGCCCAGGAATTCGTGCACGGACACCGCATGCCCGGTCTCTTCCAGCACCTCGCGCTCGGCGGCCGCGCGCGGCGTCTCGCCGTCGTCGAGCTTGCCTTTGGGCAGCACCCATTCGTTCCGCTTGCGCAGGCGCACGACCGCGATCAGCGGCGTCGCTTGCCGCCGCAGCACAATGCCTCCCGCCGCCAGAACAGGCGCCCGTGCCATCCTTGCTCCCGAATTGCCCGAATGCCGAATCGTGTCGGGAGCATATAGGAGCTTCCAGCAGCAAAATCGAGATTGGATTCTCCGTCATTGCGAGGAGCGACAGCGACGAAGCAATCCACGTTTCCGCAAGTGGCGGCGTGGATTGCTTCGCTTCGCTCGCAACGACGGGAGAGAGTGAGTGCCGCGGCTCTACGCCAAAGGCTTTCGTAGCAGCGGCTCGCCCGCGCGGATGCGGGCGCCGTCGGTAACGTTATCGCAAAATTCGAAATGATCGGGGGCGAGCACGATGATGGTGGAGCCGTGCTCGAACCAGCCGAGCTCGTCGCCCTTGTGCGCACTGGCGTCGCACGGGAACGTGACCGGGCCCTTGGTCTGCGCATTCAGCGTGCGATCCAGGAAATGCAGGCGGATGCTCGCGACCAGGATCGCGGCGACCGGCACCAAGGTCAGCGGCTCGCCGGTGGAGAGGCGGGCCTCAAGCACCGCGCGCTCGTTCTTGCAGAACAGACGCTCGACCCGCTTCAGCGCGATCGGATTGACGTTCCAGACGTCGCCATGGATGAAGGTGACCTTCTCGATCCGGCAGTCCGCGGGCGCATGGAACCTGTGATACATGCTCGAGGTCAGCCGCAAGGTGATGAAGCGGCCGTTGCGGTGCTGCTCGACCAGAGCGGGATCGCCGAGCAGGTCGAGAAGCGCATAGGGCGCGCCCTTGATCTGAAATAGTTTGGAGTCCTCGATCCGGCCATGGGCGCCGACGATGGCGTCCGACGGGCTGGCGATGACCGCGGGGTCGGGGTCGAACGGCCGCAGCCCGGGCCGCAACTCCCGCGTGAAACAGTCGTGCAGGCTCTTGAATTCGGTCTTCTTGGCCTCCGACAGGTCGAGGTCGGAGAACAGCCGCCAGCAGGCGATCGAGAGGTCACGCACCACCGGGTTTTCGATCTTGGAGAACCAGCCCATGAAACGGGTCACGGCCGCCCGGGGGATGCGGTTGGTCAGCAGGAAATTCAGGTCCTCCTGCTGGGTTATCGACGAAATCAGGCCTCTGACTGTCATGAATCTGTTAGCTGCCGACGTTAGCGCTTCTGGCATGGAAACATCCCTTCCGATTCTCTCGCTGTCCGCCGCCGCGATTGCCGGCGCCGCTGCAGCTTTCCCCAAAATTCAGGCCCGCCTGGCGCTGTCGCGCGCCAAGCATCGCTCGCTGACCGGACATTCCAAGATGTCCAAGATGGTCGCGCGGCTGGTGCCTCATTACGAATTCGACATCGACAAATTCTTCGCGGTCGATGGCGCGCCGCGCGAGATCGCGATGCAGCGGCAGGACGGCTTCTTCCGCCTCGCCGGCCTCTACGCCCAGCGCTATGCCAAGGGCCGGCAGATGACGGCGGAGGCCGCGCAGCACATCTCCGACCTGCAGTTCACCGAGAGCTACCGCGTGCCGTTCCAGTTCAGCCGGCTGGTGCGCGAGCATCTGAGCACCAGCTCCTTCATGCAATCGTCCTCGGGCCTCACCGTTACCGATGTCGACGGCAACGTGTTCTACGATCTCACCGGCTCCTACGGCGTCAACATCTTCGGCAATGACTTCTACAAGGAGTGCATCGCCGAGGGTGAGAAGCGCGCCCACGCGCTCGGGCCGGTGCTCGGCCCCTACCACCCTGTTATCCTCGACAACGTCAAACGGCTCTGCGCGATCTCGGGCCTCGACGAAGTCTCGTTCCACATGTCCGGAACGGAAGCCGTGATGCAGGCGGTGCGGTTGGCGCGCTACCACACCCGCCGCACGCATCTTGTCCGCTTCGCCGGCGCCTATCACGGCTGGTGGGGCGACGTGCAGCCCGGCGTCGGCAACCCGGTCTCGCCGCACGAGACCTATACGCTCGCCGACATGTCGGAAAAGACGCTGCATGTGCTCCGCACGCGGCGCGACATCGCCTGCGTCCTGGTCAATCCGCTGCAGGCGCTGCATCCGAATTCCAACGCGCCCGGCGATTCCGCCCTGGTCGACAGTTCCCGCAGCGGCAGGTACGACCGCGACGCCTATACCGAATGGCTGAAGAAGCTGCGCGAGGTCTGCACCGAGCGCGGCATCGTCTTGATCTTCGACGAAGTATTCGTCGGCTTCCGTATCGCCGCCGGCGGCGCTCAGGAATATTTCGGCGTCCGCGCCGACATGGTGACCTACGGCAAGAGCCTCGCCGGCGGCCTGCCGGTCGGCGTGGTCTGCGGCCGCAAGGATTTGATGCGGCGCTTCCGCGACGACAGGCCCGCCGACGTCTGCTTCGCCCGCGGCACCTTCAATTCGCACCCCTACGTGATGACGGCGATGGATGAATTCCTGAGCCGGCTCGCCAGCCCGAATTTCCGTTCGGTCTATAACGGGCTGGACGAGACCTGGAACGGCCGCGCCAAGCAGCTCAACGACCGGCTGACCGCAGCGGAACTCCCGGTCCGCGTCTCCAATCTCTCGTCGATCTGGATGGTCCATTACACCGAGCCGTCCCGCTACAATTGGATGCTGCAGTACTACCTGCGGGCCGAAGGGCTGGCGCTGAGCTGGGTCGGCACCGGGCGCCTGATCTTCGGCCTGAACACCAGCGACGCCGATTTCACCGAAGTCGCCGACCGCTTCGTCGCCGCCGGCGAGAAGATGAAGCGCGACGGCTGGTGGTGGCAGAAGCCCGGCGTCACCAACAAGGACATCAAGCGGCAGATCCTGCGCGAGATGGTCGCCGGGAAGTTCGGGCGCTAGGCGCCTTTCTCTCCCCCTTCGCTTGTCATTCCGGGGCGATGCGAAAGCATCGAGCCCGGAATCCATTGCGCCGTCCGCGCCTGCCGCCAGATGGATTCCGGGTTCGCGCTGCGCGCGCCCTGGAATGACGGTGCCAGTGACAGGGCCTGAGACAAGCATGCCCGGGACTGGCCCGGGCATGACGCGAGTGAACACAGCGAAGTCAATTTGTTATCGGCAGTAGGCGCTCAGGCGTGCTTCTCTTCCAGCTCGCCAGCGAGGTGCAGGCCGGGATCGATCAGCTCGCCCTTCAGCAGCGCCAGCGGCGCCTTGTGATAGAGCATCAGGTCGTGGAATGGGTCGGTGATGATCTTGGTCATCCAGACCAGGCCGGTCTCGATGTCGCGGATGAAGAACAGGTGCACGGTGCGGAAGAGGAGACCGCCGATGCCGACCGCGAGCCAGATCTTGGCGACCTGACGGGTGAAGTCGAACACCGTTTCCCAGGGCGCGAACAGGCCGAACAGGGTCGGATCGGCGAACAGCACCAGCGGCGACAGCGCCCAGATCGCCATCAGCACGACCTTGCGCTGCAGGTTGTAGCCGACCTTGATCTCTTCCTTGTGCTCATGGGTGGCCTGGTTGATGTGGTCGTAGCCCCGCGGCTCGAAGAAGAAATGACCGGCCTGGCGCGAGGTCATCGAGACCAGCCAGCCGACCAGCGCCGAGATCGCCGGATCGAAGAACAGCATCACATAGGCAAACAGGAAGCTCAGGGCGCTGACGAAGTGCAGGCTCTGATTGATCCGGCTGTGATGATAATAGCGGTGGTCGTCCCAGCGCTGGGTACGCAGTTCCTGCAGAAAATTCTTGATCATTCTTTCCCCCAAGAGGATTTCGGGACGTGCTTACAGAGATTCGATGTACGCCGTGTGACATCATCATAATGACATATGACACGACGCAGCGACGCGGTGACGCAATGAGGCGATGGACTCCCCTCATCAAGGACTGACTCTCTCCCCTCATCCTGAGGAGCGCGGAACGCGCGTCTCGAAGGATGAGGCCACCAGCCGAGCCTCATGGTTCTCTAGGCGAAGCGAAGCTTCGTCCGGAGACGGCGCCCAAAGGGCGCCTCCTCACCATGAGGGTCAGGCAAAGTCAGGCGGCCTTCGCGACTTCAGCCTTGCGGAAGCGGACCAGCGAGAAATGGCCGAGCGGCGGGATCAGGCGGCGCTCCGCCAGCTCCACGCCCTTGGCGCCGGCAAGCCACTTGGTGTAGCGCGACCAGGCGAACTCGGCGGTGCGGAAGCCGAGCGGACGCACGACCGGCTGCAGCTTCTGCTCGATGAAGCGGCGCACGCCGGCATCGGCGCTGACGCGGGTCAGGATGATGAGCTCACCGCCCGGGCGCAGCACGCGCGCGAATTCGTCGAGCGCGGCTTCCGGATTCGGCACGGCAGTGACGACATATTGCGCCATCACCACGTCGAACGAGTTGTCGGGGAATTCGAGCTTCTCGGCGTCCATCACCGCGAGCCCCTCGATATTCTTCAGGCCGAGCTCAGCAACGCGCTTCTTCGCCTTGTCGAGCATCGCTTCCGAAATGTCGGTGCCGAAGATGCGGACATGCGGCGCGTAAAGCGGCAGCGAGATGCCGGTGCCGACACCGACCTCGAGCACACGGCCGCCGATCTTGTTGGTCGCCTGGATCGCCGCGGCCCGGCCCTTCTTGAACACGCCGCCGAACACGAGATCGTAGACCGGAGCCCAGCGGTCATAAGCCTGCTCGACCGTCTCGCGATCAAAATCCAACTGGCTGCTTCCGTCGAGTTTGATGATGTTGTCTGCCATCGAAGATACGCCTTCTAGTTCGAGAGCGGGGGTGACTCTTCTGCGAAACGTCGTCCCACTCTCTCCTCTTGTTTAAGCATGATCTCTTCGGAAAACCGGTTCCCGCTTTTCCGGATCATGCTTGAATTAACCTTGCACCGCACTCCGGCCGGCGACGCGCCGGGTCGAACGCAACACCCTGCTCGGCTGCAACGCCGAGAGATTGCCGATGAATTGCCGCGCGCTGTTCTCCCAGGAACGTTGCAGCGCGAAGTTCCTGCACGCCGCTCGCGACATCGTGAGCGCGCGCAGGCACGCGCTGCGCAGATCGTCATCGATCGCGCCGATCGGATGATCCGAGATCACGTCCTTCGGGCCGGTGACCGGAAACGCCGCCACCGGCGTGCCGCAAGCCAGCGCTTCGAGCTGAACCACGCCGAAGGTGTCGGTGAGACTCGGGAAAACGAACACGTCAGCCGCGGCGAGGTGCGAGGTGAGGTCCTGCCCGGTCTTCTCGCCGAGGAAGACGACGTTCGGATATTTGCGCGCGAGTTCCGCTCTCTGCGGGCCGTCGCCGACCACGACCTTGGTGCCCGGCAGATCCAGCGACAGGAACGCTTCGAGATTCTTCTCCACCGCCACGCGGCCCATGGCCATGAAGATCGGCCGCGGCAGATCGAGCTCGGCCGGACGATCGGGATTGAACAATTCGGTATTGACGCCGCGCGTCCAGAAGCCGAGCTTGCGAAAACCGCGTTCGGCCAGTTCCTGGCGGAGCGAGACCGTCGCCACCATCGTCATGGCGCCAGCCGCATGGAAGCGGCGCAGTATCCAGTAGCCGACGCTGGCCGGAAGCCCCGTACGGACCGACACATATTCCGGAAAGCGCGTCGTGTAGGAGGTCGTGAAAGCAAGCTTGTGGCGCAGGCAATAGCCGCGCACCGCCCAGCCGATCGGGCCTTCGGTCGCGATATGGATCGCCTCCGGCTCGGCCGCCTCGATCCGCCGCGCTATTTCGCGCCGGTTCGGCAGCGCCATGCGCAGCCCGGGATAGGTCGGCACGCCCAGGGACGGAAACCCTTCCGGTGTCAGGAAAGTGATCTCGGCGCCGAGGCCTGCCGCGCTACGCTGCAGCGACGTCAGCGTGCGCACCACGCCATTGACCTGCGGATGCCAGGCGTCGGTTGCAACTAATATCCGCATCTCGAAAACCCGAAGTGTTAATGATTCTTCGGGGCAGAAGTTCTGACATTGATATTTCAGGCGTATGACGTCATCGATATGTAAGGAAGGTTTTTCGGGCGGCTCACACGCTTTTTCGGCCAACATGACAGAACGATGTCAGAGACAAGCGAAGATCTGGCTCCAAAGCGCCCGCGGCGGAAGCGAAAAAACTATTCGCTGCTGATCCTCGCGGCCGGCCTCTTCCTGTTCGGCGTTGCCGCCAGCACGCTGTATTATTTTCTGCGGCCCGTGACGCTGACGATCGCGGTCGCCCCTCCCGGCAGCGACGACCAGAAGCTGATCCAGGCGCTGGCGCAGACCTTCGCCCGCGATCAGAGCCCGGTGCGCCTGTCGACGGTCGTGACCGAGAACGCCGCAGAAAGCATTGCGGCGTTGACCAGATCGAAGGTGGACATGGCGGTGGCGCGCGCCGACCTCAACCTGCCCGCCAACGCCGATGCAGTCGCGATCCTGCGCAAGAATGTCGTGGTGCTGTGGGCGCCTTCCGGCCTGCGCGCGAAGGGATCGAGGCGACCGCCGACGCCAAAGGTCAAGAGCCTCGACGATCTCGACGGCCATCGCATCGGCGTGATCGGACAGACGGACGCCAATGTCACGCTGCTGCGCGTGATCCTGAAGGAGTCCGGCGTCAATCCCGACAAGGTCGCGGTGACGCAATTCGCCGTCAACCAGACCACCGAAATGGCGCGCGATATGACGCTCGATGCCTACATGGCGGTCGGCCCGCTCGACAGCAAGATCACCGCGGGCGCGATCGCCGCGACGGCCGCCGCACGGGGCGCGCCGAAATTCCTGCCGATCGACGTTTCCGAGGCAATCGCCGCGAAGCATCCGCTCTATGAATCGGCGGAGATCGCGGGCAGCATCTTTTCATCCTCGCCGGCCTGGCCCGACGACAAGGTCGAGACCGTCAGCGTCGATCATCTCATCATCGCGCTGCACTCGTTCTCGGACACCTCGATCGGCGCTTTCGTCCGCCAGCTCTTCAACGTGCGCCAGCAGCTCGCGCGCGACGTGCCGGCGGCCGCGAACATCGAGAAGCCCGACACCGACAAGGACGCAGCACTGCCGGCACATCCGGGTGCAGCCGCCTATATCGACGGCACCGAGCGCACCTTCCTGGACAAATACAGCGACTACATCTGGTTCGCGATCCTGGGCCTGTCGGGCCTCGGATCGGTCGGCGCCTGGCTGCGGCATGCCTGGCGCCGCAACGAGCGCGACCGCTATCTCGATCATCGCGACAGCCTGCTGGCATTGATCACCAAGGCACGGCAGGCAGAGACGCCGGACGCGCTCGAGAAGATGCAGAGCGAGGCCGATGGCGTGCTGCGCGAGGCGCTCGACTGCTACGACGACGGCGCCATCGAGGAAGGCGACCTTTCCGCGATCGGGCTCGCGCTCGACCAGCTCCACCATGCCGTCGCCGACCGCCGCGCCATGCTCGGCATCGCTCCGCCGGACGCGCCGCGCATGCGCGACGCACTTCCCCCTCTCCCCGTTCTTACGGGGAGAGGGTCGGGGTGAGGGGCTCTCTCCGCGAACGCGGTTGGCGAATGGATTCGCGGAGGCCCCCCTCACCCGAAATTCAAGCTGCGCTTGATTTTCGACCTCTCCCCGCAAGCGGGGCGAGGTGAAGCCGAGCTCGCCCCTCGGCCTGCTCAAACACCCAGATACACCTGCCGGATATATTCGTCGCCGGCGAGTTCCTTGGCGCGGCCTTCGCGGACGGTGCGGCCGTGCTCGAGCACGTAGACGCGGTCGGCGATGCGCAAGGTCGCGGTGGCGTCCTGCTCGACGATCAGGATCGCGGTGCCGTCCTTCCTGATCTTCTCGATGGCGTCGAAGATCAGGCCCTTCAGCCGCGGCGCGATACCGACCGAGGGTTCGTCGAGCAGCAGCAATTCCGGGCGGCCCATCATGGCGCGACCGATCGCCACCATCTGCTGCTCGCCGCCCGACAGCGTGCTCGATTGCTGCTGCTGGCGTTCCTTCAACACCGGGAACAGCGCGAAGACGCGTTCGAGGTCTTCGGCGATCTCGGCCTTGTTGCTCCTGAGATAGGCACCGAGCTGCAGGTTCTTCAGGACAGATAGTTCCGGGAACAGCCGCCGCCCCTCGGGGCAGTGGCAGATACCGCGGGCGACGACGTCATAGGGCGGCAGACGCTCCAGCGTCTCGCCCTTGAATTTCAGCGTGCCGGTCGAGCCGATCGCCCGCGAGATCGCTTTCAACAGCGTGGTCTTGCCGGCGCCATTCGGGCCGAGCACGCCGACCAATTCGCCCTTGTCGACGGTGACGCTGACCTGCTCGACGGCCAGCGCCTTGCCGTAGCGCACGCTGAGATCTCTGACTTCAAGCAGAGGCATGCGCGGCCTCCGTCTTCCCGATATAGGCCTCGATCACGCGCGGGTTCCGCACGATCTCGGCCGGCGGCGCGATCGCGATGATCTCGCCGAAATCGATCGCGATGACGCGAGAGACCAGCGCCATGAACTCGCGCAGCTTGTGCTCGATCAAAAGGATCGTCAGCTTCTGCTCGCGGTGCAGCCGCTTGATCAATTGCGCCAGCGGCTCGATCTCGCTGCTGCCGAGCCCCGCGAAGGGTTCGTCAAGCAGCAACAGGTTCGGCTTGGTCGCAAGCGCACGCGCGATCTCCAGCCGCCGCAGATCGCCATAAGGCAGCGTCTCGACCGGCTCGCGCGCTTTGGCGCCGAGCCCGACCTGGTCGAGCAGCTCCTGCGCACGCGCCTCCTTGTCATGCGCATCGCGCGCCCGCGGCGACAGGCAGGCGACGACGACGTTCTCAAGCACCGTCATACCGAGGAAGGGACGCGTAAGCTGGAAGGTGCGGGCGACGCCGCGGTTGACGATCTTGTGCGGCGCCAGCCCGCGGAGTTCCTGCCCCTCGAACAGGACGCTGCCGGTATCAGCGGCGATGAAGCCGGTGAGCAGGTTGAACAGCGTGGTCTTGCCGGCGCCGTTCGGCCCGAGAATGCCGGTGAGTTCGCCGGGCTCCAGCGAGAAGCTGACGTTCTTGGTGGCAGTGAGACCGCCGAAGCGCTTGGAGAGTTCTTTGACCTCAAGAATGGCGCTCATCGGAAGCGCTCCGTCAGCCGCCGCCACAGCGGTGCGATCAGCCCGTTGGGGAGGAAGAACAGGATCAGCATCAAGGTCAGCGTATAGACCCAGAGCCGGTATTCGCCGAACGTGCGCAGCAGTTCGGTCAAAAGCGTCAGCATGATCGCGCCAAGCGCCGGCCCATAGATCGAGCCGATGCCGCCGACATAGACCATGATGATCACCGTGATCGACACCACGACCGAGAACAGCGGCGGGCTCACCTGCAACTGGTAATGCGCGTAGAGCGCGCCGCCGAGGCCGGCGAAGGCCGCGCTGATGGTCAGCGAAGCGATCTTGTAGAAGGTGACGTTGATGCCGGCGGCCTGACAGGTCGCTTCGTCGCCGCGGATCGCGCGCAGCAACAGTCCCCAATGCGACTGCGCAAGCGCGGTGAGGATCGCCACTGCCGCGACGAGGATCGCGAGCACAAACCAGTAGTAGTGCAGCGGCGATTGGATCAGCGGATCGAGGCCGTAAAGTCCTTCCTCGCCACCGCTATACTCCCAGAAGATCAGGCAGAGCCGCTGCATGATGGCGGAGGCCGACAGCATGGCAAGCGCAAAATACGGCCCGCGCAGCCGCAGCGTCGGGAAGCCGACGATCAGGCTGAAGGCGACCGCGACCACCACCGCCGTCGGCAGGCTGTACCAGGGATTGGCGTACCAGGCGGTGGCGAGGAAGCCCGCGGTATAGGCGCCGGCGCCGATGAACAGCGAGTGTCCGAAATTCTCGCGGCCGGTGAGGCCGGACATGAAGTCCCAGCTCGCCGCCCAGATCGCGTAGATCACGCAGACGGTGAGGACGCCGGTGAAATAGCTGCTGTTGAGCAGCACCGGCGCGAGCGCCAATAGCGCCACGACGACGATGGCGCCGGAAAGGTCGACGATAGAAAGCTGCTTCATCAGAACGCCGCCCGCCGACCGAGCAATCCGGACGGCTTGATCATCAATGTCGTGACGACCGCGACCAGCGACACCAGTTCGGTCCATGAGGACGAAATGAGGTAGGCGACGATGGTCTCGGAATAGCCGAGCAGGAGCGCGGCCAGGATGCTGCCCGGGATCGATCCGAGCCCGCCGACGATGACGATGGCGAAGGCCTTCACCATCGGCAATAAGCCCATGGTCGGCTGCACCGTGAGGAACGGCGAGACCAGGACGCCCGCGAGCGCCGCGGTCCCGGCCGAGATCGCCATCACCACCGAGAAGATGCGGTTGGTGGGAATGCCCATATATTGCGCGGCCTCCGGATCCTGCGACACCGCGAGGATCGCAGCCCCAAGCCGCGTGCGCTGGATGAACAACCACAGCAGGAGGAGCACCAGCACGCCGGCGATCAAGGCAAGCAGCCGCTGCCCGCCGATGTCGACGCCGCCGATGGAAATCTTGTCCGCCACGAAGGACGGCACGTTGCGGTATTCGGAACCGAAGGTGATGAACAACCCCTGCTCGACCGCGAGCGACACCGAGAGCGTGATCATGAGGACCGCGAGCTGCGAATAGCGCAGCGGACGGACCAGGAAACGCTCCATCAACACGCCGAACAGTGCAACCACCAGCACCGCGAGCGGTGCCGCGATGAGCAATGGCCAATGCAACAGGCCGGTGAAGACATAGGCCGCATAGGCGCCGAGCGCGTAGAACGCGCCATGGGCGAGGTTGAGAATCCGCGCCACACCGAAGATCAGCGTGAAGCCGACCGCGAGCATGGCATAGATCGCGCTCGACACCGCGCCATAGATCAGAATTTCAAGCATGTTATCCCTGTCGAACGTCGCGAGTCGGGGCGACCGGCCACACCACTAGGTGAGCCGATCGACCAACGAGAACAGACGCGATCAGTTGCTCATCCAGGGCGGAGCGATCATCTTGCCGGTGGCCGCTTCCTTTGGCCAGACCACGACGCGCTCGCCGTTCGGCTGCCACTGCACGAACAAGAGGTTCTGCAGGCCGGGGCCGGTCTTGACATCATGCAACTCGTCGAACACCAGCTTGCCGGCGATGCCGACATGGTCGGTCTTCTCAAGTTCCTTGATGACGGCGTCGGCTTCGGTCGACTTGGCGCGGGCAACCGCGTCGGCATAGACGTAGACCGCATCATAGGCGCCGATGCCGGTGTAGACAGGCGCGGTGCCGTAGCGTTTGACGAATTCATCCCAGAACGGAATGGTCTTCGGCGTCAGCGGCGCGCGGATCGCGAACATGCCAACCGTTTCGCTGTTGGCCTTGCCGCCGACGCGGCTGAAGAAGTCGGCGTCCTGGCTCTTGACGTCGATACCGCCGATCGGGATCGGCACCTGCGCGTCATGCCACTGCTTGACGAACACGTCCGACGAGGCGTGCGAGAGGATCACGATCAGGTATTGCGCGCCGCTGTCCTTGACCTTGGCAAACAGCGGCGAGAAGTCCGCGGTCGAGGTGTCGAAGAATTCGGCGAGCTTCACCTCGGTGCCACCGTCGATCGCGCCCTTCTTGAGGATCGGCACCAGATCCTGCACCCATTTCGCGTTCTCACCGACGATCGCGATCTTGGTGTACTTCATGTCGTCCTTGAGCTTGCCATTGATGAAGTCGACAAGCGCGCGGGCCTGGTGCGCCGCGTTGATCGGGAAGGCGCGGAAAATATACTTGTAATTGTCGTAGTCGGCCTTCACCTTCGCGGTGATTGCGGGCGAAGCGGCACCGACGCCGATATAGATGGTCTTGGCGCGGGAGATGTGCGGCAATTGCGCCAGCGTGACGCCGGAGGTGTAGCCGCCGATCAGCACGTCGACCTTGTCGTCGGCGGTGAGCTTCTTTATCGCGGCAATCCCCTGCTCGGGGTTCTCGGTTTCGTCGGCGACGACGATCTCGAGCTTGCGGCCGAGCACGCCGCCCTTGGCGTTAATCTCGTCGGCCGCCAGCTTCGCTGCATTCTGGGTGTCGCGCCCGACCTGGAGCTGGATGGAGGTCGGCACACCGATACGGATGGGCTGCTGGGCTAAAGCGGTTTGGGCGGAAAAACCGAGACCGAGAATGCTCGCGGCTGCGAGCCATTTCAAGAATGGCTTCATTTCTAAACTCCCTGCCGCAACAGGTCTTTTTGCCTGATGCGTTTGTTTTTCTTTTAATTGGACCAACAGTTTGCCCGCGACGCAAACGGCAAGTCAAGAACGTAGGTTGGGCAGCCGGCGCGCAGCGACGAAATCTTAACGAAACAATTCCTTACCCCCACGAAACCATTTTGGCGATTTCGTGCAAATGTCCCGAAACGCTTGACCTGTATTGGATCACATCAACGAGGCGCTAAACCGCAAGCGGCGCCACAGGGTGTAGTCAGACAGGGGTCGATAATGTTTAATTCCATTAAGCGAAACTCGCGTCTCGCCGCCGCCGCATTTGGCGCGCTGGCGATTGGCACCATTGGTTTTTCTACATCGAGCGCGGCCGCACCGCTGCCGTTCTTCCCGTTCCTCATGACGCCGCCGACCGAAGCCGCGCCGCCGCCATCCGTCGAGGCTACGCCGCCGCAGGGTGAGGGCCGGTTCGAACTGCCCGCGCGCCTGCGCCGCCAGGTGGTCAATTACGCGACGCGTGAAGCGCCCGGCACGATCATCATCGATACCCCGCACACCTATCTCTATTATGTGCTCGGCAACGGCCAGGCGCTCCGCTATGGCATCGGTGTTGGCCGCGACGGCTTCACCTGGTCCGGCGTCCAGACCATCACCAAGAAGGCGGAATGGCCGGATTGGACCCCGCCGCCGGAAATGATCGCCCGCCAGCCCTACCTGCCGCGCTACATGGCCGGCGGCCCCGGCAACCCGCTCGGCGCCCGCGCCATGTATCTCGGCGGCACCGTCTATCGCATCCATGGCACCAATGCGCCGGAGACGATCGGCACCCACGTTTCCTCCGGCTGCCTGCGGCTGATCAACGAGGACGTGATCGACCTCTATTCTCGGGTCAACGTCGGAACCAAGGTGATCGTGCTGCCGATGACCGACCGCCGCGCCGATCTCGGTACGACGGTGCGATAAGCGCTGAAAGACTGGATTCAAGAGCGGCTCCGGCATTGGCCGGGGCCGTTTTCATTTCGCGGGCTCTCGTAGCCGGGGTGGAGCGCAGCGCAACCCGGGACGTCTGCATCCGCGCCGCAGGTCCCGGGTTACGCTGACGCTTCACCCGGGCTACGGACGGCCATGTTCAACCAAACGGCGCGCGACCCAGAAACGCCGCAACACGGACACCGACCCGCCGCACTGGCGCATCTTTCCCCTTCCCTATAATAAGCAAATCGGGGGTTTCTCGATCCGGGGGAATGATGCGTCTGCCGATGCGTCCGAAGACGATAGTGATTGGCGTCGTGGTGATTGCGGCGTCGTTCCTGATCAGCCTGAAGGCTATGGACTGGCTGTCGCCGCATGCCGCGGTGCCGGCACCGCCGCTGGCCGAATTGCCGCCGCTGCCGCCGGCGCCGCGCAGCTCGGTGGTGATGGCGCCGGTCGCCATTGCGCTGTCAGCGATCCGCGACGTCGCCGACCGCGGTACGCCGAAGAATTTCAACGGCAAGGCCGACAATCCGGTGCCGCAGATCCTGCAGAATGCCGATATCGGCTGGACCGCCTCGCGTGGGCCGATCGCGGCGACCGGAGCAGAGGACGTGCTGTCGCTCACCACGCCGCTGACGGGTGCGCTGAACGTCACAGGCTCGCTGTCGGCGAAGGCGACGGGCGCGATCGGCGACGTGCTCGGTAGCCTGCTCGGCGCCAATGCGGCCAAGCAGATCGGCGACATCAACATCAAACAGATCAATGCCAACGCCGAGATCAAAGGCAATGTGGTCGTCACCTCGCGGCCCCGGCTGGCCGCAGCCTGGCGTATCGAGCCAAACCTGCAGGCGCAGGTCAATCTCGGCGACACCGGCCTGTCGGTCGCAGGCGTCCGCGTCAACGTGCCGGCGCAGGTCAAGCCGCTGATCGACAAGACCGTCGCCGACCAGTTGACCGCCGTGCAGACGAAGATGCGCAACGATCCGACCTTCGAGCAGAATGCGCGCGCGCAATGGGCGAAAGCCTGCCGCTCGATTCCGCTGCAGGGCGCGGGTGCGGTCGCCAACATGCCGCCAATGTGGCTGGAGCTTCGCCCGATCCGTGCGCTGGCGGCGCAGCCGCGTGTCGACGCTTCCGCGGTAACGCTGACGCTCGGCATCGAAGCGGAGACCCGGATCACGGAGGCGCCGACCAAGCCGGACTGCCCGTTCCCATCGACGATCCTGATCGGGCCGCAGACGCCGGGCCATGTCAGCATCGGCATGCCTGTCGACATGTCCTTTGTGTCGCTGACAAAGCTTTTGGAGGCGCAGCTCGCCGGCAAGACCTTCCCGGAGGATGGCTCCGGTCCGGTCGACGTCACGGTGAAGCACGCGAGCGTGGCGGCCTCCGGCGATCGCCTTCTGATCTCGCTGCTGGTGAACGCGAAGGAGAAGAAGAGCTTCTTCGGCTTCGGCGCCGAGGCAACCGTGCACATCTGGGGACGGCCGGTGCTGGACCAGGCGCAACAGATCGTGCGGCTGACCGATATCGAGCTGGCGGTCGAATCCGAGGCCGCCTTCGGCCTGCTGGGTGCTGCGGCACGCGCCGCCGTGCCGCAGCTGCAGCGCGCACTCGCGGAGAAGATGACCGTCGACCTGAAGCCGTTCGCGAGCAACGCCCGCGAGAAGCTCGCCGCTGCGATCGCCGATTACCAGAAGAACGACGACGGCGTGAAGGTTTCGACCGAGATCACGAGCCTGCGACTCGCCGGCATCGCCTTCGACTCCAAGACGCTGCGCGTGATCGTGGAAACCGAAGGCGCGATCGACGTCTCCATCAAGAAGCTGCCGACCCTTTGAGGTTCTCCCTCGCCCCGCTCTTGCGGGGACCGCCGTAGCCCGGGTGGAGCGGAACGCGTAACCGGGGGCCGCTCGTCAATGCTGATACAGACGTCCCGGGTTGCGCTGCGCTCCACCCGGGCTATGGGCTGCGCGTGAGCAAACCTCCCTGCCGCCTTGTTCGCGGTCCAGGGCTTTGCCGCCGTGATGGCACCGGATAGAACTGGCGGCGTTAATAAAAATCCTCAACAAGAAGTTAGGGAGAAGAAACGATGAAACCGCTTGCGGCCGCCCTTGCGGCGGGTCTCGCGCTTGCCGCTTCCGGCGGCGCGGCCAACGCCCAGATTTCCGACGACGTGGTCAAAATTGGTGTGCTCACCGATATGTCCAGCCTCTATGCCGATGCCACCGGCAAGGGCTCGGTCGCCGCGGTGCAGATGGCGGTCGCCGACTACGGCGGCAAGGTGAAGGGCAAGCCGGTCGAGGTGGTCTCGGCCGACCATCAGAACAAGCCGGACGTCGGCGTCGCCATTGCCAGGAACTGGTACGATAACGAGAAGGTCGATGCGATCTTCGACGTGCCGACCTCCTCGGTCGCGCTGCCGATCTCGGCGCTGACGCGCGAGAAGAACAAGATCAATATCAATTCCGGCGGCGGCACGTCCGACCTCACCGGCGTTGCCTGCTCGCCCAACACCGTGCACTGGACCTACGACACCTACGCACTGTCGAACGTCGCCGGCAAGGCGATGGTCAAGCGCGGCGAGGACACCTGGTTTTTCGTCACCGCCGATTATGCGTTCGGCATGGCGCTCGAGCGCGACGCTGCCAACGTCGTCAAGGAAAGCGGCGGCAAGGTGCTCGGCGAGGTGCGCCACCCGCTCAACACCTCCGACTTCTCCTCCTTCCTGCTGCAGGCGCAGGCCTCGAAGGCCAAGGTCGTGGCGCTCGCGAATGCCGGCGGCGACACCACCAACGCGCTGAAGCAGGCCGCCGAATTCGGCCTCACCCAGGGCGGCCAGAAGATGATCGCGTTGTTGCAGGAGATCACCGACACCCATTCGCTCGGTATCCAGGCAACCCAGGGCCTGATCGTGACGGATGCCTTCTACTGGGACATGAACGACGAGACGAGGGCCTTCTCGAAGCGCTTCAATGAGAAGGTCGGGCACATGCCGACCATGATCCAGGCCGGGCTCTATTCGGCGACGATGCATTACCTCAAGGCGATCGAGGCCATCGGCGCCGACGAGGCGCCGAAAGTGATGGCGCAGATGCGGGCGACGCCGGTGAACGATTTCTTCGCCAAGAACGGCAAGATCCGCATCGACGGGCGGATGGTGCACGACATGTACCTGTTCGAGGTGAAGAAGCCCTCGGAATCCAAGGGCGAATGGGACCTCTACAAGCTGCTCGCCACCGTGCCCGGCGACGAAGCGTTCCGTCCGCTCGACAAGGGCGGCTGCCCGCTGGTGACGCACTGACGCGCACGACGTAGGCGAATGGCGGATGGACCGCCCCATCCGTCATTTGCGCATCACGCCAACCGGTATGTTCCCCCGATCACCGGATCGCCGTCGGTCGTGACGATCCCTCGGGCGACCAGATCCTCCAGATGCGCCAGCACGGAATAGCCGGCAGCGCCGGTTAGCCGCGGATCGAGGCCGATATAGATCGCCCGCACCATGGTCGGGATGTCGGCTTCGCCCTTGGCGAGGCGATGCAGGATCGAGGCCTCGCGCGCCTTCCGGTGCCGCGCCAGGAAACGGACGTAGCGCGGCCCTTCGGTGATTTCGGGGCCATGACCCGAGAAATAGAGTTCCTCCGGCCGCTGCTCCAGCCGTTCCAGCGAAGCCATGTAGTCGATCATCGATCCGTCCGGCGGCGCCACGATCGAGGTCGACCAGCCCATCACGTGATCGCCGACGAAATTGATGCCGCGCTCGGGCCAGGCGAACGCGAGGTGATTGGCGGTATGGCCCGGCGTCGCCACCGCCTCCAGCGCCCAGCCGGAACCTTCGATCACGTCGCCGCTCTTGACCTCGATGTCCGGCCTGAAGTCGCGGTCGGCACCGGACTCCGGATTATGCTTCTCGCTCTCGAACCGCGGCCGCGAAGCGCGGTGCGGGCCCTCGGCATAAACGGGCGCGCCGGTCGCCTGCTTGATCCGCGCGGTGTTCGGCGAATGGTCGCGATGGGTGTGGGTGACCAGGATGTGCGTCACGGTCTCGCCGCGCACGGCATCGAGCAGCGCCTTGGCATGCGCTTCATCATCCGGGCCGGGATCGATGATCGCGACATTGCCCTGGCCCACGATGTAGCTGACCGTGCCGGTGAAGGTGAACGGGCTCGGATTGTTGCAGAGGACGCGCCGCACGCCGGGGCGGGCTTCGTCGACCACGCCGGGCTGCAGCGGAAAATCGCGGTTGAACGGGATGTCGTCGTTGTCGGCCATGGCTGCACACCTGACGCTGATTCCGTCATGCCCGGGCAAAAGCGCGAAGCGCGTCTTCGCGCAGATGTCCCGGGCATCCACGCGCTTTCTTTCCGGAAGCTCACACGTGGATGGCCGGGACAAGCCCGGCCATGACGGAGCAAGGGGTTACATATCGCTCCACAAGATCAGCGCTTACGAGAACGCCTGGATGCCGGTGATGGCGCGGCCCAGGATCAGCGCGTGCACGTCGTGGGTGCCCTCATAGGTGTTCACGGTTTCCAAATTCGCGGCGTGGCGCATCACATGATACTCGATCTGGATGCCGTTGCCGCCGTGCATGTCGCGCGCCATGCGGGCGATGTCGAGGGCCTTGCCGCAATTGTTGCGCTTGACGATGGAGATCATCTCCGGCGCCATCTTGCCCTCGTCCATCAGCCGGCCGACGCGAAGCGAGGCCTGCAGGCCGAGCGCGATCTCGGTCTCCATGTCCGCAAGCTTCTTCTGCACCAATTGCGTCGCGGCGAGCGGGCGGCCGAACTGCTTGCGGTCGAGCGTATATTGCCGTGCACGGTGCATGCAGTCCTCCGCGGCGCCCATCGCGCCCCAGGAGATACCGTAGCGGGCGCGGTTGAGGCAGCCGAACGGCCCCTTGAGACCGGAAACATTGGGCAGCAGCGCACTCTCCGGAACCACCACACCATCAAGCACGATCTCGCCGGTGATGGAGGCGCGCAGCGACAGCTTGCCACCGACCTTCGGCGCGGAGAGGCCCTTCATGCCCTTCTCCAGGATGAAGCCGCGGATCTGGTTGTCGTGCGCGGCCGACTTCGCCCACACCACGAAGACGTCGGCGATCGGCGCGTTCGAGATCCACATCTTGCTGCCGGTCAGCCGGTAGCCGTCGGAAACCTTCTCGGCGCGGGTCTTCATGCCGCCGGGATCGGAACCCGCATCCGGCTCGGTCAGGCCGAAACAGCCGACCCATTCTCCGGTGGCGAGCTTGGGCAGATATTTCTTGCGCTGGTTATCATCGCCATAGGCATAGATCGGGTACATCACCAGCGAGGTCTGCACCGAGTTCATCGAGCGATAGCCGGAATCGACCCGCTCGATCTCGCGTGCGACGAGGCCATAGGCCACATAGCTCGCATTCGCGCAGCCATATTCCTCCGGCAGCGTGACGCCGATCAGGCCGAGTTCCCCCATCTCGTTGAAGATCTCGCGATCCGTCTTCTCTTCCAGATAGGCGTTGATGACGCGGGGCAGCAGCTTGTCCTGCGCATAGGCGCGCGCGGTGTCGCGGATCATGCGTTCGTCTTCGGTGAGCTGGTCATCGAGCAGGAACGGATCATCCCACTGGAAAGAAGCCGCAGCCGGCTTGTCCTTGGCCTGGGGGCGCACGCTCATGAAGATCCCTTTCGTCTCGTCGTTTCGGAATTACCCGATAAATTAAAGCGCCGTGAGTGGAAGCGCAATTGCATTGGGTTCCCCTGGTCAGCTTTCGAGCTTCTCGTTGGAGACGATCTCGATGCCGAAACCGGACAATCCCTTGTAGTCATGCACGGATGAGGTGAGATTG
Organism: Bradyrhizobium sp. Leo114; assembly: GCF_055229415.2. NCBI lineage: Bacteria > Pseudomonadati > Pseudomonadota > Alphaproteobacteria > Hyphomicrobiales > Nitrobacteraceae > Bradyrhizobium > Bradyrhizobium sp. Leo114. Next base: position 109,391 of record NZ_JBUYEN020000013.1, on the reverse strand, counting down.
CGGATCGAGGTGACGCCGAGATCGCGCAGGATCTGTGCGCCGACGCCGACCTCGCGCCATTGCCGGTTGCGATCTGCCTCCGCAGTCTGCGTGCCAACGGGCTCAACGGGAACACCGGCCGCGCCGTCGCGCAAGTAGACCAGCACACCGCGGCCAGCGTTCTTGAATTGGCGCAGAACGGCTTCCATGCGCGCCCCACCGGTGAAGATGTCCTTGACGATGTTCGGCTTGTGCAGCCGCGTCAGCACGTTCTTGCCGTCGCCGATGCCGTTATAGACGAAGGCGGCGTGCATGATCTCGTCGAATGGCGAGCGGTAGGCATAGCCCTGCAGCGGGCCGATCGGGCTGTCGGTCGTGAACGTCGCGACCCGCTCGATCAGTTTCTCGCGGGCCTGGCGATAGGCAATCAGATCGGCGATCGTGACGTGCTTGAGCTTGTTGGCGGCGGCAAAGCGGGCGACCTGCTCGCCCTTCATCACCGTGCCGTCGTCGTTCATCAATTCGCTGATCACGCCGACCGGCGGCAGGCCGGCGAGCTTGCAGAGGTCGACCGCGGCTTCGGTATGGCCGGAGCGCAGCAGCACGCCGCCGTCGCGGGCGATCAGCGGGAAGATGTGGCCCGGCCGGGCAAAATCATTGGCGCCGGCATTGGGATTGGCGAGCGCGCGGCAGCAGGAGGCGCGCTCGTCGGCCGAAATGCCGGTGCCGCCATCGGGCTTGTAGTCGATCGAGACGGTGAAGGCAGTGGTGTGGCTGGAATCGTTGTGCGCGACCATCGGGTCGAGCCGCAGCCGCTTCGCGTCGTCGGTGGTGATCGGCGCGCAGACGATGCCGGAGGTGTGACGGATGATGAAGGCCATCTTGTCGGCAGTACAGAGCGAGGCCGCGACGATCAGATCGCCCTCGCCTTCCCGATCCTCGTCATCGGTGACGACGACGAGTTCGCCCTTCGCAAAGGCTTGCAACACTTCCTGGATCGTATCGGCCATGTGTCAAAATCTCGCTTCTTGCTGCCAGTGCATTAGCCGGAACCGGCAGCCCGCGCCAGCATCAATCCGCATGGCAGCAGGCATACCAGCATGCATTCCGCCCACCAGCATCTAGGGCAACACCTCGCGCCGCTCGGCGAGCTGCACATCCATCTCGGCGCGCTTCTCTGCCAAGAGACCGGCGTCCGCCGCTTCGATCACCGAGAACAGCTCGCTCGCGTCGCTGATCCGCGTCACCGTCACGTAGTCGGCTCCGGCGGCGTAGAGATCGTTCACGTCAGCCAGGAAATCGGCGGTCGCGACGATCTTGGCGGTCGGATTGAGGCTCCGGACATGGCGGACCAGCTTCTCATTATTGGCGCCGACCAGGAGCGAATCCGGCACGCTCAGGATGATGATCTCGGCCTTGCCGATGCCGGCATGCACCAGCGTATCGACATTGCTGATATCACCATAGATCACCTGCAGGCCGCGGTCTTTCAAGGTCCTGAACACCAGCGGGTTGAAGTCGATGACGCTGATCTGCTCCAGCAGCGCCTCGTTCTGCCGCTCGATCTGGCTGAGCAGGGCGCTGGCGGCGCGAAAAAAGCCGAGGATGACGATCCGGCGGGGCGCGCCGTGGCCGCCCTCGGGGCCATCCGCTTCCACAGGGTGGGCCTGATCGAGGTCGCGAAGCCCGATCCGCTTCAATGGCCCGATCAGGGATCGGGTGATCTCGCCGCTCCTGGTCATCGCGAAGGTGCTGAGCACCGCCAACACCACGAAAGCGAAGGAGGCGGCGCTCGAGGTCGCGGTGGAGATGTGCCCGGCGGCAACGCCGGTCTGGATCACCACCAGCGAGAATTCCGAGATCTGCGCCAGGTTGATCGCCGGCAGCAGGCTGGCCCTCAAGCCCTGCTTCATCAGATAGAGCGGCGTGAACGTCGTGACCAGGCGGCTCACCACGGTGAACGCCGCGATCAGCAGCGCAAGCCCGATCACCGAGAGACCGGGAACCGGGATCGTCATCCCGAGCGCGACGAAGAACAGCGTGATGAAGAAATCGCGCAAGGTGGTGACCTTGGCGGTGACGTCGAGCGCATACGGGAAGGTCGACAGCGATACGCCGGCGACCAGCGAGCCCATCTCGCGCGATAGATGCAGGCGTTCGGCAACCTCGCCGATCAGGAAGCACCAAGCAAGCGCGCCGAGCAGGATCAGCTCGGGGCGGCGTGCGATCTGCTGGAACAGCCGCGGCAGCACGTAGCGGCTGAGCACCAGCGCGGTCGCCACCAGCACGCCGACGCGCACGATCGAGAGCAGGACGATGCCGATCTGGAGGTTGTCGAGGCTCGGCTGCACGGCGAGGAACAGGATCGCGAAGATGTCCTGCAGCACCAATACGCCCAGCGTGATGCGGCCGGGCAGCGTATCGAGCTCGCGCTTCTCGTAGAGCACCTTGACGATGATCACGGTCGAGGAGAGCGCGCAGGCGACGCAGAGATAGAGCGCGTCGAACTTGCCGCCGCCGCCCATCGACAGCCCGATGCCGACGAAAAACAGGATGCCGAGCAGGCAGCCGCCCAGGAGCTGGCCGCCGGCCGCGAACAGGATCACCTTGCCGGCGCGGACGATCTTCTTCAGGTCGATCTCGAGCCCGATCATGAACAGCATGAAGATCAGGCCGAGCTCGGATATGACGCTGATCGATTCCTGGGACTTGACCAGGCCCGTGCCGAATGGACCAATCAAAAACCCGGCGATAAGGTAGGCCAGGATCAGGGGTTGCCGGGAGAAATGAGCTAACAGGCCGAGCACCCAGGCGAACAGGATGCTTAAAGTAATATCACCTATAAGTTCATGCATGTCTTGGGGCTTCTCCTCAGCGCAACCTAGAGACCCAAGCACGGGGGTCAAACGAGCAATCTGTCACATCCGCGCCCTTAGCCTGTTTCTGGCGATTCTGGCATCGCTGACCGCATCCCGCCCCTCTGTGGCGCAAAGCGGCAGCATCGAGCAGGATTTTGCGAGTTCGCTGACGGCTGTTCCCGCCGAGAATCTCGTCGTTTCCGGCTCTTTCTACGTCCCAGTCTATTCCAGTGTTTCGATGAGCCAAGGCAGGCTCAGGGCCGATTTCTCGGTGACATTGAGTGTCCACAACACCTCCGAGACCAAGCCCCTTGTATTGAAGCGGATCGCCTATTTCGACACCGAAGGCAAGCCGGTTGAAAGCTACCTCAAGGCGCCGATCGCGCTGAAGCCGTTCGCAACCATCGAGGTCTTCATCCCCACCTCCGACGTGCGCGGCGGCACCGGCGCCAATTTCGTGGTGGACTGGGCGGCAGCCGGCGAGATCGCTGAACCCGCGGTCGAAGCGCTGATGGTTGGCAGCGTCGGCCCGGGGCACTATGCCTTCATCAGCCAGGGACGACCGATCAGGATCATCAGTAAGAACTAGCAAGAGGGCCATCGACTTTCTCCGGGCCTTCTCAACGACAACAACACGGGAGTGAATGTCCATGTCGTCAGCCCAATTCGATTTCGCGCCGCTGTTGCCCGCCGGCCTGCCGGCACCGGCCGCCAAGTGGACCGGGCTTGCCAAGTACAGCTTTGTCGGCGGCAACAACGATCCGGACGGGGTTCCGGTCGACGGGCTGATTGAGGCGGTCAACGCGGTGCTGAGGCGCGAGGGCAAGGCGCTCGCGACCTATAACCTCGCCCACGGCCCGCAAGGGTATCGGCCCTTGCGCGAATTCCTGATCCATAAGCTCAAGCGCGATGCCGGCATCGACTGCACGGCCGATGACATCTTGATCGTCTCCGGCTCGCTGCAGGCGCTCGACCTCGTCAACCACACGCTGCTGGCGAAGGGTGACACCGTGCTGATCGAGCAGGAGACCTATCAGGGCTCGCTGAACCGGCTCACACGGCTCGGCATCAATGCCGTCGGCATTCCCCTCGACCAGGACGGCATCCGGATCGATGCGCTGGCTGCCGCGCTCGCCGACCACAAGCGGCGCGGCATCACGCCGAAATATATCTACACCATCCCGACCGTGCAGAACCCGACCGGCACGATCCTGCCCGAGAGCCGCCGCGCCGAGATGCTGAAGCTGTCGCGCGACTATGGCGTGCCGATCTTCGAGGACGATTGCTACGCCGACCTCACCTGGAGCGGCGAGCGTCCGCCCGCGATCTATGCCATGAGCCAGCAGGGCGGCGTGATCCATATCGGCTCGTTCTCGAAATCGATCGCGCCCGCCTTGCGCGTCGGCTTCATCGTCGCGCCCTGGGAAGTGATGTCGCGGATGCTGGCGCTGAAGACCGATGCCGGCTCCGGCGCGCTGGAGCAGATGGTGCTCGCCGAATACTGCGCGCCGCATTTTGCGACCCATGTGCCGGAGCTGACGCGCGGCCTGCGCGCCAAGCTCGATACGCTGATGGAGGCGCTGAGCGAGCAGTTCGGCACCGTGGCGGAATTCGAAGAGCCGAAGGGCGGCATCTTTCTCTGGGTCAAGCTTCCGGATCATGTCGATACGCTCAAGCTTTACCAGGCGGCGCTCGCGGCCGGCGTATCGATCAATCCGGGACCGGAATGGTCGACCAACAAGGCGTGGTCCGGCAGCCGGCTGCGGCTGTGCTTCGCGAGCCCCTCGCATCAGCAGATCCGCGAAGGCGTAGCCGTGCTCGCCGACGTCTGCCGTCGCGAATTCGGCGTGCCGACACGCAGCGGCAATATCGAACGCGCGCAAGGCTGAACGCATTCGCTTGCTGAACAGTTGTTCAGGATTCTCCCTAAGTTCCTGCGGAACGTTTCCGCGGGAAGTGCCGTTTAGTTCAGGCACATGGAGGAGGACATCATGAAGAAACTTGCTTGTGTCTTTGCAGCGCTCGGCGCGATTGCCGTTGCAGTTCCGTCGATCGCCAATGCAGAGACCGTCGTAATCAAGCGTGGCGACCATCATCATCACTGGCGCGGCGCCCACGCCGAGATGCGCGGGCCCGGCTGGCATCATCGCCATCACGACAAGGTGGTGATCATCAAGAAGCATCATCACAATTACGGCTACTGAGGCGTGAACAGAATGGCTCCGCAAGGGGCCATTCTTTTTTGCAGCGATCCTGCGTAGGATGGGTAGAGCGGCGCGAAACCCATCGCGATAGAGCGAGCCGCACGATGATGGGTTTCGCGCCGCTCTACCCATCCTACGATTCCCCAAACCTTGCACCGCCGTCGTCCTCGCGAAAGCGGCCCCATAACCACAGGGGAGAGTTCTGATTCAGATTTCAAACAGCCGAGGGGATGTGAGTCCGCATTCTCGCGACGTGAAATGCCCGAGGTTTGCATCGTTTCCGCCCTCCTCGATGTCAGAGGGCGCAGGGAAAGCCGGGTGCTGGTTGCACCCGTGGGTCCCGTGCAACAAAAAGCACGGGGGTAGGACCACAGGTCAACCGAAGCATTCCGGCTTTCCCTGCGCGATGGTGTTACGGTTTCCTTCGCGCTCTCCCCGGTGACCGGGCTTTCTTGCCACCGTCATCTCAAGCGCGAACTTGTTCGCGCGAAAAACTTAGCGCCAGCGTCGGGGCGCCAGGACCACACGACTTCGCCGTCCGTGAGTATCTCGCTCGTCAGTCGTGACACTCACGTCCACCGCATCTCACCGCAACGTTCGTGACGATCGCGAGCCGCCCCTCATCCGCCGTGAGACGCGCGGAGTTAAATCACTGATTTGCCCGACGGCGAAAGCGGAATATTTTTCGCAGCACGGCTGGACAGACTTTGGGCTGATTTGCCCGTCGAGTTGATTTGTCGCACCCAAAGTATCCACGTCGTCATTGCGAGCGGAGCGAAGCAATCCATAGCGCCGCAAGCGGAGGCGTGGATTGCTTCGCGGAGCCTGTCGTCGGGCGCGCGTTCGCGCGACCCGTTGGCTCGCAATGACGGGGCTGCAGCCGGAATGGATTCCGGGCTCGTCCTTCGGACGCCCCGGAATGACGGAGGGAGTCAGATGTGCTCGGCCATGATCTCGCCCGGCCGCGCATCCGGCCGCGGCTCGATATCGACCGACCAGAGGTCGCGGTTGTCGACGTCCTTCAAGGTCACCGTCATCACCCCGGTCGCACCATCGATGTCGACGCGGCCGAAGAATTGCAGGCCGAAGCAGGGAGCGAGGTTGTCGCCCTGCTCTGCGCTGCAGCCTTTCTGATACATCGCTTTGGGGCCGAAAGTGTTGTCGAGCACGCCGGGCGACCAGGTGCCGGCGTGCAGCGGGCCGGAGACGAATTCCCAGAACGGCTCGAATTCCTGGAAGACCGCGCGGTTCGGATCGTAATGATGGGCCGCGGTGTAGTGCATGTCGGCGGTGAGCCAGACCGTGTTGCGGATGCCGGCGCACTTCATGAAAGACAGGAGATCGGCGATCTCGTGCTCGCGGCGCTCCGGAGGGCCGTCGCCGAGCGCGACCGCATCCAGGCTGATAAGGCCGATCGGCAAGTCCGCGGCGATCACCTTCCAGGTGGCGTTGGAGGCGACCAGCTCGCGCTTCAGCCATGCGAGCTGCGCCTTGCCAAGGATGAAGCTGTCGCTGTTGCCATCGCCTTTATTCCACGTGGAATCGCGGTAAGAGCGCATGTCGATGAGGAACACGTCGAGCAGCGGACCATAGGCGATCCTGCGATAGACGCGGCCGTCCTGCGCGGGGGTAGCGCGCATCGGCATGAATTCGTGAAACGCGCGCCGCGCACGCGCCACCAGACGCGAAGAGCCGTCCTCGGCATAGCCGGTCTCATCAGCGCTGCCGATCGGCGACCAGTCGTCGGCAACCTCGTGGTCGTCCCATTGTGCGAACATCGGCACTTCCGCATGGAAGGCGCGGAAGTTTGCGTCACACCAATTGTATTTGTAGTTGCCGCGAAATTGCCCGAGGCTCCTGGCAACCGCCGACTTCTCTTCGGTGACGATGTTACGCCAGAGCGTGCCGTCCGGCAGCCGCAACTCAGATGGCACCGGGCAATCGGCGTAGATGTGGTCGCCGGAATGAATGAAGAAGTCGGGACGGTTCGCCAGCATGGTGCGGTAGCTGCGCAGGCCGCCACGGGAGGGATCGATGCCCCAGCCCTGCCCCACGGTATCGCCGGACCAGACGAAGGAGATCGATTGGCGCATCGTCGGTGCCGTGCGGAAACGGCCGCCCCTCGCCTCGCCCGCAAGTCCGTCGGACGATTCAAAGCGCACCCGATAGAAGATGTCCTGTCCCGGCGGCAGGCCGTCGATGAGGAGCTTTGCGGTGAAGTCGGTTGAAGGCAGCCGTCGCTTGAGGCCGCGCGCAAAATGGTCTTGAAATTCTCGTCGGCTGCGCATTCCACCTGCATCCGCGCGGCCCGATCGACACGCGACCAGATCACAGCGGCATCATCAGAGACGTCACCCGATTGAATCCCGCACCGAAGCTTCGGGCGATCGGCGGCGCGGCTGAGATAAGGCTTTGCGAGAGTGCCGAGACTTGCGAGTGCGGCGGTCGAGCCTGACCGGATCAGAAACTGGCGTCGGGTCAGGCCGCGCCTGGCGCGTGTCGCGATCGCCATCAGGCAGGATCTCCGTCGAATCGCGACGAAGGTTGCCTGTGCTGCTTGACTCCCAGCCTACGGTTTTACGACAGGTGGATGACTCGTGAAAACGCGCTCGTCATGCCCGGGCTTGACCCGGGCATCCACGTCTTGCAGCCGCGCGCGCTCTCGTGGATGGCCGGGTCAAGCCCGGCCATGACGGAGAATGTGTGCGCCAGTGGTGCTCTTAAGACTTTGTCGGGCGCGCCCGTCAACGCCAGTTGCAGATGCCGCCGGAGCGGCAGGGCCAGGTCTGGATGCGGGCGTCGCGGGCCTGGGCGTCGAGCGGGTTGCCGTGGCGGCGGGCAAGCTTGGCGCGGGCGGGAACGCGCCGCTCGGTGCGCACCGACCGCTCAGGCACAGGCGCAGCACGCGCCGCCCTGACCCTTTTCGTCTCTACCGGCTTCGGTTCCGCGACCACATGTGCAGCATCATTGTGATCGCTCTTGGCTTCGACGGGAACCGGTGCGAACTCCGTCGGCGGACCGAGCCGCTTAGGCGACAGCACGGCCTTGGAGAGGTCGAGATTGAAATAGTCGCCGGGGCGATAATCGTCCGCCATCGCCGGGACGCTCAGGACCAGGGCGGCGGTGGCAACGGCGGCCAGAACTGCATTTCTGGAGCTCACCGAACGCCTCCGAAATGACTCCAAGTGGACATGCCCATCATGTAGGAAGCCGGCCGGACAATTCCAGCCGATCCTGTGGGCACGGTTACCGATCAACGAAAACAATGGCCGCAGGTTGCTTCCTGCGGCCCAAGAATAGGCTCAAGAATCAGCCCAAGCACCGGACCGGATCGGAACCTACTCGGCCGCCTGCGCGACCGGCTGACCGATCGCAGCTTCGAGCCGCTGGCACTCCTGGCGATAGCGAGCGACGTTCGCTTCCTTGACGTGGCCGTAGCCGCGTACCAACTCCGCAGCCTTCGCCAGCGCCACCAAGCGCGGCACATCGAGCGGCTTGTTGCCGAGATGGCGCAGGATCATCGCCGAATATTCGCCCGGCAGCGCCCGCTCCATCCGCCGCTCGGCGGTGTAGCCGAAGATATCGAGCGCGGAACCACGCAAGCGTTTCAGCCGCGCCAGCAGCCTGAACGCGCTGAACACCCAGGGCCCGAACTCGCGCTTCCGCAGATGTCCGGTGACCTTGTCGCGACGCGCGAACAGCGGCGGGGCGAGCAGCACCTTCAACCCGGGCTCGCCGTCGAACTGCTCCTTCAACGCCCTTGCGAATTCGCCATCGGTGTAGAGCCGCGCGACCTCGTACTCGTCCTTGTAGGCCATCAGCTTGAACAGGCCTTTTGCAAACGCCTCCGTCAGCTCATGCGAGCCGGGGGCCGCCGCAGTCTCGGCGGCACGCACCCGCGCGACGTCGGCAAGGTACCGCTGCGAATAGGCCTCGTCCTGATAGTCGGTGAGGAACTTGGCGCGGAAGGCGATGGTCTCGTCGAGCGTGCGCCGTGCCGGCGCCGCGCTCGACGTTTTGAAGCGCGCGGCGCTGACGACACGTGCCAGGTCGTGCGCCGCGAGCCGGCCCCATGAGAAGGCCATCTTGTTCATGTCGACCGCGGCGCCGTTGAGCTCGATCGCCTTCATCAGCGCCTCCAGCGACATCGGCACCGCACCGCGCTGGAAGGCGAAGCCGAGCAGGAAGGCGTTGGTGGCGATGCTGTCGCCCATCAGCGCTGTGGCAAGGCCGGTGGCATCGAGGATGTCGAGGTCGGACGAGGTGACGGCTTGGCTCAGCGCATCGCGCATCGCGCCCGCCTCGAAATCGATGTCGGGATTCATCACGAAGCTGGCGGTCGGCAGCAGGTCGGCATTGACGATCGCGCGCGTCACGCCGCGTTCGGCGCGGCTCAGCGCCGCGACGCTGGTCGCGACCACGATGTCGCAGCCGAGGATCAGGTCGGCGCCGCCGGCGGCGATGCGGACGCTGGCGAGATCCTCCGCACGCGGCGCGAGCCGGACATGGCTCATGACCGCGCCGTTCTTCTGCGACAGGCCAGTGAAGTCGAGCGTCGAGCACGCCAGGCCCTCGACATGGGCGGCCATGCCGAGCAGCGCGCCGATGGTGATGACGCCGGTGCCGCCGATACCGGTGACGAGAATATTGTAGGGGCCGGACAGCGCCTGCGGCTTTGGCGTCGGCAAGTCCTTAAACAGTGCCGACGGATCGGTAGCGGCGCGGTCGGCCTTGCGCAGCTTGGGATTGTGGACGGTGACGAAGCTCGGGCAGAAGCCCTCGATGCAGGAGAAATCCTTGTTGCAGTTGGACTGGTCGATGCGACGCTTGCGGCCGAATTCGGTCTCGAGCGGCTGCACCGAGACGCAGTTCGATTGCACTGAGCAATCGCCGCAGCCCTCGCAGACGCGCTCGTTGATGAAGACGCGCTTGGGCGGATCGGGATAGAGCCCGCGCTTGCGGCGACGCCGCTTCTCGGCCGCGCAGGTCTGGTCGTAGATCAGGACCGTGAGGCCGGCGATGTCGCGGAGCTCGCGCTGTACGGCATCGAGCTCGCGGCGGTGATGGATGGTGGCGCCAGTGGGGAAATAGTTGGCAGGATATTTGGTGGGATCGTCGGAGACGATGGCGATGCGCTTGGTGCCTTCGGCGGCGACCTGATGCGCAATCTGCGACACGTTGAAGCTGCCTTCGGCGGGCTGACCGCCGGTCATCGCGACCGCATCATTATAGAGGATCTTGTAGGTGATGTTGACGCCGGCGGCGGCCGCGGCGCGCAGTGCGAGCAGGCCTGAATGGGTGTAGGTGCCGTCGCCGAGATTCTGGAAGACGTGCTTCTCGTCGGTGAACGGAGCCTGCCCGATCCAGGCCACGCCCTCGGCGCCCATATGCGAGATGGTGGCGGTGCGGCGCGCCGGGATCGACAGCGCCATGCCGTGACAGCCGATGCCGGCCATGGCGCGGCTGCCTTCCGGGATCTTGGTCGAGGTGTTGTGCGGACAGCCCGAGCAGAAATAGGGCGTGCGCTGCAGTTTTGCGGCGCCGATGCCTTCGGCCGGCCGATCGAAGGCCTCCAGCTTGGCGAGGTGCTGCTCCAGCATCGGACTGCGATGGCCGAGCCTGCGCAGCCGCGCGACGACAGCGGCAGCGACCATGGTCGGCGTCAATTCCCCTTCGCTCGGCAGCAGCACCGCGCCGCTCTCGTCGCGCTTGCCGACCACCGACGGCCGCCTGGAAGCATCCACATTGTAGAGGATGCGGATGAGCTGGTCCTCGATGAAGCCACGCTTCTCCTCGACCACGAGCACGTCCTGCAATCCTTCGGCGAAGGCGCGGGCGCCGGATTCCTCCAGCGGCCATGTCAGCGCGACCTTGTAGATGCGAAGACCGAGCGCTTGTGCCTCGGCGTCGGTGATACCAAGCTCAGCCAGCGCCTGGCGCAGATCGAGATAGGCCTTGCCGGTCGCCATGATGCCGAGCCGCGCCGGCTTGGAGTCGAGCACGATGCGGTCGAAGCGGTTGGCGCGGGCAAAGGCGGCGACGGCCTGCATCTTCGGGCCGTGCAGGCGGCGCTCCTGTTCGAGCGGCGCATCCGGCCAGCGGATGGAAAGGCCATCCGGCGGCATCTCGAAATCATCCGGCGTGATGATGCGGATGCGGTCGGGATCGCTGATGATCGAGGCCGAGCTCTCCACCGTCTCCGAGATCGCCTTGAAGCCGACCCAGCAGCCGCTGTAGCGCGACAAGGCGAAGCCAAGGATGCCGAGGTCGAGATAGTCCTGCAGCGTGGCCGGATTGACGACCGGCATCAGCGCCGATGCGAACACCTGCTCGCTCTGATGCGCCAGCGTCGAGGACTGGCAGCCATGGTCGTCGCCGGCGAGCGCGATCACGCCGCCATTCCGCGACGTGCCGGCGGAATTGGCGTGCTTCAGCGCATCGAGCGAGCGGTCGACGCCGGGGCCCTTGCCGTACCAGATGCCGAACACGCCATCGACCTTGGCGCCCGGAAACATGCCGACCTGCTGGCTGCCCCACACCGCGGTCGCGGCCAGATCCTCGTTGAGGCCGGGGACGAAGGCGATGTCATGCTGCTTGAGGAAAGATTTCGCCCGCCACAATGTGTGGTCGTACATCCCGAGCGGCGAGCCGCGGTAGCCGGAGATGAAACCCGCTGTGGTGAGTCCCTGCGCACGATCGCGTTCGCGCTGCAGCATGGGAAGCCGCACCAGCGCCTGGGTACCGGAAAGAAAGATGCGTTTGACGTCCAACCGGTACTTGTCGTCCAGGCCAACTTCCATCAGCGACATGCTTCGCTCCCCGTTCGTGCAAGCTTTTTATGGCTGCATAAAATGCACCGTTTTGCTATGCGTTGAAGGGCCTGCATTCATGGCCTGACAGCATATCTCCCGCCCCCTTGCCGGCCCCGCGCATCTTTGAAACGCTATCGTCAACGGGGAGAACCCCGATGGACAAGAACGAAAAGCGGGAGTGAAGCAGAGATGCGCCTTCAAGATCGTGTCGCCATCGTCGTCGGCGCCGGCCAGAGTCCCGGCGAGGGCATCGGCAACGGCCGCGCCACCGCGCTCACTTTCGCGCGCGAGGGCGCCAAGGTGCTGTGCGTCGACCACCATTTGGATTCGGCGCAGGAGACCGTCGACATGATCGCGGCGAAGGGCGGCACCGCTGTCGCCTTCAAGGCCGACGTGACGAAGAACGCCGAGATCAAAGCGATGGTGGCGGACGCGCATCGGCGCTGGGGCAAGGTCGATATCCTGCACAACAATGTCGGCGTCAGCCTCGCAGGCGGCGATGCCGAACTGCTCGAGATCAGCGAAGAGGCGTTCGACCGCTGCGTCGCGATCAACCTCAAGAGCTGCATCCTCGCGGCCAAGCATGTGATCCCGATCATGCGCGCGCAGAACAGCGGCGCCATCATCAATATCTCCTCGATGGCGGCGATCACGACCTATCCTTACGTCGCCTACAAGGCGACGAAATCGGCGATGATCGCCTTCACCGAACAGCTCGCCTATCAGAACGCGCAATACGGCATTCGCGCCAATGTGATCCTGCCCGGCCTGATGAACACGCCGATGGCGGTCGACACCCGCGCCCGCGAATTCAACAAGAGCCGCGCGGAAGTCGAGGCCGAGCGCGACAGCAAGGTGCCGCTGCGCCAGAAGATGGGCACCGGCTGGGACGTCGCCAACGCCGCGCTGTTTCTGGCGTCAGATGAGGCGAGTTTTATTACGGGTGTCACATTGCCTGTGGATGGGGGTGCCAGCGTACGGCGCGGTTGACTGCTTTACCTCGCCCCGCTCTTGCGGGGAGAGGTCGGCGCGCAGCGCCGGGTGAGGGGTCTCTCCGCGAACGCATTTCTCTCAAAACCTAAGATGCGGAGACTCCCCTCACCCCGCCCCTCTCCCCGCAAGAGCGGGGCGAGGGAGAAGGGGCAGCACGGCTGTATCATCTGGTTAAGATTCAATGGATGGCTTGAAAATATTGAAGAATTCCAGCCACACGATGATGTGACGGTCTATCCCCGTAATTCGAAATCCTGACTCGTTCTGGTCGCATGTTCTTCACGAGCGCTGGGTAATACGCGCCCCGTCGATGGTTAACGAATCCGAGGGACCATGAACGACGAATTTGACTACGAGCTGACAACCGATCAGTGGGAAGTTCTCAAAGCGTTGCGTGCACCTGCAGCAAACCCTTCGAGAATAAGCAGGTTTGCGGTCGAAAGCCTGATCACGCTCGGGCTCGCCGCGATGCGGGGCGATTCGCTCGCGTTAACACCTGCCGGACGCAAGGTGCTGGTGCGCGGCTCGTCGAAACTGCTGCAGGACCTCGCCGCTTGAGGTGAGGACCGCAGCGGGATAATTTTTCCTCGAAACCATCCCGCTTCATCTTTTTGTAATGCGTGATCACGCTCCGGGCCCGCGCGGCGTCATGCCGCGTGGGCCTTTGTTGGAATGGTCGCTTCGCCGTGATGCGTCAGCGGCTTCATGCCGGTGGCGCTGCGGAGCAACACATAGAAGACCGGCGTCAGGAACAGACCGAAGATCGTGACACCGATCATGCCGGAGAACACTGCGACGCCCATCGCGCGACGCATCTCCGAGCCGGCGCCGGTCGACAGCACCAGCGGCAGCACGCCCATGATGAACGCCATCGACGTCATCAGGATCGGGCGAAGCCGCAAGCGGCTCGCCTCGATCGCGGCGCGGATCGGCGAACGGCCGGCGAATTCCAACTCGCGCGCGAACTCGACGATCAGGATCGCGTTCTTCGCCGACAATCCCACCAGCACAATCAAGCCGATCTGGGTGAAGATGTTGTTGTCGCCGCCGGAGAGCCAGACGCCGAACATCGCAGCCAACAGTCCCATCGGCACGATCATGAGGATCGCGAGCGGCAGCGTCAGGCTTTCATAGAGCGCAGCCAGCACCAGGAAGACCAGGAGGATCGCGAGCGGGAAGACCCAGAGGCCGGAATTGCCGGCGATGAACTCCTGATAGGTCAGGTCGGTCCATTCGAAGGCAAAACCCGGCGGCAGCACTTCGGCGGCGATCCGCGTCGCCGCTTCCTGCGCCTGGCCGGACGAATAGCCGGGCGCCGCAGCGGCGTTGATGTCCGAGGACAAAAAGCCGTTGTAGCGGATCGCGCGCTCTGGCCCTGCGCTCTGCCGGATCTTCAGCAGCGCCGATAGCGGCACCATGTCGCCGGAGGCCGAACGCACCTTCAACTGCCTGATGTCGTCGGCGCGGGCGCGGAACGGCGCGTCGGCCTGGACATAGACTGAGTACGTACGACCGAATTTGTTGAAGTCGTTGACGTAGTACGAGCCCAAATAGATTTGGAGCGTGTTGAACACCTCCGTCACGGGCACGCCGAGCTGCAGCGCCTTGGTGCGGTCGATGTCGGCATAGAGCTGGGGAACGTTGACCTGGAAGCTCGAGAACAGGCCGGCGATCTCCGGCGCCTTCGACATCGCCGCCATGAACGCCTTGGTCGCCTCGTTGAGCGCGTCATAGCCGAGGCCAGCGCGATCCTCGATCTGCAGCTTGAAGCCGCCGATGGTGCCGAGACCGTTGACCGGCGGCGGCGGGAACATCGCGATGAAGGCTTCCTGGATGCCGGCATATTTCTTGTTGAGCTCGGCGGCGATCGCATTGCCGCTGAGCGAAGCGTCCTTGCGCTCGTCGAACGGCTTCAGCGTCGAGAACACGATGCCGGCGTTGGAGGAGTTGGTGAAGCCGGAGATCGACAGACCCGGGAACGCCACGGAGCTTTCGACGTCGGGCTGCGTCAGCGCGATGTCGCTCATCTTGCGGATGACCTCCTCGGTGCGATCCAGCGTCGCGCCGTCGGGCAGCCGCGCGAAGCCGACCAGATACTGCTTGTCCTGGCCGGGAACGAAGCCGCTCGGCACCTGCTTGAACAGCACGGCGGTGACGCCGATCAGGAGCACATAAACGCCCATCACGGCGGCCTTGCCGAAGATCACCTTGGTGACGCTGCGGCCGTAATTCTCCGAGGAGCGCGTGAAGACGCGGTTGAAGCCCCGGAAGAACCAGCCCAGCCCCTTGTCCATGATCAGCGTCAGCCTGTCCTTGGGCTCGTGATGGCCCTTCAGCAGCAGCGCCGAGAGCGCCGGCGACAGTGTCAGCGAGTTGATCGCCGAGATCACGGTCGAGATCGCGATCGTCAACGCGAACTGCTTGTAGAACTGACCGGTGAGGCCGGAGATGAAGGCGAGCGGCACGAACACCGCGATCAGGACCAGCGCGATCGCGATGATCGGGCCGGACACTTCCTTCATCGCCTGGTAGGTGGCCTCCCGCGGCGACAGGCCGGACTCGATATTGCGTTCGACGTTCTCGACCACGACGATGGCGTCGTCGACGACGATGCCGATCGCGAGCACCAGGCCGAACAGGCTGAGCGCGTTGATGGAGAAGCCGAACACATGCATCACCGCGAAGGTGCCGACGATCGACACCGGCACCGCGAGCAGCGGAATGATCGAAGCGCGCCAGGTCTGCAGGAACAGGATCACCACCAGCACGACCAGCACGATCGCTTCCAACAGCGTGTGCACCACCGCCTCGATCGAGGAACGCACGAACTGCGTGGGATCGTAGACGATCTTGAAGTCGACGCCATCGGGCATGTTCTTCTTGATCTCGGCCATGGTGGCGCGGACCTTGGTGGAGATATCGAGGGCGTTGGAGCCGGGCGCCTGGTTGATCGGGATCGCGACCGCCTGCTTGTTGTCGAGCAAAGAACGCAGGCCGTATTCGGAGGCGCCAAGCTCGATGCGCGCAACGTCACGCAGCCGTACCACCTCGCCGCGCGCGCCGGTCTTCACCACGATCTCACCGAACTGCTCTTCGCTGGCGAGCCGGCCCTCGGCGTTGACGGAAAGCTGCAGGTCGATGCCCTTGACGCTGGGCGAGGAGCCGACCACGCCGGCGGCGGCTTCGACATTCTGCGCCTGGATCGCCCTGACGATATCGCTCGCGGTCAGGCCGTGCTCGGCGGCCTTCTGCGGATCGACCCAGACCCGCATCGAATAGTCGCCGGCGCCATAGAGCTGGACGTCGCCGACGCCGTCGATCCGCGCCAGCCGGTCCTTGACGTTGAGCACTGCGTAGTTGCGCAAATACGTCATGTCGTAGCGGTTGTTCGGCGACAACAGATGCACCACCATGGTGAGGTCGGGCGAGCTCTTCTTGGTGATGATGCCGAGCTGGCGCACCACCGCCGGCAGGCGCGGCTCGGCCTGCTGCACGCGGTTCTGCACGAGCTGCGTCGCCTTGTCGGGGTCGGTGCCGAGGCGGAAGGTCACCGTCAGCGTCATCGCGCCGTCGGTGGTCGCCTGGCTGCTCATATAGAGCATGTTCTCGACGCCGTTGATCTGCTCCTCGATCGGCGTGGCGACCGTTTCCGCGATCACCTTCGGATTGGCGCCGGGATAGGTGGCGCGCACCACGACCGAAGGCGGCACGACATCGGGATATTCCGAGATCGGCATCGCGAGCAGCGAGATCAGGCCGGCGAGGAAAATCAGGACCGACAGCACGCCTGCAAAGATCGGGCGGTCGATGAAAAATTTCGAGAGATTCATGGGTGTGCCCCCGCCTGTGCGGAGCCTTCCAATGCGATCAATTCAGGAGTTGGGGAGTTTCTCCTTCTCCCCGCACGCGGGGAGAAGGTCGGGATGAGGGGAGCTTCCGCAAACACGGTGAGAGATAGACTCGTGGAAAGGTTCCCCCTCACCCGGATCGCATCTTCGATGCGATCCGACCTCTCCCCGCGAGCGGGGCGAGGTGGAGTCCGGCGGATCGATCGAGCGCCAAGTCATCACGCATCACTGCTGCGCCAGATGCTGATTGTTGCTACCGGCAGCGGCCTGCTGGGTGCCCCGCGCGCCCATTTCGGCGATCTCCAATTTCAGGAGAGCGCCGGGGCGCACGCGCTGCAGGCCATTGACGACGATGCGCTCGCCCGACTTCAGGCCCGAGGTGACGATACGCAGGCCGTCGACGGTGCCGCCGAGCGCGACCGGACGGTAGACTGCGCGGCTATCCTCGCCGACCACCATCACGAATTTCTTGTCCTGGTCGGTGCCGATCGCGCGCTCATCAACCAGCACAAGCGTCTGCTTCTGCGGCTGGCCCATGCGCACGCGGGCGAACTGACCCGGGATCAGGCGGCCGTCTTCATTGCGGAACACCGCCCGCACGCGGATGGTGCCGCTCTGGCCGTTGACCTGGTTGTCGATGAGCTGGATATGCCCCTTGGCGGTGGTGCCGCCGGACGTCGTCATCTCCACCGGGATCCGGTCGAGATTGCCGCGCGTGCCGGAGGCATCTGCGATCGAGTTCAGCGCGCGCAGCACCACCTCTTCGTCGGCGTCGAAGCTGGCATAGATCGGATTGACCGAGACCAGCGAGGTCAACACCGGCGACGCGGTACCGGCCGCGACGAGATTGCCGACGGTGACCTCGAATTTGCCGACGCGGCCGTCCACGGGAGCGCGCACTTCGGTGTAGTCGAGATTGAGCTTTGCGGTTTGCAGCGTCGCTTCGGCGGCCTTGACGTTGGCGATGGCTTCGCGATTGGCATTGTCGCGCTGGTCATAGTCACGCCGGGTCACGACCGCGTTGCCGACGAGTTGCGCGCCGCGTTCGAGCTCGCTTGTGGTGAAGACCACACGCGCTTTGGCGGCCTCGAGCTGCGCCTTGGCCTTGTCGACCTCCGCGGCGTAAGGCGCGGGATCGATCTTGAACAGGACATCGCCGGCCTTCACCAGCGAGCCTTCGGTGAAGTTGGTCGCCAGGATCGCGCCGGCGACACGCGGCCGCAGCTCGACACGGTCGATGGCCTCGAGGCGGCCGGAGAAATCGTCCCACAGATTGGCCTGTCGGGGCTCGATGGCCGCAACCGTTACGGCGACAGCCTGCTCAGGCGCCGTGGCCGCGCTGGTCGCCTGCGCGGCATAAAAATATCGGCCGGAAAGAACCGATCCGGCCGCCGCGACGGCGCCAACGATCACAATACCGCCAACGATGCGTCGGAATCGGCCAGAACGGGGGGTAATACGGGCGGGGGGCATTTGCGCGCTCCATAATGTAGTGAGCGCTACAAATGTGGATCTGGACGCCGGTCCGCAAGATACTTATGTAGCGGATGTTAAGAAATTTTCAGGGAGCACGCAATGGCGATGGGCAGGCCCCGGGCGTTCGACGCCGACGCGGCGCTGGACCAGGCGATGGAAGTGTTCTGGCGGCACGGCTATGAGGGCGCGACGATCGCGCAACTCACTGAAGTTATGGGCATAAATCCGCCGAGCCTGTACGCGGCCTTCGGCAGCAAAGAGGGCCTGTTGAAGGCTGCGCTCGATCGTTATAGCGCCAAACGCGCCTGCTGGATGGAAGAAATCGTGAGCGCGCCGACCGCCCGCGGGGTGGCCGAGCGCATGCTGATGGGCACCGCCGATACCCAGACCGACCCGGCCAACCCACCCGGCTGCCTGCTGGTCCAGGGCGGTCTTGCCTGCGGCACCGGCTCGGCAAACGTTCCATTCGAACTCGCCGCCCATCGGGCGCAGACCGAAAACCAGCTCCGCGAGCGCTTCGTCAGGGCGAAGGCCGAGGGCGACCTGAAGGAAACCGCTGACCCCGCCGCGCTCGCGCGCTATCTCTCCGCAGTCATCGCCGGCATGGGCGTGATGGCCTCGTCGGGCGCCGACCGCGAGGCACTGCGGCAGGTCGCCGCGGTATCGGTGAAGGCGTTCGAGGAGCAGAGTAATTCGTAAGTCGCCTGCCCCGCTCCGTCCGCTCAGCTTGAACCTCTGCCGGGTTTGATCCGAGAATGGTGCGAGCCTGACCGGGTTGGGGAGTGACCGGCGATGAAGCATTGGAGCCGCTGGCTGCCAGGTCTCGACGCCATCCGTCGATATGAAGGGGCGTCGCTCCGCCACGATGTCTTCGCCGGGCTCGTGCTGGCGACCATGCTGGTCCCGGTTGGGATTGCCTACGCGGAAGCATCGGGCTTGCCCGGCATCTACGGTCTGTACGCAACGATCGTACCGCTGCTGGTCTACGCGCTGTTCGGGCCCAGCCGCATCCTTGTGCTGGGACCGGACTCGGCTCTCGCAGCCGTCATCCTCGGCGTCGTCGTTCCGCTGTCGGGTGGCGATCCTCTGCGCGCCGCAACCTTGGCCGGCGCAATGGCGATCGTATCCGGGACGGTATGCATTCTGGCAGGCATCGCGCGTCTGGGTTTTGTGACCGAGCTTCTTAAGCCGATACGCTACGGTTACATGAACGGAATTGCCCTGACCGTGTTGGTCAGCCAACTGCCAAAGCTGTTCGGTTTCTCCATCGAGAGCGAAGGACCGTTACGGAGCTTGTGGGCAATCGGCGATGCGATCCTTGAAGGCAAGACCAACTGGATCACGTTCGGGATTGGACTCGGCAGCTTGATCATTATTCTCCTGCTCCGGAACAACAAGCGTCTGCCAGGTGTCCTGATTGCAGTGGTCGCGGCGACGCTCATCGTCGGTGCGCTGGGTCTCGGGTCGCATTACGGCGTCACCGTTCTGGGTCCTCTTCCGCAGGGGTTGCCGGGCTTCGCCGTTCCCCTGATCGGCACCAATGACATAGTGCCGGTCGTGCTCGGCGGCTCTGCCGTCGCGCTGATATCGTTCGCCGACACCAGCGTGCTGTCGCGCGCCTTTGCCGCACGATTGGGCACGCACGCCGATCCCAACCAGGAGATGGTGGGCCTTGGCGCGGCCAATCTGGCAGCCGGCTTTTTCCAGGGCTTTCCGATCAGCAGCAGCAGTTCGCGGACGCCGGTTGCCGAAGCCGCCGGCGCCCGCACCCAACTGACTTGTGTCGTCGGGGCGCTGGCCATCGCCCTTCTTCTGCTGGCAGCACCAAACCTGCTTCAGCATTTGCCCAACGCTGCGCTCGCCGCCGTCGTCATCGCCGCCGCGATCGGGTTGTTCGAGGTCACCGACCTCAAACGGATCTATCGCATCCAGCAATGGGAGTTCTGGCTGTCGATCGTCTGCTTTGTCGGTGTGGCCGCGCTCGGGGTGATTCCGGGAATTGGCCTCGCAATCGTCATCGCCATCGCCGAGTTTCTATGGGACGGGTGGCGCCCGCACTCGGCCGTGTTGGGCCGCGCCGACCGCGTCAAAGGTTATCACGACATCAGCAGATATCCGGACGCACGCCAGATCCCCGGGCTGGTGCTGTTTCGGTGGGACGCGCCTCTGTTCTTCGCCAACGCCGAATTCTTCAATGAGCGCGTTCTGGACGCCGTGGCGAAATCACCGACGCCCGCGCGTTGGCTGGTCGTTGCCGCCGAGCCGGTCACCAGCGTGGACGTCACCGCCGGCGATACACTTGCCAAGCTGGACGAGACGTTGCACGCGCGGGGTATCGAGCTTCGTTTTGCGGAGCTCAAGGATCCCGTAAAGGACAAGCTGAAGAAATTCGGATTATTGGCGCAGCTTGGTGAGGACAGCTTCTTCCCGACCGTCGGCGCCGCCGTTTCCGCCTACCTGGACATCAACAGTGATGTGGAATGGGAGGACTGGGAAGACCAAGCCGGCCGCTAGAGTGTGTGCTCACAAAGGCGCACATGTCAGCTTCTGACGACCAAGCGGAAATCTTATGATCAGTCGGAGCATTACCGCTCGTGACCCAAAGCGGACGTAAACCTTCGCCAGCTACTGAGCTTCAACGTATCGGATGATGCTCTGATTCTGGACGTTCGCGACCAATTCATCCGTGCGGGATAAAAGCCGACGTAGCAAGGGCGACGGATTTGCCTGATTGTATCCCAAGGCCAAATCGACCGTTGGAGTGCCGCCCTCAAGCGCTCTGGCGACGACGTTCGGTGCAAGCATGTTCTGCGCATAGAGCGGGACGAGGCTAATTCCGCCCGTGGAGGCCACGAGCGACATGGCCGATGATATGTTTTCACCTTCATACTTCGCCTTGAGGGTAATGCCGACTCGGGCTGCGTAGTTCTGTATGACATCCTGCAAGACCGGCGATGTTCTTGCCGAGCTGACATAGATCTCGCGGGCGAGATCCTGCGGACGAATCTTCTTCCGTGATGCCAAGCGGTGTTCGGCCGGCAGCACGGCAATTAAGGGCTCCTTTGCCAATATCTTGAAAACGACGCCGTCGTTGTCTTTTTCCGGACGAAGGAAAGCGATGTCCAGCTTTCCCCGCATCAATGCCAGTGCGAGTTCTGGCGAAGATTGCGTACTGAGCGTCACGTCGACATCGGGTGCTTCCTCGCGGAGCATACGCAGCAGCTGAGGGAGCCACATCACCTCCAGCCCGACGAGAAAACCCATCGAAAGGACGGGCCGTTGCGGTTGCGCTGTTTGTCGGGCGCCCTCCGTTGCGGCCGCAACCTGCAGCAGCGCCAGCCGCGCGTGATCAAGAAATACCCTTCCGGCGGCCGTCAGCGTCACGCCTCGCGCCTGGCGCTCCAATAGCTGGACGCCGACTTCGGCTTCTAGATCGCGGATCTGTCGGCTCAGCGATGGCTGCGAAGTGTTCAGTCGCCGCTGGGCGGCGGTCAGCAGGCTGCCTTCTTCAGCGACGGCAATGAAATAGCGCAGATGCCGGAGCTCCATGATCCCTCGTATGTCTTCCAGGCATAGCTTGAAGCCTACAAGGTCTTGGTCAGGAGCCAAAGAGGGATTTACCGTTTCGTAGTCTTCAACCAAGAAAAGGACAACGAACAATGTCTTCGCCGAAGCCTCGTATCGTCTTCAGCAAAGTGATCCCAGCACTCCTGGCCGATAGGCACGGCGTGATCGCAATTCGGTACGGCCTCAACAATTCTGCAGCGCGATCGAGAGTGATTTCCCTCATTTAGCGGGAAATGCGCGCGAACGCGCAAAGCGGCGAATAGCGCCGCGCCGGAGCCGCCGACAACGCGTCGGCGATCGGGTGTTGCCACGGCAACGGGTTCGCCGGCGGGGCCGCTGAACATCGTGTCTTTTGGAAAGCCAGGAGGCGCGATCTGTGGCCTGATCAGCTCGGGCTCGCTTGCTTTCTTTAGACACCCGTCCGCTAACCTTTGAATAAATCCAATAGCGCAGATGGAGCACCTCGATGCCCAAGATCACGACGACAGACGGCGTAAAAATCTTCTACAAGGATTGGGGATCGGGTCAGCCGATCGTTTTCAGCCATGGTTGGCCGCTGACAGCGGACGACTGGGATGCCCAGATGACGTTCTTCCTTCATCACGGGTATCGGGTGATCGCCCATGACCGACGCGGCCACGGCCGGTCCGACCAGCCCGGCACCGGCAACGACATGAACCATTGGGTTGCCGACCTCGCGGCTTTGACTGAGCATCTCAACCTGCGCGACGCGATCCACATCGGCCACTCCACAGGCGGCGGTGAGGTGGCTCGCTATGTCGCTCGGCACCAGGATCGCGTCGCGAAGGCGGCGCTGGTCGCTTCGCTGACGCCGAACATGTACCGGAGCAAGGACAACCCGTCCGGTCAACCGCCGGAGTGGTTCGAAGCGATTCGGGCAGGCGTGCTGGGCAACCGGTCGGAGTTTTACCGTTTCGTCCCTGAGAATCCGTTCTACGGCTACAACCAAGAAGGGGCGAAGCCTTCGGAGGCGATCATTGCGAACTGGTGGCGCCAAGGCATGGCCGGCGGTGCCCTCGCTCATTACGCAACCGTCGACTCTTGGCTCGAAGATTATACCGAAGACCTCAAGAAGATCACCGTGCCGGTGCTGGTGATGCACGGCCAGGCTGATCAAGTCGTCCCGTTCGCAAGTTCAGTGCCGCGTGCGGTCGATTTACTTAAGAACGGCTCGCTGAAGTCTTATGCCGGCTATCCCCATGGCATGCTCACCACGCATGCGGATGTCCTCAACCCCGACCTACTCGCGTTCATCAGGTCTTGACCCGGCATCTCTCCTCCGTCAATCGCCTTCCCGCACGAAGGAGATGCCGTTTGTAAGGCGGCGTCTCCTTCCAGTTCACGACACGGTATGCGACTGCCGCTTTTGGCCCAACTCGGACCTCTGGTGAGGTCAGCTATCGCACCGCTATCAGGGGTACAGCGGACCTCAAAGCGCCTTGATCTGCGGCGCGGAGGTTTCGTCCTGGTGTCTCGCGCACCGATGCAGTTCGGGCTGATCCATGATTCAGACCGCCTGATCCAGTGCAGCCTCGTCGCCAGACCATTGCCAGCGTCCGCCGCCGGCGCGCTTGGCGGCGTAGAGCGCGCGGTCGACCTGTTCGAGCAACGTGCCGGCCGTAGCACTGGAGGCAAGCTCGGTCACCAGAATGCCGGCGCTGGCGCCGATCCGTGCCGGCTCGTGCGAGACAAAGAAGGGCAGCGACAGCGCCTCGACCACGCGCTTGGCGAGCGCCGACGCGGCATCGTTCCCGGCCGGCCCCTCTTCCACCGAACGCAGCAGCATGAATTCATCGCCGCCAAAGCGGGCAACGGTGCCCTGCGGTCCGATGCATTGGGTCAATCGTTCGGCGACCTGGCGGAGCAGCGCGTCTCCGGCGTGATGGCCGAGGCGGTCATTCACCGATTTGAAACCATCAAGATCGATGGCGATGATGGCGATGCGCCCCGCCGCCTGCTCCAGCGCCGAGAGAAACGCGACACGATTCGGTAATCCGGTGAGGAAATCATGATGGGCCTGGCGCGCCAGCGCCTGCTGGGCCTCCAGCCGCTCGATGAAGGCCTTGCTGAGATGGCGAGAGGCCTCGCGCAGTGTGATCCAGAACAGGAACAGCATGCAGGAGCCGAGCTTGTAGGCGAGCTCCGGCCGCAGCAGACCCGCCACGATGGTCGGCGCAAACAGCACGGCCGATGCCGACAGCACGATCCAAGGACGCACTGCCGCGCGCGACACCATGCCGACGCAGAAGGACATCGACAGTCCGAAGCTGATCCACGCCCCGGCCGCATCGCCGAGCCGGAGCGCGCGGTATGACAGTAAGCCGAGCCCCACCGAGAACGCCACCGCGCCGATGCCGTAGATGTGCTCCCAGCGCAGCACGTCCTGGTCGGAAAAATTCGTCGATCGCAGCTTATAGAGATGCAGGCTGTACAGCCGGGCGCCAGCGGTGATCAGAATGAGACAGGAAATCAAGGCATAGCCGATATCGCCGCTGACCAGGGCAAGCGCGATCGCACCGGTGCCCGATGTCACGGTGATCGCCATGACTTGCGGCATCGACGTGTACAGCAATTTGATCAGTTCGCGGCGAATGCCTGGCTGCACGGCGCTGGACAAGGCTGTCAGTCTCATGGACCGGCACCATGCCGTGGAGTTGCTAAGAAACGGTGAGGCGGATTGGTCCGGGTCGTTGCGGTCCCGCGATAGGCTTAAGGGAGCATCAAGGCGGACGCAGCCGCAGCAGGAGTTGCGTTCTGGAACAAGCACACCGCCGTCATTCCGGGATGCGCCGCAAGGCGCAGGCCCGGAATCCATCGGGCCGCATGCACTGGCGGAGAAATGGATTCCGGGTTCGATGCTTCGCATCGCCCCGGAATGACGATGGTGAACTTTTGCGCACGTGCGCAGGCCGCGGTTCGCGCGTCACCACATCGTCTGGCGGGCGCGCTCTGGCCATTCGCGGTCGTAGGTTTCGCCGCCGACCTTGTCCTCGCTCATGCCGGCGAGGATCTGGCCCGGAGTCGGCAACGTCCTGGGATCGACGCGCTTGTCGGGATTCCAGAGGTCGGCGCGGACGATCGCGCGGGCGCACTGGAAGTAGATCTCGTCGACGGTCATGACGATGACGGAGCGCGGCGCCTTGCCTTCCATCTTGAAGGAGGCAAGCAAATCGGGATCGATGGAGAGATGGGCACTGCCGTTGACGCGCAGCGTGGTGCCGGAGCCGGGGATCAGGAACAAGAGCGCGACGCGCGGGTCGCGGACGATGTTGCGGAGCGAATCGACGCGGTTGTTGCCGCGGCGGTCTGGCATCATCAGCGTCTTCTCGTCATGGATGCGGACGAAGCCCGGCAGGTCGCCGCGCGGCGAGCAATCGATGCCTTCGGGACCGACGGTGGCGAGCGCCGCGAACGGCGACGTCTCGATCAGGATGCGATAGGGCGGCGTGACGCGATCGGCGAGCTTGACGGTGGAAGCATCGTTGGGGAAGCCGTAGATCGCCTCCAATTGCTCGATCGTCGCGATATTTGTCATCGGCTTCCCTTGTTTACTCGTCCCAGCGGCTGCCCTTGATGATCCGCGCGAGCTGGCCCGCGTGATAGTCGGCGGTGCCGACATTGACGATGGTGAAGTCGGGAGCGGCCGTCGTCTCATCGACGGTGCGGCCGAGCCGATGCTCGATCCGTCCGTCGCTCACGCGTCCGCGCATTGCGAGCCGTTCGGCCAGCACGTTCGTTGGCGCGGTGATCTGGACCACGACGACATTGGCGTAGGCGCGGCGGGCTACCGATATCACCGTGCGCGAGACGTTGGCGATCACGGTGCGGCCGGCGCGCAGATCCTCGTCGACCGCGCGCGGCAGCGCATAGCTGTGGCCATGTGCCTCCCAATGCATGGCATAGTCGCCGCGCGCGACTGCCTCGGCAAACGCGTCCGCGCTGACCTCCTCATTGTCCTCGGAGGCCGAGGAGGCGCGCGTGATCACGCGGCGCGCGAAGACGGCATTGCCGTCTTCGGCACAGGCCGCCTTGGCGAGCCCGAGCAGCGTATCCTTGCCGGCGCCGCTCGGGCCGACCACCAGCACCAGGCGGCCGGGGCCGATGGCTATGGGTGTGTCGATTGCGATTGCCTGTGCGTCCGTCATGCGACCCGCTCCCCTTCCCGCCAGACACTGCGCACCACCGGGAGGTCGCGCGCGATGTGCACGCGGATCAGGTCGGCGCGCTTGCCGACCGCGATCTCGCCGCGGTCCGTGAGCCCCACCGCCTCGGCCGCCGTCTTCGTGACCGTGCGCACCGCGGAGGCGAGATCGATCGCCGGGATATGCCGCGGCAATTGCAGCGCCGCCATCAACAGGCTCGAAGGAATGTAGTCGGACGACAGGATATCGAGCAACCCCTCGCGGGCGAGATCGACGGCGGCGATATTGCCGGAATGCGAGCCGCCGCGCACCACGTTGGGCGCGCCCATCAGGATGTCGATGCCGGCCGCGTGCAGGCCGCGGGCGGCTTCCATCGTGGTCGGGAATTCCGCGACCGAGACGCGGTCGCGCACGGCGTCGACGACGTTCTCCTCGGTGGTGTCGTCGTGGCTCGCGAGCGGGATGTTGTATTCATGCGCGAGCGCGACGATGGCACGCATGTTGGTGGCGGCATAGGCCTTTTGGTTGGCGAAACGCCGGGCGAAGAGCTCGTCGAGCTGGGCGTCGGTCATGCCGCCGCCCTTGCCGCGATAGTAGTCGCGCAGCTTCACTTCGTCGCGGAACTGGCGCTGGCCGGGGGTGTGGTCCATCAGCGACATCAGGCGGACGTCGGGCCGGTCGATCAGCTCTTTCGCCTCGGCCACCACATCGGGCATCGGGATTTCGCAGCGCAGGTGCAGGAAGTGATCGGCACGGAGCAGATTGCCCTCGCGGGCCGCCGAGATCGCCGCCGCCAGAATGCCGGCACGGCCATCGACGTCCTCTGCACCGTCCTCGCGCCAGACCCGGAGCGAGTCGAGGACAGTGGTGATGCCCGAGGTCGCAAGCTGCGCGTCATAGGAGATGACGGAGGCAACCGGATCCCAGAACACTTTCGGGCGCGGCACGTAATGGGCTTCGAGGTGATCGGTGTGCAGCTCGATCATGCCCGGCATGATGAGATCGCCGCCGGCATCCTCGCTGCCATCGGGGGCGCTCCCCTCACCGAATTCGGCAATGCGGCCATCGGCGAGCGCGACCCAACCGCGCTCGATGACGCGATCGGCCAGCACAAGGCGCGCATTGCCGATGATGGTCTCTCTTGCGGTCATCTCACCCCTCTCATGCCGCCGCAGCGAATGACGTGACATCCACGATTCGGTCTGCAATCAGATGACGGATTTCATCGTCATGCACGATCGCGACCATTGCGACGCCGCGGCGTTTCTTCTCGCCAATCAGTTCTACCACCACGGCGCGGTTGGCCGCATCGAGCGAGGCCGTCGGCTCGTCCAGCAGCAGGATCGGCAGATCGGACACGAAGCCGCGGGCGATGTTGACGCGTTGCTGCTCGCCGCCGGAGAACGTCGAGGGCGGCAGCCGCCACAGCCGCTCGGGGATGTTGAGACGGCGGAGCAGCGCGGCGGCCTTGTTGCGCGCCTCGGCACGCGGCGTGCCGCCCGCGACCAGCGGCTCGGCGACGACATCGATGGTCGCGACCCGCGGCACCGCGCGCAGGAACTGGCTGACATAACCGACGGTGGCGCGGCGCACGCTCAGGACCTGCCGCGGCTCGGCGCTGGCGAGATCGATCACCTTGCCCTGGTGGCGGATGTCGATCCGCCCGGCATCGCAGCGATAGTTGCCGAAGATCATCTTCAGGATCGACGACTTGCCGGCCCCTGACGGCCCGGACAGCACGACGCATTCGCCCGGTTCGACATGGAACGAGACGTTGCTCACGACAGGCAGTTCGACCCCGCCCTGCAGATGCATGGTGAAGGTCTTTGCCGCGTTGGAGATTTCGATCGTCGCAGTCATCGGTGCCCTCATGGCGGCAGGATCGAGGAAACGAGCAGCTGGGTATAGGGCTCGCGCGGGTCGTCGAGCACCTGGTCGGTCAGACCGGTCTCGACGACGCGGCCGCCCTTCATCACCATCACCCGGTGTGACAAGAGGCGCGCCACCGCGAGGTCGTGGGTGACGACGATGGCGGCGAGGTTGAGCTCGCTGACGAGATTGCGCATGAGGTCGAGCAGGCGGGCCTGCACGGAGACGTCGAGCCCACCGGTCGGCTCGTCCATGAACACCAGCCGCGGCGCAGTGACGAGGTTGCGCGCGATCTGCAGGCGCTGCCGCATACCGCCCGAATAGGTCTTCGGCGCATCGTCGATGCGGCCGACGTCGATCTCGACGCGCTCGAGCCATGTCGTTGCGGTGTCGCGGATGCGGCCATAGTGATTCCAGCCGATCGCCATCAGCCGCTCGCCGACATTGGCGCCGGCGGAGACCGCCATGCGCAGGCCCTGTGCGGGATCCTGGTGCACATAGCCCCAATCGGTGCGGAACAGGAAGCGCCGCTCGGCTTCGCCGAGCGAAGCAAGATCACGCAGCACGCCATCGCGCATGCGATAGGACACGCTGCCCGCGCTCGGCGCAAGCTGCGCCGACAATAGTTGCAGCAAGGTCGACTTGCCCGAGCCGGACTCGCCGACGATCGCCAGCACCTCGCCGGGATGGAGCGAGAACGACACGTCGCGGCAGGCGGCCAGCCGGCCGTAATTCTTCGACAGGCCGTCCGCAATCAAGAGCGGCTGATCGTCGTCGGGCGTGGTCACCGGCTCAGACATGCGCCCTCTCCTTGTGCGGCGCTGCGCTCTGGTGGCCGCGATGGCCTTCGGCCTGGCGCTGCTCGCAATAGTCGGTGTCGGAGCAGACGAACATCCGCCCGCCCTTGTCGTCGGTTACGATCTCGTCGAGATAGGAATTCTCCGCGCCGCAGAGCGCGCACGGCGCGTCGAAGCGGTAGGGCTTGAACGGATGGTCCTCGAAATCGAGCGAGACCACGGTCGTGTAGGGCGGGATCGCATAGATGCGCTTCTCGCGGCCGGCGCCGAACAATTGCAGCGCCGCGCAATTGTCCATCTTCGGATTGTCGAATTTCGGCGTCGGCGACGGGTCCATCACATAGCGCGCGTTCACCTTCACCGGATAGGCATAGGCCGTGGCGATATGGCCGAAGCGCGCGATGTCCTCGTACAGCTTGACATGCATCAAGCCGTATTCGGCGAGTGCATGCATGCGCCGCGTCTCGGTCTCGCGGGGCTCGAGAAAGCGCAGCGGCTCTGGGATCGGCACCTGATAGACCAGCACCTGCCCCTCATGCAGCGACGCCTCTGGGATGCGGTGGCGAGTCTGGATTACGGTAGCTTCCGTGGTCGACGTCGTGGTCGCGACGCCCGCGGTCTTGCCGAAGAATTTGCGGATCGAGATCGCATTCGTCGTATCGTCCGAGCCCTGGTCGATCACCTTCAAGACGTCATCGGGGCCGAGGATCGCGGCGGTGACCTGCACGCCGCCGGTGCCCCAGCCATAGGGCATCGGCATCTCGCGGCTCGCGAACGGCACCTGGTAGCCGGGGATCGCGATCGCCTTCAGGATCGCGCGGCGGATCATCCGCTTGGTCTGCTCGTCGAGATAGGCGAAATTATAGGACGGCGCGTTCATTCGGCGGCCTCCTGCAGCGGCTCCGATGCGTTGGCCTCAGTGAATTCTGTGCGCAGCCTGCGCAGCAGGCCGAGCTCGGACTGGAAGTCGACATAATGCGGCAGCTTGAGATGCTCGACGAAGCCGGTCGCCTGCACATTGTCGGAATGCGACATCACGAATTCCTCGTCCTGCGCCGGCGCCCTCACCTCCTCGCCGAGCTCGCGCGCGCGCAGTGCACGATCGACCAGCGCCATCGACATGGTCTTGCGCTCGCTCTGGCCGAAGGCGAGCCCGTAGCCGCGGGTGAAGCACGGCGCTTCCGTCGCCGAGCCCTTGAACTGATTGACCATCTGGCACTCGGTGAGTTCGATTCTCCCGAGCGGAACGGCAAAACCCGCATCCTCGGCGAAGAATTCGACATCAACCTCGCCGAAGCGGATCTCGCCGGCGAAGGGGTGGTTGCGGCCGTAGCCGCGCTGGGTGGAGTAGCCGAGCGCGAGCAGGAAACCTTCGTCGGCGCGCGCGAGATTCTGCAGCCGCAGATCGCGGTCGGCGGGGAAGCTGAGCGGCTCGCGTGTGAGATCGCCGATCGGCGCGTCCGCTTCTGCTTGCGGCGACGCTTCGATCAGACCATCGTGAGCGAGGATGTCGGTGACGCGCGGCGTCTCGGCGGACGATGTTTCGCCGGTCGCAGGCGCCTCCGGCACAAAACCCTCGGCAAGCTGCGGGTCGAGCAGGCGATGGGTATAGTCGAAGGTGGGGCCGAGGATCTGGCCGCCGGGAATGTCCTTGAAGGTCGCGGAGATGCGGCGGCGGATCTGCATGTTGCCGGTATCGACCGGCTCGGTGGCGCCGAAGCGCGGCAGCGTGGCGCGGAAGGCGCGAACCAGGAAGATCGCCTCGATCAGGTCGCCGCGCGCCTGCTTGATCGCGAGCGCGGCCAGCTCGCGGTCATAGAGCGAGCCTTCCGCCATGACGCGATCGACGCCGAGCGCAAGCTGTTCGGAGATCTGCGCAAGCGTAAGCTCCGGCACCTCCCGGTCGCCGCGCCGTTCATGCGCGAGCAGGCGATGGGCGTTCTCGATGGCGCGTTCGCCGCCCTTGACCGCAACGTACATCGTCAGTCCTTCCCATGAGCGAGCCGCGTGGTGCGCGGGATCGCAACAATCTCATCACCCGCGACCAGCACGACGTCGATGCCGCGCGGGAACAGCGTGGCGTTGACGGCGAGTTGATCGAACAGATCGTGCGGCTCAATGGTCGCTGTCAGCACGGTGGAGCCGTCGATGCCCGGGCCGCGCAGTTCGTAGGCCGCGCCGTGCGACAGGCTGCCAATCTGCAGGATCAGCGTGGTCGAACGATCGGGATATTCGCCGCTGCCGAGCGCGAAACGATCGAGCGCGGGGAGATTCTCGGGATCGCCGATCAGCGCAAAGCTTGCAATCGCGGGATCGCCGGTGATGGGCGCCCCGGTGTGGAACTTGAGCCATTTGGCGACTTCGGGGGTCGACATCGCGCCGTCGAGCCAGATCGGCGTATCGTGATCGAACAGCGTCAGCGCGATCGCGGCCGCGCCGTGCATCACGCCATCAGGCGCGCCGGCCGACGCCGCGATTCGCTCGACCTTCCCCGGACGCGCCATCGCGTTCATTACGGAACGGAATGTCGCCTGCGCCGACAAGACCTTGTCGGCGAAGCCCGGCGGCAGTTCGGCAATCGCCGTCATGTCTTCAGCCCTCACCGCGCACCATCGTATAGAAATCAACCCGCGTCGCCGCCGTCTCCGCGGCCACCCGGTCTCGCTTGGCGATCATGGCCGTGCGCAGCGGCGCGATCACCTCCTGCTCAACCGCATCGGCAAAATCGTCCGATTGCGCCATGGCGTCGCACAACGCGATCAGCCGCGCCTTCTCATGGTCGCGTCCGAGCGTGTAGCCGAAACCGACCTGGCCGGTCGAAAGCAGCACCGCCGCGCGCGAGACGGTCGCCTCGCCAATATTGAAGGGCGCGCCATCACCGCCGACCCGGCCGCGCACCATGACGAGGCCGTTTTCCGGCTCGCGCAGGGTCTTGTGAGCGGGCAGCGCCATCTCGCTGAGCCGGGCCGAAATGTCGGCAGCGTCCGACTGCGCGAGCACCGCCATTCCCGCCCGGCGCTGCGCCCGCCTGCTGTCTTGCTCGGTCTTCGTCATCTCGCGGAACCTTGCCTGACTGAAGTTGTCTATGATACTAGACAACTTGATAAGCAAACGCCATGACTGTTTCATGACAGAGGCATGATTTTCGACAGGACTGGGTTTCCGATATGAGTGTGCAGGACACCGCCTCATCGGGCGTCGCGCTGTGGCGCCTGGTCGCCGACGGCATCGAGCGCGGCATCGCCGAGGGCCGCTTTGCCGCCGGCGAGAAGCTGCCGGGCGAGATGGAGATCGCGGAGACCTACCGCGTGAACCGGCACACGGTGCGGCGCGCCCTGGCGGCGCTCGCCGAGCGCGGACTGGTGCGTGCCGAACGCGGCAGCGGCACTTATGTCGAGGTGCAGAAAATCGCCTATCCGCTGCGCTCGCGCACGCGGTTCTCGGAGATCGTCGGCGCCGGCGGCCGCGAGCCACGCGGGCAATTGATCGATGCCTCGGAAGACGTGGCGAGCCGGGAATTGGCGCGGGAACTCGGACTGAAGGTCGGCGCGCCACTGGTCCGGATCGAGTCGCTGCGGTTCGCCGACCGCGCGCCGATCTGCGTCTCCACCTCCTGGCTTTCGGCCGAGCGCTTTCCGGGCGCGGGAGAGGTGTTCGCCAGCGTCCGCTCGATGACGAAACTGCTCGAACATTTCGGCATCCGCGACTATCGCCGCACCTCGACGCGGATCACCGCCGGCATCGTCGACGCTACCGACGCCGCGCGGCTCGACCTGGCGCTCGGCCGCCCGATCCTGGTGGTCGACTCGACCGACGTCGATCTGGACGACAAGCCGCTGGTGACAAAGCGCTCGCGTTTTGCGGCGGAGCGCGTGGAGTTCTTGGTGGAGAACGGGTAATCCAGTTCTTCCCTCTCCCCGCTCTTCGCGGGGGCGAGACGAGCAAAGCTCACTCTGCGAGGGTTAGGGTGAGGGGCTGCTTCTGCAAATTCGATAGGCGAGAGTGCGCGGAGGGGCCCCTCACCCGGCGCTTCGCGCCGACCTCTTCCCGCAAGAGCGGGGCGAGGTGACTCCTACGCCAGCGTGCGCTGGCCGATGATGGCGAAGCGGAGTTTTGTCGAAATCCAGTCGATCACGGCGACCGCGATCAGGATCATCAGTATCAGGAACGATACCTTCTGCCATTCCAGCACGCGGATCTGCTCGGCGAGCTGCAGCCCGATGCCGCCGGCACCGACGATGCCGATGATCGTGGCCGAACGCGTGTTCGATTCGATGAAATAGAGCACCTGACCCGCGATCACGGGCAGGACCTGCGGGATCAGGCCGAAGCGGATCTCGTGCAGGACGCCGCCGCCGGAAGCTCTGATGCCCTCGACCTGCTTCTTGTCGGCGCCTTCAATGGCCTCGGAGAACAATTTGCCGAAGGCGCCGAAATCCGACACCGCGATGGCGAGCACGCCGGCGAACGGGCCGAGACCGACGACATTGATCCACACCAAGGCCCAGATCAGCGTGTCGACGCCGCGGATCGTATCCAGGAAACGTCGCACCGGGAAACGGAAGATGGCGGAGGGCACGATGTTGCGCGCGGCGAGCAGGCTGACCGGCAGCGCCATGAACGCGGCCAGCGTCGTGCCGAGCAGCGCGATCGACAGCGTCTCGCCGAGCGCGGAGAGATAGGTCGGCAGCGACGAGCCGGGATCGGGCGGGATCATCATCAGCGTGATCCAGCCGAGCTCACGCAGCCCGCTCACCAGCTTGGTCGGCGAGAAGTCCAGATCGAACAGGCCGAAGGCGAAGACCGCTGATGCCGCCAGCAGCATCAAGGGCGTGGCGAGGCGCGCCGAGGCCGGGCGGTCGAAAACGTCAGGGTATTTCGTCCGCAGCGCCTGCGAATCCGGCTTTGGCAACTGGCTCATGCCCGCCCCTCCTTGCCGAACAGTTTTGCGCGCAGCCAGCCGGTGGTGATGTCGATCACGAACACGGTCAGGACGATGGTGACCAGGATGGCGCTGACGTCGGAATAATAGAATTTGCGAATCGCGACCACGAGCTCCTGCCCGATGCCGCCGGCGCCGACAAAGCCCATCACGGACGCTTCGCGCACATTGATCTCGAAGCGCAGCAGCGCGTAGCTGGCATAGCCCGCCGAGACCTGCGGCAGCACGGCGAACCGCATGCAGGACAGCCAGCTCGCGCCGGTCGAGCGGATGCCCTCCACCGGCTTCATGTCGGCATTCTCGACGATCTCGGAGAACAATTTGCCGAGCGCGCCGGTGGAGTGCACGGCGATCGCCAGCACGCCCGCCATCGGCCCGAGCCCGAACGCGATCACGAACACCAGCGCGAACACGATGGCGGGCACGGTGCGCGCAAATTCGAGCAGGCGGCGGACAACAAAGCGCAGCCAGGGCCCGGGCGAGGTGTTCTGTGCGGCGAAAAAGTTCAGCGCAAAGGCAAAGACGGCGCCGGTCAGCGTGCCGACATAGCTGATCAAGATGGTCTCGGCGAGCAGCTTCAGCCAATTCTTCCAGCCCCAGAACCATTCGCCGAAATCGGTCCAGACCCGCTGGCCGTTATCGAGCGTGAGGATGCGGTCGAAATAGGAGACGAAGTTGCCGAAATAGGTGAAGAGCGTGCGCAGGTTCACCTCGGCGCCGATGCCGGCAACGGTCAGCGCCGCGATGAACACCGCCGCCGCCAAGGCCATCTTCAACCGCTTGCGCGCGACTGCCTTGCGATAGGCATCGTTCAGCGCGGCGAGCTGCTGGGCGGGAAGGATGGATACGGCGGTGGCCATCTGCTCTGCTTGGGATCTGCTGCTTGTCCTCAACGGAACAGGCCGGGTCGCGATCGATCCGGCCTGCGTATTCGCGTCGATCGATCAGGAGGCCTTCTTCTTGCGCAGGGCGTCGACGAACTTGATCAGCTCGATCGTGCCGTCCCAATCCTTGGTGGTCGCGGGATGGAAGCCCTTCTTCTGGCCGTCGGAGAGCTTGTCGAACGCCGCCTTGTCCTTCGTCGGCACGTCGAAGAAGGCCTTGGCGATCGCGGCCTTGAGATCGTCGGGAAGGTCGGAGTTGTAGGCATAGGGTCCGTTGATGATCTCGGCCGACTTATGGACGATGCGGAAATCATCCTTCTTCATCGGCGAGCCGTCGGCGTTCTTCAGCATGCCCTTGTGCAGCATCTGGGCGAGCGTGGAGTCATCGTCGCTGGTCCACTGGTTGGCAGCAACATCAACCGTGCCCTGCGCCAGCGCGAGCATCGCGTTCTCGTGGCTGCCGGTGAAGACAACCTTGCTGAAATAGGCTTCGGCGTCCGGAATGCCCTTCTTGTTGAGCTCGAAGCGCGGCACGTTGTTGCCGGAGGTCGAGTTCGGATCGACGAGGCCGAGGTTCTTGCCCTTCACGTCCTCGATGGTCTTGTAGGGGCTGCTCGCCTTGACGAAGAACATCGAGTAGTAGCCGGTGGAGCCGTCGGCGTTGATGTCGTTGGCGAAGGCGTCGGTCTTGACGCCGGTCAGCCGCGCGCGGGCGAAGGAGGCCGAACCGTAGCTGGCGATCTGGATGTTGCCGGAGCGCTGGCCTTCGATCACCGCAGCATAGTCGTTGGCGATGCGCAGCGTGACCTTCACGCCGAGTTCCTTGGAGAGATAGTTGACGAACGGCGTCCAGCGCTCGGTGACACCGGACGCGTTTTCAGCCGGCACGACCGCGAAGGTCAGCTCCGGATATTTGGCCTTCCAGTCCTGCGCCGACGCGGACGCGGTGAGCGCGAGCGCGGCAGCGCCGGCGAGAACGATGCGACGAGTGATCATGGTTTACCCCTGCTGTTATGGTAGCGCCTGGATCACGATCCGAGACGCAACGGGATCGTGATCTCATCTCTTGTTTGAACACGACCGGTTTCCACTTTTCCGGACCATGCTGTAAAGGCCGACTGCACCTGCAGCGGCTTTCCCTGCATAAGGTTACGGCGTTCAGGCCGCGGCTGCGGTGCCGAGCGCCGGAGCTGTTGCGGCACCGGGCGCGGGCATTGGCGCCCCGCCGATGACATCATTGGCCTCGAGATCGTAGAGCTCGCGGGCGATGTGATCGGTCAGCGTCGACGGCTGGCCATCGAACACCACGCGGCCCGCCGCCATGCCGATCAGGCGGTCGCAATAGCTGCGCGCCAGATCGAGCGAATGCAGGTTGCAGAGCACCGTGATGCCGAAATGCTTGTTGATGCGCAGCAGCGCATCCATCACGATCTTGGTATTGCGCGGATCGAGCGAGGCGATCGGCTCGTCGGCGAGGATGATATCGGGCTCCTGCACCAGCGCGCGAGCGATGGCCACGCGCTGCTGCTGGCCGCCGGAGAGCTGGTCGGCGCGCTGGGCGGCGAACTGCGCGATGTCGAACTGCTCGAGCGCCGACATCGCCAGCGCCCTGTCCTGCTCGGGCCAAAGCTGGGTCAACGAGCGCCAGGCCGGCATTTCGGCAAGGCGGCCCATCAGCACATTGGTCAGCACATCGAGCCGGCCGACCAGATTGAACTGCTGAAAGATCATCGCCGAACGCGCGCGCCACTGCCGCAGCGCCTTGCCGCGCAGCGCGGTGACATCGACACCTTCGAACAGGATGCGGCCTTCGGTCGGATCGGCGAGACGGTTGACCATCCGCAACAAGGTCGACTTGCCGGCGCCCGAGCGACCGATCACGCCGACGAAACTACCGGGCTGGACCGAGAACGAAGCATTGTCGACCGCGGCTTTTGTGCCGAAACGGCACGTCAAACCTTCAACCACCAGCATGCAGTGCTCCGAACCCGTCACGTCGCGTAACGGCTAACGCCGCTGAATTACAGTTGTGTGACAAACGCGCTGCAGTGCGGCGATCCTCCACACCGCCGGCGATGTCACGCATCTGTCACGCTACTGTTATGAAGCGCATCGAAGACGTGCGCTCCCCCACAACAATTCGACGAGGCGAAGAAGAAGATGGCCGGCAAGATGCTTTCCGTTGTACCAACGGTCGATCCCACCGCCGCGGTGCGCGATAGCCAGCTTGGGGCCTATACCGAGGTCGGAGCGCGCAGCATCCTGCTCGACGTCACGATGGGTGACTATTCATATGTCGTGAACGACGCGCAGCTCACTTACACCACGATCGGCAAATTCTGCTCGATCGCGGCAATGACCCGGATCAATCCGGGCAATCATCCGATGCATCGTCCGCCGCAGGCGCATTTCACCTATCGCGCCAGCGCATACTTCCCAGGCGAACATGACGAGGCCGAATTCTTCGCATGGCGCCGAGAGCACCGCGTGCATATCGGCCATGACGTCTGGATTGGACATGGCGCGATCATCCTGCCCGGACGCTCGATTGGAACCGGCGCGGTGGTCGCGGCTGGCGCGATCGTGACCAAGGATGTTCCCGCCTACGCCATCGTCGCCGGCAATCCGGCGCGGCCGCTCCGCAAGCGGTTTTCCGATGGCATCATCAGCCGCCTTGCGGCACTCGCCTGGTGGGATTGGGATCACGAAATGTTGCGCCAGGCGCTGCCAGATTTTCGCAAGCTGGTTGTCGAAGACTTCCTCGCCAAGTATGAAGCGCTGAACGCGCCAACAACCCGCCGGAGTGCCATCACGTGACTGACATTGTTATCGAAGGTGGCAAGGCGCTCGTTGAAGGCGAACTCGTCGAAACACGGCTGCGGACCGCGGGCCGCGACATCGCAGCCCTCGGCGAAGAGGGAGACGGCCGCAGCGCGCTCGGCATTGATGCACGGGATCTCCTGGTGCTGCCCGGCATCGTTGACCTGCATGGCGACGCCTTCGAGCGGCAGATGATGCCGCGCGCTGGAGTCGATTTCCCGATCGACGTGGCGCTCGCCGACAGTGACCGGCAGGCGATCTCAAACGGAATCACGACGGTGTTCCACGCCCCCACATGGTCGTGGGAGCCGGGCCTGCGCAGCGCCGAGAATGCGCGGAGACTGCTGGAGGCAATCGAGCAGATGCGCCCGCAGCTTGCCGCCGACACGCGCTTCCATCTGCGCCACGAGACCTACAATCTCGACGCCGAACCGGAGATCATTGACTGGCTCGCGGAGGGCCGCGTCGACTTGTTCGCGTTCAACGACCACATGGACGGGACGATCGGGGACCTGGCAAGGCCGCGCAAGCGCAACCGGATGGTGGAGCGCACCGGCCTTTCGCCTGAAGACTTCGACAAGCTGGTCACGCACGTGGTGTCGCGCGCGAACGATGTGCCTGCCTCGATCGCACGTCTCGCCAGTGCGGCGCGCTCGGCCGATGTCCGCATGCTCTCGCATGACGACAACAGCCCCGAGATGCGCAAGTGTTTTCGCGACCAGGGCGTCGGCATCGCCGAATTCCCTGTCAACGAAGAGACCGCGCGCGAGGCGGCGGCGGCCGGCGATCACATAGTGTATGGCGCGCCGAATGTCGTGCGCGGCGGCAGTCATACCGGCTGGACCAAGGCGTCCGACATGATCGCGAAGGGCCTCTGCTCGGTGCTGGCCTCGGACTATTACTATCCGGCACAATTGCTCGCAGCCTTCCGGCTTGCCGCTGACGGCATTCTGCCGCTGGAAAAGGCGTGGGACCTGATCTCGGGAGCACCGGCACGTGCTGCCGGACTCGACGACCGTGGCGTGCTCGCCGAAGGTCGCCGCGCCGACATGATCATCGTCGATGACAAGGTGCCGCTGCGGCCGCGCATTGTCGCGGTGATATCGGCGGGACGTCTCGTGCATCTGGCCGACGCCAGCCGGCTCACCTATTCCACAGCGCCGCGCATGGCGGTTGCTGCCGCCTGACGCTCCCAGGTCTTACGACGATGGCCAACTATCCGCGTTACGCTCTCTACTACGCGCCGGCACCAGGCAGTGCGCTTGATCGCTTCGGCGCCAAGATGCTCGGCTACGATGTCTATGGTGGCAGCGACCTGTCCTTTCCCGATGGCGTGCCGCCGGACTGGCGCGAGATCACGCAGGACCCGCGCAAATACGGCTTTCACGCCACGCTGAAGGCGCCGATGGCGCTGGCGGAGGGCAAGAGCGAAGCCGATCTGCTTGGGGCATGCGAGGCTTTCGCCGATACGCCGCGGCCAATTCCCGTTATCGAACCCATCATCGATTCGATTAGCGGCTTCATCGCGATGATCCCGGGAAAGCCGTCGACGGAGTTGCAGCAGCTTGCGGCCGACGTGACGCGCGACTTCGATTCATTCCGCGCGCCGCTGACGCCGACCGATCGCGCACGGCGAAATCCCGAGCGCTTGACGCCGCGACAGGTCGAGTATCTCGACCGCTGGGGCTATCCTTACGTGATGGAAGAATTCCGCTTCCACATGACGCTGACCGGGCGATTGGAAGCCGAGCGGCGTGAGATCGCGGTGCCGATGCTGCGGGAACGCTTTGCCTCTGTGCGGCTCGCAACGCTCGCGATCGACCGGCTCGCATTGTTCCGCCAGGATGATGCAGCATCGCGCTTCCGCATCATCGCGCATTGGCCGCTGCGAGCACTCTAACTCGTCGTCGCCCGTATTGTGCGTCCGCTTGCTCGGACCGGCCTCTCCCCTTGTGGGAGAGGCCGGAGCGCATGCAGCGAAGCGGAATGCGATCCGGGTGAGGGGTGCCGGTCTCTCGAGGGGACTTGCGCTGTCGGATGGACCTGAACCCCTCACCCGGAATTCAAGCTACGCTTGAATTCCGACCTCTCCCACAAGGGGAGAGGTGGAGTTTGCCGCCCGGACCTCGCACCACAACCCACATCAGTGGTTATGGGTCCCGGCGTTCGCCGGGACGACGTGGAGAGAGCGTCCACGCGAAGGGTGGGCACGCTGCGCTTTGCCCACCCTACCGTTCTTCGCTTACTCGTCCGTTTCTTCCGGCCTTGTGCGGGCGATGATTTCGGCGGCGCCCTTGTCGAGCAGGTCCAATCCGACGGCGCGGCCGAGTTCGCGGGGGCGGTCGGCGGGGCCGGTGCGCGAGGCCTCGATGAAGCGGTCGCCGGTTTCATCCAGCACCGAGGCGCGCAGAATCATCTCGCTGCCGGCAAGCGTGGCATGGCCGGCGATCGGCGAATTGCAGTGACCGTTCAGGATCCACAGCACCTCGCGCTCGGCTTCGGCCACAAGGCGCGATTGCGCGTCTTCGATCTTGGCAAGACGGGCGCGCGTCGCGAAATCGTTTGCCGCGCATTCGACGGCGACGATGCCCTGCCCGACCGCGGGCAGCATCTCGTCGACCGGGAAGTCATAGGCGATGCGCGATGCACGCCCGATGCGCTCGAGCCCAGAGCGCGCCATCACCAGCGCATCGGCCGGGCCGACCTCGCCGCCATCAGGCAGGCGCTGCTTGTCGCCACGATCGAGCTTGGCAATCCGGGTGTCGGCGGCGCCGCGGAAATGGATCACGCTTGCTTCAGGAAACAGCCTGCGCAAATAGGCCGCGCGGCGCACCGCGTTGGTGCCGATCTTGAAACCCTTGCCGCGGCTGGCGCGAAAGCTTTCCAGCGAAAGGCCGGGACGCAGCACCAGGCTGTCGGTGGCGGCGTCGCGCGGCAGGGTCGCGCCGATCACGAGGCCCGGCGTCTCCTCATTGCCTGGCACATCCTTCAGCGAATGCATCGCGGCCTGCAACTCGCCCGCACGCATCGCCTCGCGGATCTCGGCGACGAAGGCGCCGCCCTTGCCGCCATGACGCAGCAACTTGCTGGTCTGGTCCTGATCGCCGCGGGTCTCGAACCTGACGATCTCGACGGTCAGGTCGGAAGCGGACGCACGTAACAGGCGCGCAACCTCCTCGGTCTGCGCCATCGCCATGGCCGTCTTGCGCGTGCCGATGCGTAACGTCTGTCCCGCCACAATGTCTCCGTTCAAGCCGTCGATAAAGCCGAGGGATTAGAGCAAAAGCCCAATCAAAACAACGGTTTTCGCGCTAGATTCCAGGAGGAATGGGCAGGGTGGAGGGAGGCGCGTCAATCCAGGTCGCTCACGATCTGAACGCCAGCCGCCGCCATTGCCGCATGCGCGGCCGCAAGCGAGCCGGAAAGATCGATTGCCCGGCAGCCGGATTCCACGACCACGGTCTCGAAGCCGAGGCGGCGTGCATCCAGCGCGGAATAATGGACGCAATAGTCGGTGGCAAGTCCGGCCATGAAGATCCGCTTCAGTCCGCGCTCGCGCAAATAGCCGGCGAGGCCGGTCGGCGTGGTGCGGTCGTTCTCGTGGAACGCGGAATAGGAATCGATCGCGGAGCGAAAGCCTTTTCGAATCACAAGCTCCGCTCTGTCGGTCGAAAGCTGCGGATGGAACGCGGCGCCCGTCGTCCCCTGCACGCAATGGTCCGGCCATAGCGTCTGCGGACCATAGGGCATGGTGATGGTTTCGAACGGCGCGGAGCTCTGGTGCGAGGTCGCAAAGGAGCTGTGGCCGCGCGGATGCCAATCCTGCGTCAGCACCACGTGATCGAACCGCTCGGAGAGCCGGTTGACGACGGGGACCACCGCATCGCCATCGGCAACGGCCAGCGCGCCGCCGGGGCAGAAATCATTCTGCACGTCGATGATGAGAAGCAGGTCGTCGGGGTGAATTCGCATGGGCGGCTCGGCTGTATCTGTTCGGACAGCTTAGCCCAAAACACGCAACCCCGCAGCAGACAAGCTCATGTCCCGATGCGCAGCGAGGCACGCTGCTTGCGCAGGCAGGCGATCACGGATAGCGCGGTGATGCGGCCGGTCCGCGGGTTTTCCGAGGGGATGTTCTCGATCGTCATCGAGAACCGCGCCGAATCGGAATCCACCTCGATGCGGTGGGTGTTGCGTGTCACCGTCGGGTCGGCCCAGATTTCCACCCGGGTGCGGTCGGGGCCGATGCCGGCGAGCGAGAGCGCCACCGCGACGTTCAGGTTGGCCGGAAAGCCCTTTGCCGCCTCGCGCGCGGTTCCTTCGAATATCTGCAGCGGCTCGGCGAGCCCTTCAACGCTGATGTCGTTCTCGACCAGATAGGGCGCGCCGGCGAGCCCCAGCGGCGGCTTCCGCGTCACCAGCCGGACCGAATGGATGGTGCCCTCCGCAGCGGCAGTCACGGCGTCGAGCCCGATCAAGGCGCCGGTCGGCACCACGATCTGGCCGCTGTTCTTCCGCGCCAGCGCGATCAGGTCCTCGTTCTGGAGCAGCGCGCCGACGCTGAGCACGACCGCAGTCTTGCCGCGCTCGACCACTGGCGCCACGATCGACCGCACCAGCTTGCTCGGCGCGCATTCGATCACGATATCGGCGGCGCTGGCGAGTTCCTCGATCGGCAGGATTTTCGGCGGCGCCTTCAATTCGCCTAGCCAAGCCTGATGCTTGGCGACGTTCTGCGCCGAGACCGCGCTGAGCACCAATCCGTCGATGCCCCGATCCAGTTCCCTCACCACGCTCGCGCCGATCGCACCGAGGCCTGCAACGGCCACGCGCGCTGCGGGTCGCGTGCTGTTCGAATCCACCATTCGACTGCTCCAAGGACAGATGTCTGTCCTGTCCCGCACAAGCTGGCAGGTGTCAATCGCCGATTCGAAAGATCAGGCGAGCTCGGGATAGGTGGCCTTGTCGAAGAAGCTTGCGCCGGCAACATATTTGCGGCCCGGCGACATATCAGGCTTTTCCTCGCCCTCCCCGCCGCACTCGAAGGTCAGTTCGAGCTGCACGCCGCTGGGGTCATAGACGAACAACTGCCAGAGCGTGGTGCCGGGCACGATGAATTCGCGCCAGTCGAGCCCTGCCGCCTTGAAGCGCGAGACGAATGAGCGATAGCCGGAGCAGGACAGCGAGACATGGTCGATCGCCGCCGTTCCCGCCGGCGCCTTGCCTTCGGGACCGAGCGCGGGAC
This sequence comes from Bradyrhizobium sp. Leo114, assembly GCF_055229415.2. Lineage (NCBI taxonomy): Bacteria > Pseudomonadati > Pseudomonadota > Alphaproteobacteria > Hyphomicrobiales > Nitrobacteraceae > Bradyrhizobium > Bradyrhizobium sp. Leo114. The sequence continues at coordinate 66,934 of NZ_JBUYEN020000013.1, read as the reverse complement.
CGCCGGCATAGATGTGCATGATCGCGAGCCCGCCGGGCTGCGGGCAGCCGAGCCAGGCGCCGGGATAGCCGAAGTCAGGCCGCGGGAATTCGCGAAGCCCGATGATCTCGGTGTAGAACTTGCGCGTTGCCGCCAAATTCTCGGTCTTGATGGCGATGTGATAGAGGCCGTGCACCGTTGCGATCGGCAACGTCGGTTCGGTTGCGGTCATGATGTAGATCTCCTCAAATCCTTGGCCGATCATTCCACGGCGTGATGACGTTTCTTCACCTCGCCCCGCTTGCGGGGAGAGGGAGAAGTCCGACGTCGCAATAGAGCGACTTCAACTTGTTCAGGAACGGTGCTTCGTTCTTGTGCAGGGTTCCAGCGACGGGATCGGCGCCTGCCAGCATCGTGTCGGTGGCGGCAAGCGAGAACTCCATCACGAAACGCATGCGGTCCTTGCGCAGGACCTCGAACTCGGTGAGCCAGCGTGCGACATCGCAGCTTCCGGCCCTGTAGCGCTGCGTGATCAGCGCGGCGGCATTGGCGGCGTCCTCCAGCGCCTGGGTCGCGCCCTGCCCCAATGTCGGCACCATGCCGTGGGCGGAATCGCCGAGATAGAGCACGTTGCAATCGGCGGCGCGGTAGAGCACCTCATGCTCCTGCATCCGCGCCCAATGGGTGTCGGCGACATTGTTGCAGACGGTGTCGATCAGCCAGCGCGCCTGGTTGCTCGGCGGCGCGGCGCGCGGCGTGTAGGCGGCGCGCAGAATCTCCGGCGTCTTCTGGCTCTCGGAAATCTGCGCCTCTGTGGCGATCGGGAAAGTGCCGGCGACATAGATGTGGTCCGGCGGCACGCGGAACGACAACAGACGGTTGGGTCCGTTGAACCATTGTTCGTAATCGTCGATCAGGCCGTGCGACGTATCCGGCACCAGCACGCGGAAGATGGCCACTCCCGTCGGCGTGATACGCGGCTCGCCGGAGATCACGCGGCGTACCTCCGAGTAGCGGCCATCGCCGGCAATCAGGAGATCGATGTTGTCGAGCCGATGCGTTTTGCCGTCCTGCGTCCAACTGACAAAAGTCTTGCGCGGATCGACGCTGTCATGGCCGACCTCGACGATCTCGCAGCCATAGGAAACCGTGTCCCCTGCGGCCTCGCGCAGCACGCGATAAAGCTCCGACCAGCGGATGCGCCAGCCCGGTCCGTCCGCCACCTCCCGCAGCGGCAGGTCGAACAGCACAGTGCCGTCGGTGAGCGAAATCCGCCAATTTTTCCAGAGAAAGCCCGCCGCGGTGACGCGCTCAGCCAGCTCCGGATCGGTCAGCTTCATCGCCTTGACGGCGTTCGGCCCGACATTGAGCCCGGTGCCGGCCTCGGAATGATCGTCGCGCGCGACCCGCTCGAGGCATGTCACCTCCACGCCGTCCAACAACGCGAGCCTGCGCGCCATCACGCATCCCGCGACGCCTGCGCCGATGATGACAATGCGCATCAGGCCAAACCTTCCTCTTGCGAAGCAATGACGGCAATCAGGCCGCCGCCATCAGGGCCCTGATGCTCGGCGCCGCCGGAGACGAAGATCCGGCCATCGCCGATCACGCCGGCAACGAGGCCGGCGACCGCGCCGCGGATGTGGCGCTGGGCGTTGATATCGGTGTCGTCGAGCATGGTGTGCCTGTTGCCGCGAATCCTTCCGCCCCGGTCGGGCTCGCATTTGACGAGCACAGTCGCGATCCGTGCCGCGTCCGCGGCGGAGACTTGCGGATTGGCGGCAATGCCGAGATCGGCGAGCACGTCGACGATAGCGCCGATGTCGAGCGCGTCCGCCATCGGACGGTGCGATATCTGCAGCGGACCCCTCCAGAGCGGGCTGTTGCCGAGCACCACGACCTCATTGCTTTCGACCTCGACGCCGGAGGAAATGCTGGCGCGCGGCGACTGGATCGAGAAGTCGCTGAGCAGCGACGCGTCGGTGAAGGCGGATGGCGCCAGTTCGTCGAGCGCGACGGCGACGCCGAATGCGCCGGCGGCACGGGCAAAAGCCATCGACCTGTTGGGATCGCTGGTGAGCGGGGTCTTGCCGGCTGCGATCGCGGCCGCGGCGCGGGCGACCGTGACGCAGGGGCACTTCACCTGCACGAAGTGGACATCCTGCAATCGCTCGATCCCGGCATTGTCAATCGCGGCGCGCACGGCATCGGCGACGCTGTCGACATGGGCGCGGCGGCCGACATCATCTGCCGGGACCGGATCGCTGAACGCGGTGCCGATCGCGAGCGACGGTCCGGCCTCTGGCGCCGGTTCGGCCTCGCTGATGCAGAAGACGCTATAATGCGGGCTCATCACGCCTTCGGTGCCGCCCGAGAGCACGCAGGGGATTTCACGGATCAACTGCTCGGCGGGCCTGTTCAGATATTTCGACAGCAGCAACATCAGGGTCTGGGTGAAGTAGCCGCGGGTGAAATCGTTGACGCCGCCATTGCCCTCGGTCTTGCCGATGATCGCAACGACGTCGGCCGCGCGGACGGCGCCGCCTGCGATCAAGCGATCCAGCTCGGACAGGTCGCCGGGATGCGCCATCGAGAGCCGGAAAACCCGCGCCGTCCTCATGGCTCGCTCGCCTTGATCAGCTCAAAAATCCGGCTCGGGCTCAAGGGAATCTCCAACAGCTCGACGTTCTTCTCCTTGAGCTGCAGCGCATCCTCGATCGCCTGCGCAAACAGCGGGCCGACGGGAATCGCGCCGGCTTCGCCGGCACCTTTGATGCCCATAGGATTAAGCGGCGACGGCGTTACGGTGTGGCCGAGTTCCATGCGCGGCACGTCGAGCGCGGTCGGCAACAGATAGTCGGCGAGCGAGGCGTTGAGTAACTGGCCCTGGTCGTCGAACACCAGCTTTTCGTAGAAGGCGTTGCCGATGCCCTGCGCGACGCCGCCATGGATCTGCCCTTCCAGGATCAGAGGGTTGATCACCGTGCCGCAGTCATGGACCACAACGTATTTCAGGATCTTGAGGTCGAACGTCTCCGAATCCACCTCGACGATCATGGCATGCACGCCATTGGCGGTCGCGCCGCTCGGCGGCCCGAAATATTGCGTCGATTCCAATCCCGGCTCGGTGCCGGGCTTCACCGCGCCACGCATCGGGTTGGCGCGCCGCGCAAGTTCGCCGAGGCTCAAGAATTTTTCGGGAATGCCGACGATCGAGATCTTGCCATCGGCAAGCACCAGATCCTCCTCGGCGCATTCGAAGGCGTCGCTGGCGAGCTTCAGCGCCTTCTGCCGCACCGCGCGCGAGGCTTCGTTGACGGCATTGCCGGCCACAACGGCGCCGCGGCTGGCAAAGGTGCCGGCGCCCCAATAGAACTGGTCGGTGTCGCCGGTGACGATTTCGACATCGGTGACGTCGACGCCGAGCTGGTCGGCGGCGATCTGGGCAAAACTGGTGAAATGCCCCTGCCCCTGCGTGCCGATGCCGGTCGCGACGCTGACCTTGCCATTGGCCTGCACCTGCACTTTCGCGCCCTCATAGGGCCCGATGCCGGTGCCCTCGACGTAGCAGGCGACGCCGATACCGACGTGACGGCCTTGCGCGCGCAGCTTCTCTTGCTCCTGCTTGAACTCGGCATAGCCGATCGCCTGCAGCGTCTGGTCGAGCACCGGCTCGTAGTTGCCGCTGTCATATTCGAGCTGGGAAAAGTCCTGGTAGATGATCCCGTTCTTGTAAGGGAACGCGTCGGCCGGAATGAGATTGCGCCGTCGGATCTCGGCGGGATCGATGTTCAGCTCGTGCGCGGCAAGATCGAGCAGCCGCTCCATCACGAACACGCCATGCTGCCGTCCTGCGCCGCGATAGGGCGTCACGATCGGCAGATTGGTGAAGACGGCGGTGAAGGTCGAATCGTAGGACGGCACTACGTACGGCCCGAGCAAGGTGCACTGGCTGTTGATCGGCACCGTCAACCCGTAGGGATCATAAGCGCCGCCGTCGTGCAGGAAGACGTCCTGAACGCCGAGGATGCGGCCGTCGCGCGCGACCGCGATCTCGGCATCATGGATCTGGCCGCGCTCATGCGTGGTGGCAAAGAAATGCTCGAGCCGATCCTCGATCCATTTCACCGGGCGGTTGAGCCGCATCGAGATCCAGGGCAGCGCGACCTCTTCCGGATAGAACATCATGATCTTCGGCCCGAAGCCGCCGCCGACGAAGGGCGCGATCACCCGCACCTGCCGCTCGCCGAGGCCGAGCACGGCGGCGAGGCCGTTGCGGACGAACACCGGCGCCTGGGTCGTGTCCCAGATCGTCATATGCTGGCTGCGCGCTTCCCAATGCGCGACGACGCCGCGCGTTTCGATGGTCGAGGCAATACCGTGCTCGTAGGCGAAGCGGCGCTTGATCACCAGATGTGCTTTCGCAGCCGCGGCGCGATAGTCGCCCTTGCTCTGATGCACATGCGCGGAGACGTTCGAGCCGAGGTCGTCATGCACCAGGGCTGAACCGGGGCGTAGCGCGGCCTCAAGGTCGATCACCGCCGGCAGCGGCTCGAGATCGACGTCGATATCGTCGAGCGCATCCTCGGCGATGTAGCGGCTTTCGGCGACGACGACGGCCAAGGGCTCGCCGACATGCCGAACCTTGTCCTTGGCCAGCGGCACTTGGGTGCGCTGATTGAAAATGCTTCCCGGGATCGGTGGCGGCGGCACCAAGAGCGGACCGGGCTGCCAATAGGCGCCGTAATCATCGGCGGTGTAGACCGCCACGACGCCCGGGCGCTGCAGCGCGCGGGAAACATCGATGCACCTGATGCGCGCGTGCGCGGCAGGGCTGCGCAGGAATGCCGCGTGCAGCATGCCCGGCAGCTCGACGTCGTCGATGAACAGCGCCTGTCCGGTGAGGAGCTTGCGATCCTCATTGCGCTTGACGGGGGCGCCGAAGAACCGTGTGGTCATGGTGCGGCCGCCCGCATCGCCTGCGCCGCGGCCATCATGGCGTCAACGATGTGCTGATAGCCGGTGCAGCGGCAGAGATTGCCGGACAGCGCCTCGCGCACCTCTTCTTCCGACGGCGACGGGTTCTGCTTCAGGAACGCCGTCATCGTCATCAGGATGCCCGGCGTGCAATAACCGCATTGCAGGCCGTGATGCTCATGCATCGCCCTCTGCACCGGACTCAGCTCGCCGCTATCGGAGGCGAGACCTTCGATCGTGGAGAGTTCATGCCCATTGGCCTGCACTGCAAGCATCAGGCAGGAGCGGATCGGCGCGCCATCGAGCAGGACCGTGCAGGCGCCGCAGACGCCATGCTCGCAGCCGACATGGGTGCCCGCCAGCAACAGATCGTGGCGGAGGAAATCGCTCAGCAGCGTCCGCGACTCGACGCTGCGCCGATAAGACGTCCCGTTGACGGAGACACTGATCTCGTGGCGGTCAGGCTGCATGGGCCGCCCGCCGATAGGCCGTGCGGATCGCGCGCTGCGCCAGCACGCCGGCGAGATGCCGCTGATAATCGGCGCTGGCGTGGACATTGCCTGCGGGCTCGATCGTTGCCTGTATGGCGGCAGCGGCCGCCTTGATCGGCTCATCGGCGCAAGCCTGACCGACCAGAGGCGCGGCAGCCTCGCTGGCATCGACCGGCGTGTCGCCGACGCCGCACAGCGCGAGCCGGGCGTTGCCGCAGCGGCCTTCCATATCCAGTGTCACGATGACGGCCACGCCGGCGATGGCAAAATCGCCTCGGCGCCGCGCCACTTCCATGAAGCACACGCCGCTGCGCGGCGGCAATGCCGGAAACTCGACATCGACCAGCATCTCGTCGGCGGCAAGGTCCGTGGTGAGCGATCCTTGAAAGAACTCCGAGGCTGCAAGCACCCGCTCGCCGCGGGCCGACTTCAGTCGCATCCGCGCCTCCATCGCCACCGCAATCGCGGGAAGCTCGGACGCCGGATCGGCATGGGAGAGGTTGCCGCCGATGGTGCCGCGGTTGCGGATCTGCGGATGCGCGATGTGCGGCAGCGCGTCGGCGAACAACGGACAGCAGCCGAGGAACTCGCTATCCCGTTCGAGCGCGCAATAGCGCGTCAGCGCGCCGACACGAATAGTTGAGCCGTGATCGATGCCGGCCACCTCATCCAGACCGTTGATATCGATCACGACCGCCGGTCGCGCCAAACGGAAGTTCATCGCCGGGACCAGGCTCTGGCCGCCGGCCAGGAATCTTGCCTCATCGCCATGTTCGGCCTTGAGCGAGAGCGCGTGATCCAGCGATGAAGCAGCGATGTATTTGAAGGGAGCAGGCTTCATAAAGGCTCGTTCGACGAACGCATCCGCATCGGCTCGAAACAGGAGATGAAACTATCTGTAGTCTAACAACGCCAGTCAAAAGTCGGCGAGCCCGAAGACAGCCAGAACTGCATGAAATGCAGCTAATCCCTGCTCATTCTTCTCACCGCATGCATAAACATTGGGCGGGCTTGAGCCGGCCTGCTGAAAGCACCAGCCTCCGCTGTCATGCCCCGCGAAGGCGGGGCGTCCAGTATGCGGCGGCGTCTCGGCTTGAGCACGACCGCCTGTGGAATACTGGATCGCCCGCTTTCGCGGGCGATGACGGAGAAGGCCTGGCGCGCCGCCCCCTTCACGTCGTTGCGAGCGCGAGCGAAGCAATCCATTTCGCCGCTCGTGGAGATATGGATTGCTTCGTCGCTGTCGCTCCTCGCAATGACGGGTGGCAGCGTTCACGTTCCGCCGGCGAGCGTCTTCACCAGGCGATAGAGATAGTCCTCGCCTTCGTAGAATGATTTCACCAGAATCCGTTCATCCTTGCCGTGGGCGCGGATGTCGCTGATATCGGCGGCAAGGCCGGAATGGCCGTAGGTCGGGATTCCCGCGTTGCGCAGATAGCTCCCGTCGGTGGCGCCGGTGCTCATGGTCGGGATCACCGCCGCCGTCGGCCAGAATTCGTGCGACAGTTTATCGATTGCGCCCATGATCTCCTCGTGCAGGGCCGACGGCGCGCTCAACACGGGCTGGCCCATTTGAGTGACCTGGATTTGATCGTCCGCAAGCACGCGCTCCAGCGTCGCCTTGACACCGTCGACCGGCTCGCCCGGCATGATGCGGCAGTTCACCTTGGCGGTCGCAAGCTGCGGCAACGCGTTCACGGCATGTCCTCCCTCGAGCATCGTCGCGACGCAGGTGGTGCGGAGCTGGGCGTTATAGGCAGGATTGGCCGCAAGCCGGACAAACGACATCGCAGCGGGGTCGGGCTTGTCCGACAGCACGGCGCGGATGTCAGACGCCGTCTGCTCGCTCTCGAACTGTGCCGTGCGCTCGAAATACGCCCGGGTGGTCTCGTTCAGGTTGATCGGGAAACTGAACTTCGAGAGGCGAACCAGTCCCTCGGCGAGGCGATAGATCGCGTTGTCCTTGACCGGTACCGAGCTGTGGCCACCCCTGTTCTTGACTTCGAGCAGGTAGCTCAGCGAGACTTTTTCGGAAGTCTGCACGGTGTTCCGGATCGGCTTGCCGTCCTTCAGGCCGACACCGCCGCCTTCGTTAAGCGCGAATTCAGCATCGATCAGGTCGCGGTGATTCTTCAAGAGCCATTGGATGCCGAGCCCGTTGGCGTCCAGGATTTCTTCATCCGTTTCCAGCGCCAGGATGATATCGCGGTCTGGCTTGTAGCCCTCTTTCTTGTATCTGATGAGGTTGGTGACGAAGGCCGCGGCCATGTATTTGTCGTCGCCGCTGCCGCGGGCATAGAAATAGCCGTCCTGCTCGGTCAGCTTGAACGGATCGACCGACCAGTCCTCGCGATTGGCCGGGACCACGTCGATGTGAGCGAGCAGGAGGATCGGCTTGCGCGCGCCGCTGCCGCGCAGCCGTGCCACCAGATTCCCCTTGCGCTGTGCCGGCGAGAACACCTGCACGTCGCTATCCGGAAAGCCGGCGGCGCGCAACCGGGCCGCCATCGCCTCCGCAGCCTTGGCGGTGTCGCCAGTTGCGGTGACGGTGTCGATCTCGATCAGCTCCTGGTAGATGTCGCGCGCGAACTGCCGCTCCGGGCTCAGCCCTTCCGCAGCGGCTGCAGGACTTCCCAGCAGAGCCGCTGCAAGTACGGTCGACAGCAGGATTGAAAGCCTTGGTCTGACGTTTTCAACCATCTCGGGTCTCCGATTCCACTCGCCCCAGTTGTGCGACATTCAGACAGGGACGCTGAGGTTTTGCAAGATGCAAGGCCTGATGGCGGCGAGGCCTATTCGGAGTCAACTGTCAAGCATTCCACTGCTCCTTCGCTACAAATTGAAGAAGCTGCTCGATGCGGCGAGAGGCATTCGCTGTATCGCCTGACGGATCTGCAAATCATTCGTGCGAAGTACGTTCTTAGAGCGATTCAATTCCAGCGCTGTTCTTTCTGTTCGCAGCGGCTGCTAAAGGCACCGCGCTAATTTCGTCCTGGAAGTGAATCGAAGTGAAAGTCAGTGCTGTTTGCCGTCTCGTGGGAGACCATCCAAACCGAGCCGGCGTCAGCCGCGCGCATTTTTTCATCGGCACCGCCGCCTTGCTGGCTGGTTGCTCCTCTTCCGTGACGATCGCACGGGCACAATCGAGCGTGACCTTGCCGGCTGTGACAGTGGAGTCGCCAACGCAGAAGCGCAAGCCGGCGCGCCCGGCGGCCCCCTCCGCGCGTCGGACCCAGGCAGCGGCGGCGCCTCAACGTAATCGAAATGTGACGCCTGCGGAGCCTACGCCGTCCGAGCGCGCCGCGGCGGCAGCGGCGGCGCTGTACCAAGCCAAGCTCGGCTATCGCGCCATGCCCAGTTCGACCACGCTGCGCACCGGCGCTTCGCCGCTTGACACCTCGCAAGTCGTCAACGTCGTGCCCGAGCAGGTGCTGAAGGATCAACTGCCGCGCAATATCGACGACGCCCTGGTCAATGTCAGCGGCATCACCCAGACCAATACGCTCGCCGGCACCCAGGATGCCGTCATCAGGCGCGGATTCGGCGACAATCGCGACGGCTCGATCATGCGCAACGGCATGCCGCTGGTCCAGGGCCGCAGCCTCAACCCCGCCATCGAAAGCGTCGAGGTGCTGAAGGGACCTGCATCGCTGCTGTACGGCATCATGGATCCCGGCGGCATCGTCAACACGATCAGCAAGCGCCCGGACCTCTATCAGCACGGATCGATCACCGTGCTCGGCTCGACCTACGGCAACAGCAAGAACGGCGCCGATGCGACCTTCGATATCACCGGCCCGATCGGCCAGGGCGGCCTCGCCTATCGCTTCATCGGCTATGGCGTCAATGAGGACTATTGGCGCAATTTCGGGCGGCACCGCGAAACGCTGCTTGCGCCGTCACTGGCGTGGTACGGCGACACGACCACGGTCCAGCTCAATTACGAGCATCGCGATTTCATCTACCCGTTCGACCGCGGCACGGCATTCGATCCGATCACCAAGGCGCCATTGGCCATTCCCGCGACGCGCCGGCTCGATGAGCCCTTCAACAACATGTGGGGAACATCCGACCTGATGCAGGCCTCGGTCGAGCAACGGCTGAACGAGGACTGGAAGCTCTACGCGGCCTACAGCTACAACACCGAGACATTCAGCGCCAACCAGCTCCGCATCACCGGCGTCAATGCCAGAACCGGCATCGAGACGCGCAGCAATGACGGCACGCAGGGTTCGCTCAGCAATGTGAGCTACGGAACGTCCTACCTGCAGGGCGGCTTCTGGATCGGCGGCATGCGCAACGATGTGCTGTTCGGCGGCGACGGCCAGTATCGCACGATCTACCGCAAGAACCTGATCCGGCAGGCGACCCCCTCGTTCAATTTCTACGATCCCGCCTATGGGCTGGTCTTCCCGGGCACGACGGTCTCCCCCAGCGATAGCGACCAGACCGACAAGGTTGGCCAATACTCCCTGTTCTTCCAGGACACGTTGCATGTCACGGATCGGGTCGCAGTGGTCGCCGGCGTGCGCTACATGGATTTCGACCAGTTGGCGGGGCGCGGACGCCCGTTCAAAGCCAATACCGATCTGTCCGGAGACAAGGTGCTCCCGCTCGGCGGTGCCATCCTCAAGCTCACCGACGAGCTGTCCCTTTACGCAAGCTATACGCAATCGCTGAAGCCGACCTCGACCATCGCGCCGCTCACCGGCGGCGTGGTGATTGGCTCCAATATCGCGCCCGAAGAGGGCGTCTCGTGGGAAACCGGCGCCAAGTTCGACATCAACAAGCGGCTCTCGGGAACGGTGGCGTTCTACGATATCGACAAGAAGAACGTGCTGGTATCGCAGCTCAACAGCGCCACGGGAATCGTCGAATTTCGTACCGCCGGAAAGGTCCGCTCACGCGGCATCGAGATCGACGTCACCGGAAGGCTGACCGACAATTGGAGCATGATCGGGAGCTATGGCTACACCGACGCGCGGGTGATCGAAGATCCCACGCTGGCCGGCATGGCGCTGCAGAACGTCGCCCTGAACACGGCCTCGCTTTACCTGGTCTACGATTTCGGCACCGCGTTGCCGGGCCGGCTCCGGCTGGGCGGCGGAGCGCATTATGTCGGCGACCGGCCTGGCGATGCAGCGAACACGTTCGTGCTGCCGTCCTATGTGGTCGCGGACGTGTTTGCGAGCTATGAGACCAAATACGACAACCTGCCGGTGATCTACCAACTGAACGTCAAGAACCTGTTCGACACCGTTTACTATCCCTCGGCCGTGAGCAATCTGGCCGTCGCTCTCGGCGACGCGCGCCGTGTCTCGCTCTCGGCGACGGTGAAGTTCTAGCCATGAGCATGCCGCGGGTAGCCACCGGATTGCTGGTCGCGCTGGCCTCCGCCTTCGTTGCTGGCATGGCGGCAGGCCGCGCCGATGAGATCACGCTTTACTCGACCAGAGAGATAAATCTGATCGAGCCGGTGATATCAGCTTTCACGGAAACCAGCGGCATCAAGGTCAATCCTGTCTTTGTTGAAGACAGCCTGTTCAAGCGCCTGACGTTGGAAGGTGATGCGTCGCCGGCGGACGTACTGATCACGATCGGACTGGACAAGACCACCCAGCTCTCAAACCAGGGGTTGACGCAGACTTTTGCATCGCCGCTGCTCGAGCGAGCCGCGCCGCCGAACCTGCGTGGCGGGTCCTCGCAATGGATCGGCCTCTCCATCCGGCCCCGCGTCGTAATGGTGCACGGGGACAGCCCGCTCGCCGCAATCGCCTATGAAGACCTCGCCGATCCGAAATGGCGCGGCAAACTATGCATGCGCTCGCCGCTGCATCAGAACAACATCGCACTGATCGCGGCCTTCCTCGTTCATCACGGAGAAGGACCGACAGAGGCCTGGCTCAAGGGCCTGAAGAATAATTTGGTCCACAAGCCGGCTGGCAAGGACAATGACGTGATCCGAGAGATCGCACAAGGAACGTGCGAGATCGGCATCGCCAATACCGTGGCACTGGCGCAATTGCGGGACGGGCGGGAAGGCGACGACTGGCGCGGGTGGGCCCGAACCGTCAAGGCCGTCCCGACGACGTTCAAGGGCGGCGACAGCCATGTCAATCTGACGGGCGCAGCCATTGCGAAGCATGCGCCCCACATGGCCGCCGCGCTGAAATTTATCGAGTTCCTTGTGACGCCGGCGGCACAAGGAATCTATGCGGCGGCCGAACTGGAATATCCCGTGCTCGCCTCGGCGGACCGCGATCCGATCCTCGAGGAAATCGGATCGTTCAGCCCCGATGCGGTGCCGATCGATCGCATTGCTGCGCATCAGCAGGCTGCGGTTGCTCTGGTCAAGAAAGTCGGCTTCGACGAGTGAGCGCCCTGGCCGAAAACGCCGCGACCGCCGGATCGGAAGGTGAAAACAAAATTGTCATATAGCGCGCGAACACGACATTATTCTTCGCGGCAAACATTGTCGTGCGTGCTCAATCGCGCGTCGGCACACAACATAGAACTATTACAAACTGTGTAAGCCTTGCTTGGGTGGCGGGATGAATATCTTTTCGGTATCGTTACGCTAACGCTGTTGAGTGGGCGGTGATCACCAGGCCTTCGCCGATTTCGACGCTCATCCCGCCACCAGTTCCTTCCAATTTATGAGCAAGTACTCGATCAAGACCGCCCTGTTGCAGGTCCACTCCGTCATTGGCCTTGCGCTTTCGCTGGTGCTGGCCATGGTCGGGATGTCAGGCGCGATCATGAGCTTCGAGGATGAAATCCAGGCCAGCCTGAATACGGCGATCACGCGGGTCGAGGCTCGCGCGGTCCCGACGCTGACGCCGGACCAGTTGATCGCGCGACTGCAGGCCAATCCCGACTCTGGCAAAGTTGCGTCCGTGACGATGGCCAGTGACCCGTCCGCGGCGGTGCGGATCCGGTTTGCCCGCAGCGCGGATGGCTCGCGGCCCTCCTCGATCTATGTCGATCCCTATGATGGGCGTGTGCTCGGCTCGCCGCGCGGAGAGGAGTTTTTCGTCACCGTCCGCAAGCTGCATCGCTGGCTGCTGTTGCCCGGCGATGCCAAGGGCTATGGCCGGCCGATCACGGGCGTGGCTGCCATCGGCCTGATCGCGATGCTGATCTCCGGGATCGTGCTGCGATGGCCCCATCGCGCCCGCAGCGTGAAGATGTGGCTGAAGCCGAATCTGGCGTTGCGCGGTCGCGGCTTCCACAGGTCGCTCCATGCCGTCGCTGGAACCTGGGTGCTGCCGATCTACCTCGTGATGGTGCTCACCGGCCTGTGGTATTCGTTCGACTGGTACAAGAGCGGCGCCACCTGGCTGCTGTCGCGTCCTTCGACTGCTGCCGCACCGATGAAGCCCAAGCCGGCGCGAGATGTCAGCGCAGCAGAGACCAAACCGGTTGCGCTCGATCGCGTATGGTCGACATTTCTGCACGAACAGGGCGGCCGCTTCGCGACGGCGCTACTCGCGCCGCCTGATGCAGGCACGGTCGTGCGGGTGCGGTCCTGGGCGCGCGATGCGTCGCATCCGGGCGCGCGCGACGAATTCCGCATCGACGCCATCACTGGCCGGCTAATGTCATCGGAGATCTACGCGGACAAGCCCGTCGGCGAGCGGATGCTTTCGAGCGTCTTGGATATTCATCGCGGCAGCATCTTTGGCTGGCCGGGCAAGCTGCTATTCATGCTCGCCGCCGCGCTGATGCCGCTGTTCGTGGTCACCGGCTTTTTGCTGTATCTTTCGCGGCGAAGGCACCGGCGTCTCTCGCGGCCGCCGCTCGGGAGCCTGGTTCCGGGCGAGTGAATCGCCCAGCCGTGAATTACTTAGTGTCCTTCGCCGCAACCACCTCGATCTCGACCAGGAAGCCAGGATTGGCAAGCGAGGCAACGCCGACCACCGAGCGCGCCGGCAGGTTCGGCTGGCTGCCGCCGAAGAACTGGGTATAGCCTTCCATGAAGGCCTTGAAGTCCATCGGCGCGTTCGGGCTGTGCACCAGGAACACCTGCATCTTGATGACATCGCCCATGCCGAGGCCGAGCCCGTCAAGGATGCCCTTGATCCGGTTGAGCACGCCGACGGTCTGGGTCTTGGTGTCGCCATAGGCGTCCCGGCTCGAAGGATCGGCGTCCTTGTTGATCACCGGCGGCACCTGGCCACTGATATAATAGATCGTGGCGTTGCCGGTGACCTGCACCGATTGCGCGATCGGAAAATTCGAGTTGGGAATTGGATGCCGGACGATCTCGGCCTCCGCGGGCGCGGAAGCCATCGCCGAGAGCAAGGCTATTAGCGGCATCGTGCGAAATTTCATCTGATCCCCCGTTTAACAGCGCTTCAGCGGCGCGCTTCTGCGACTTCCCTGGCCGTCACCGTATCCGTATAGCTGTTGCCGAAATGCGTCCTGAGATAATTCACAACCGCGGCGACTTGACCATCGGTCATCATGTCGCCGAAGGCCGGCATGCCGCGCCGGCCGTTGACGACGAGATGGACGGCATAGCTGGAGGTCGCAAGATTCCGGTTGGCGATCAGCGAGGGATAGGCCCCGGCGCCGGCGGCGCCAGAGGCATCGCGCATGTGGCAGCCCTGGCAGACATTGGCGAACAGTTCCTCGCCGGTCATTTCGACGAAGCGGTAGCCCGAGCTGAAGGTCGGGCGCGTGGCGGGGTTGTCCTGCGCGAAGTCCGCGGCCGCAGGGAGGAACGCGAGCAGTACGGCGCCTGCCCCTGGCGCAACGAAATGGGCTTTCGTCGGCCTCATGTTTTCACCACCCGCTCGTGCAATCGCGCAATGGCGTCGAGCGAAGACAGGATCGCCCCCTCCTGCCAGGCCGGTAAATCGGATGCATGCTCGCCGGCCAGCACGATCCGACCGTCGATCTGGCACAGGTCCTTGTAGTGCTTCACCCTGCCCTCGTCGGTCCATTCGCCGCTGCAGCCGAGAGTGAAGGGCACGCGGTGCCAGGCGACCGCAACGCCGTTCTCGAACTCCTGTTTGTATTGCGGATGGATCATGGAACCGAACTCGACGGCGCTTGCGATCCGTTCTGCCGGCGTCATCGCGGTGAACTCATAGGCATTCGCACCCTCGAACAGATAGGCGCCGAGCAGCACGCCGCGTCCGGCGCGATTGAAGCCTTCATTGGGATAGGCGATCTGCCGGATCGGCAGGTCGGTATAGGTGATGCCGCCATAGATCGCCTCGTCTTCCTCCCAGAAGCGGCGCTTGAACTGCAGGCCGATCTTGACCGCGCCGGCATAGGAAACGGCGTCGATCGCGGCCTCCATGCGGCTGCCGACGTCGATCGGGATCTGGCTCAGGATCGACAACGGGATCGTGCAGATGCACCAGTCCGCTTTTGCGTGCAGCACCGTCGACGGATTTGTCGTGTCGACATAGCTCACCGTGACGCCGCGGTCGTTCTGCTGGATCTGCGTCACCTTGGCGTTATAGCGGATGAGGTCGCCGACCTCTTTTGCAAAGGCCTTGCCGATCATGTCCATGCCGCCGACCGGCTGGAACATCGTGGTCTGGAAATTGTAGCGCGCAAAACTCTGCAAGTAGCGCCAGACGCGTGATCGCAAGAGATCCGACAAGGTGACGGGATCGCTCGGCAGCGGCGCGGAACTCAAGCCCCCGCCGGGCTCGCGCGCATAGCCGCGAAACTCGGCCGAGAGGAGATTGGCATTGTACCTGTAGTCGGAATCGAGTGCGCCCCAGGAGCGCAGCGCCTGCAGCAGGATCTCCTGATCTTCCTTGGACACCGCTTCGTCGAGCTTGCCCTGCTGGGTCACTTTCGCGAGCAGTTCGGAAACCTGGCCCTGGAAATCCGCCTTGATCGCGCGGATTTTTTGCGGCTCGCCGCCAAACGCTCGCGAGGCGTGGAGATAAGCATTGTGGTTCAACTGAATGAAGGGTTCGAGCGCAACCCCGAGCCGCCTGCAATAATCGAGCAATGCACGGTGGTGGTAGGGAATCCGCCACGGGCCCGGATTGACATAGAGACCGTGATCGAATTCGCAGGTCTGCTTGTAGCCGCCGAGTTCGACGAACGTGTCGCCGCCGCGCAACGTCCAGTTGCGGCCGCCCGCCCTGTTGTTGAATTCGAGGATCTGGACCTTGTAGCCCGCCTTGCGCAACTCCAGCGCCGCGCTCATGCCGGCAAGTCCCGCGCCGAGGATCAGGACGGATGCGCCCTTCGGGTCGCCTTCGAGCCTCATCGGCCCCTTGTAAGTCGACTCGGAGGCAAAGCCCAGGCTGGTCATCGCGTGATACATCGCCGCGCTGCCGGCCATCGCGCCGATCAACGAGAAAAGATCACGCCGCCTGATGACTGCCGCTTCGCTTTGCATTGACGTCCCAGCCGGGCCAGATCGAGAGTAGCAAAGAAACGGTTTGGCTCCTGACCTGTCAAGGAAGCGGCTCGGTTGAACGCGCGCCAACACGCGCTTTTGATGCGAGTTGGCGCGGTGATGCGAGATCGGGCGGGGAGCTCCGCTGTACCTCGCCCCGCGTGCGGGGAGAGGTCGAAATTCAAGCGAAGCTTGAATTTCGGGTGAGGGGGAGCTTCCGCGAGTCCGTCTGTCACTACATTTGCGGAGAGAGCCCCTCACCCCAACCCTCTCCCCGTAAGAACGGGGAGAGGGAGAAGAACCTCAATCGGTTCGACCTAAGCCATCACACCGCGATCACCTTTTCGATGTGAACGCAGCGGCAATCCATCTCGTAGTCGAGACCGACCACCGGCGGGCGGTTGAAATGCCAGGTCAGGCCGTTCCTGAACACGCCACGGCGGCCGAGCTCGCTTTCCAGGATCGAATAGACGTCCTCCACGGTGTAAAGCTGCACGCCGGTGGTCTGTTTCCAGGTGCCGCCGAACGCGCTCATGCGGCGTTCCATCTCATCCAGCACCCATTTTGCCTTGGCAAGCATGCCCGCCGGGCTGACGTCGCCGGGGCTGATGATGTGATCGCGATAGTTCGCCTTGCCTTCAGCCGACTCGCCGCTGCCGGCGACCACGAAGGACGACGCGGCCTGCGGCAACGGCACCGTGTAGGAAAAGGCGTGGAAGCAGGGCTCGGACGGCGGATCGATCTTCGGGCAGACATTGCTGCGCGCCACCGGATTGATGCCGTCCTTCATGACGCCCCATTCGATCAGGGTCTTGATGTAGATCTCGTTGAAGGCGCGAAAGCCCCCTTCGGTGAACGGTGCGGGCGAGCGCAATTCGCAGGCGCCGAACGCCGTGAGAGGACGGCCGGCATTCTTGAGGATTTCGGCGATCCGCACAAAGCCCGCCTTCAGCGGCACCGGATCGGCAAAACGGACGCGCTCGATGGTGAAACCGGGTAGCGCGCCGATGCCGCAGGAATACTGGCTGACGCCTGGCATGAAGCGATAACCGCCGTCTTGAACCTCGATGGTCGTAATCATGACACCTCTTTGCAACGTAAAGGGGCTAGAAAAGCCCGGGTTCGGTCATTCGTGGAGAACGCCGAGATAGGCATCGCGAACGATCGGATCGGCAAGCAGGTCGCTTCCCGAACCGCTTCGCACGATACGGCCCATGTCCATGACAAAGGCGCGGTGGCAGAGATCGAGCGCGATGGTGACGTCCTGCTCCACCAGCAGGATCGACGTGCCGCCAGCGTTGAGCTCGCGCAGCGCCGCCACGAGTTGCTCGGCCAGCAAGGGCGAAAGCCCGAGCGAAAGCTCGTCGATCATCAACAGCAGCGGCGCGCTCATCAGGCCGCGGCCGATCGCGCACATCTGCTGCTCGCCGCCGGACAAGGTCGCCGCCGCCTGCCGCCGCCGCTCGCGCAGCTTCGGGAACGTGGCATAGACCTGATCGAGGTCGCGATTGATCTCGGCGCGGCCGGCGTCGCGCAAATAGGCGCCCATCAGCAGGTTCTCCTCGACACTCATCGCGCCGAACAGCCGCCTCCCCTCCGGCACATGCACGATGCCGTGAGCAAGGATCCCGGCGGCGGTGTCGCCGGTGAGATCGCGGCCTTCCGAGAAATAACTGCCCGCCGTCGTCGGGATCAGGCCCGACAATGCCCGCATCAGCGTGGTCTTGCCGGCGCCGTTGGAGCCGATCAATGCGGTGATCTCGCCGCGGCGAACGTCGAGATCGATGCCCCACAGCACCTGGATCTCGCCATAGCCGGCGCACAGCCCTTTCAGTTCGAGGATCAGGGAGCTAGCCACGGGCGGCATTCCGTTTGGCATATTGCTGGCCGAGATAGGCCTCGACGACAGCGGGATTCTCGATTACCTCGCGCGGCGCGCCATCGGCGATCAGCGCACCGTTGTGCAGCACCGCGATGCGCGTGCAGACATTGAGCACCACCTTCATCAGGTGCTCGATCATCACGATGGTGATGCCGCTGGCGGCAAGCTCATGGATCAGCTTGGTCGCGCGCTCGACCTCGGCGCTGTTGAGACCGGCATTGACCTCGTCGAGGAACAGCAGTTTCGGATTCATCGCGAGCGCTTTCGCAAGCTCCAGCCGCTTGCGCATGGCGAGCGTCAGCGTCGCAGCAGGGTGATTGGCCTGCAACTCGAGGCCGACATAGACCAGATGGGCCATTGCCTGCTCGCGCGCCACCTTCAGGCTTTGACCCGGCTGCGAGAACAGCGCGGCGGCGGCGACATTATCGAGCGCGGTGAATTCGGCAAATGGCTGCACGATCTGGAAGGTGCGCGACAGGCCGAGCCGCGCCGCCTGATAGGTCTTGATGCGCGTAATGTCATTGCCGTCGAAAGCGATCTTCCCCGAATTGGCCGGCGTGACGCCGCAGATGGTGTTGACCAGCGTGGTCTTGCCGGCGCCGTTTGGTCCGATCAGGCCGAGCACCTCGCCTTTGTTGACGGTGAGCGTGACGTCGCGCAGCGCCTGCAGGCCGCTGAAATGCCTTGATACGTTTTCGAGGCGAAGGATCTCAGACATGCTTGACCCGTCGCCAAAGGTTGGATGGCCGCAATGAGATCAGGCCATGCGGCAGGAACAGCAGCAAGAGGACGATGATCAGCCCGAGCACGCCGGTGTGGATTTGGATGTAGTTGCGCCAGACCACCTCCTCTAATCCGAGATAGAGGAATGCGCCGCAGGCAACGCCGAGCGGCGAGCCGAGGCCGCCCATCAGCGCCATTACAATCGGCTTCACGGAATAGAGGATGTCGAAGACATCGGACGGATCGATATAGTGCACCCAGGCGGCATAGACTCCGCCGGCCGCGCTGACGAAGCAGGCCGACAGGCCGAAGGCGATACTCTTGTAGAGCGTGGTGTTGAGGCCGACCATGCTGGAAGCGGTCTCGTTCTGGCGGATGCAGGCGAGCCCGAAGCCGAGCTTCGAGCCAGCGACGGCCATCACCATCAGCGCGGTGAGCAGCAGCAGGATCCACATAGCGTAAAAGAAGAACATCGCCTCCGCGAGCACGCCGGAGCCAGACACCAGGGGGATGTTGAGGCCCATGCCGCCGCCGGTGAGATCGGTGGCATTATTGACGAGCTCGCGCAGCACCTCGACCAGCGAGAGGCTTGCGATCGCAAAGTAATGTCCGCGCAGGCGCAGCAGAGCCGCGCCAAGTGCCGCCGTGATCAACAAGGCGGCGACCGCGGAGATGACGACGCCAAGCCAGAGCGGCAATCCTTTGCCCAGCAGCACGCCCGTGGTGTAGGCGCCGAAGCCGAAGAAGGCGGCGGTCGCAAAGGAGGGATAGCCGGCAAAGCCGCCGACCACGTTCCAGGACAGCGCGAGGATCGCATACATGCAGGCGATGGTGCCGAGCCGCAGCGCATAGGCGCCGCCAAACAGCGGCAGCGATGCGACGACCGCGAGCAGGACAAGCAGAGCGATATTCGACTTCGTCATTCAAAACCCTTCCGGCCAAGGAGCCCCTGCGGGCGCAGGATCAGGAAGACGATGAGCAGGATGAAGGACAGCGTAGTCGCGTGAGCTGGGCCGAAGAACGTCGAGCCGATCCCTTCGACCAGCGCCAGCAGCAGCCCGCCCGCGAGCGCGCCCGAGACGCTGCCGAGGCCGCCGAGCACGCAGACCACGAAGGCTTTTCCGAGATAGCCCGACGAGGTCAACGGCGAGATCGGAAAGATCAGCGCCATCAGCACGCCGGCGCAGCCGGCGAGTGCTGCGCCGAGGCCGAACGCAACCGCGTAGATCGACTTGACGTCGACGCCCATCAACACCGCCGCGTCGCGGTCGAGCCGCACCGCGACAATGGCGCGCCCGACGCGCGAGCGTCGCAGCAGGAGATAGAGCAATCCGGTCAGCGCCAGCGCGGAGACCGTCGCGATCAGACGATCGACCGGAACCACCACATCGAAGATCGACACCGAGCCGAGCGACGGCGTCAGCGTCAGCTTGCGGTAATCAGCCTTGAAGAAATAGATCATCGCGTTGTTCAGGATCAGGTCGAGCCCGAACGTCATCGTCAGCGTCACCAGCACGGGGGCGGTGATCACGCGGTTGAGCAACAGCCGCTGCAGGAGGTAGCCGAGCACGAAGAACAGCGGCGCAGCGACCGCGACCGAGTACCAGGGCGAGATGTGCAGCGCGTTGTAGAGCCCGTAGGCGAGATAAGCGCCGAGCACGATGAAGGAGCCGTGGATCAGGTTGATGACGTTGAGCACGCCCCAGACCAGCGAGAAGCCGATCGCGATGCAGGCATAAAGGCAGCCGAGAACGACGGCGTTCACCAGGATCTGGGCTGCGTGCATGAGGGATGCCTAATCGAGCTAAATGACGGTGGTCATCAATTGACGCCGACCTTGAAGTCGCCCTGCTTGATGGCTTCCGGGAACAGCACCACGGGCTTGGCGCCCTGGATCTGGAAGACCGGCGGGTCGAGCGAGTTGATCTGGCCGTTGGCACCAAACCTGACGGGGCCGAAGAAAGTCACCACGTCGAGCTTGGCGAGTTCGTCGCGTACCTTGTCGCGATCGAGCGAGCCGGCCTTTTCGATCGCCATCTGGAACAGCGCGCCGCACAACGCCGCCGACGCCTGGCCATAGTCCGGCTCGCTCTTGTACTTGGTCTTGAACAGCTTCACGAAATTCTCGGTTGAGCCGAAGATGTCCTTGCCCTCATATCGCGCGGCCGGATGCCACCAGGAGGCGCTGGTGATGTTCTCGGCGGTCTTGCCACCGGACTCGATGAATTCCTGGTAGGCGGGACCGGCGATCATGGTGACGACCGGCGCCTTCATCTCCTGGTCGACCATCTGTTTGCGCACCAGGAGCAGGTCGTTGATGTAACCGGTGACGAAGATCCATTGCGGCGCCAGCGACTTGATCTGCGACAGCGCCGCCGAGTGATCGAGCGTGCCGATCGCATATTTCTCGAAATAGACGAGGTCGAAGCCGTTCGCCTTGGCCGATTTCTCCATTTCCTGCGCGATCGCGAGCGGGAACAGGTCGTTGCGTGCGAGGATGGCGACCTTCTTCACCTCGGGCACCTTGGCCTTGATGATCTGGGTCAGCGGTGTCGTCAGCGTGTCGTTCGGCGTGAAGGTGCCGAACAGATATTTGTAGCCCTGGTCGTAGACCTGGACCGAGGATGCAGTCGCCGCCAGCGTCGGCACCTTGTACTTCTCGGATACGGTGCTGGCCGCCTTGGCCGCGCCGGAGCCGAAGGCGCCGAACATGAAGTTCACATTGCCCTGGGTGATCATCTGCTCGGTCGCCTGCACCGCGCGCGGCGTGTTCGACTGATAGTCGGCGTAGACGATCTCCACCTTGTATTTCTTGCCGCCGACGGAAATGCCGCCGGCTTTGTTCGCTTCCTCGGCCCAGAGATCATAGCCCTGCTGCTGCTTGATCGCCTCCGGCGCGAGCGGGCCGGTGATCGGCAGCGGGGCCCCGAAACGGATGACGTCCTCGGCCGACGCGTTAGAAGCCAGCGCGCCGGAGAGAACCGCTGCCGCCCATATTGGGGCTGCAAGACGCGCGCAACGAGTGACCCAAGACTTATTCATAGAATATTTCTCCATGGCGGCCAGACCGAATGGAAAAATCATGGCAAATCCCGCATTCGAATAAAAGCATTGAAATTAGAGGTCTGAGGTCGAATAATTCGATCCCTGGTCAGCGCCTGCCATCTTGTTGGGCAGACCGACAGGAGGACGAACGCCGCATGATCGAGTCAGCCGCCATCCGATATTTCCGAGAGGTCACTCAATGCGGCTCGATCAAGCAAGCGGCTGCTACGCTGCGGATCGCGCCGAGCGCGATCAGCCGGCAGATGCAGGCGATCGAGGAGGAGCTATCGGCAAAGCTGTTCGAGCGCGGCCCGCGCGGGATGCAGCTCACCGGCGCCGGCCATTTGCTGTACCGCTACGCGGTCGAGAACCGCAATCAGCTCGACGGCATTCGCGTCAAGGTGCAGGAATTCGACAGCTCGCGGCGTGGACAGGTCAGGATCGCCACCGTCGAGGGCATGCTGATGAGCTTCCTGTCGAATTTCGCCGTTGACCTTGCCGGCGACTATCCGGGCATCTCGATCTCGATGACAATGGTGGGCTCGCGCGACGTGGCCGAGAAGGTTGGCCATAACGATGCTGACCTCGGCTTCGTGTTCGGCCGCGCGCCGCGCAGCGACCTGATCGAGCTCGGGCGAATGCGGCAGTCGCTGTGCCTGATCGTCTCGCCACGCCATCCGTTGGCGAACAAGGCGAGCTGCACGGTGAAGGAACTCGCAGGGCTACGCGTCGTGGTTCCCGATCCGTCCTTCGGCATTCGTCAGGAGGTCGATCGCGCCTGCGCGCAGGCCAAGGTCAGGCTCGAGGTGTGCACCGAGACCAACTCGCTCGCCTTCGCACAAAGGCTTGCCGCGCGCACCGATCTCGCCACCTTCTTGCCGCGTGTGGCCGCGGTGCAGGCGCTGGAGGCGGGCCTGCTCGTTGCCGTGCCGCTACGCGACAAGCGGCTGGAGGCGACGCAGGTCACCATGGTCCGGCTGGCGAGCCGAAACCTGTCGCCGTCCTGCCGGCTGGTGGCCGACCTCCTGATCGGCCGAATGCGTGAAGAGCAGGACTGAATTGTCCGAGCTCAGCTCGCTTTGCGCAGTTTGAAGCGCTGGATCTTGCCGGTCTGCGTTTTCGGCAGCGCATCGACGAAGCTGATGGCGCGGGGATATTTGTACGGCGCGATCCTGGCCTTGACGTGATCCTGCAGGAGCTTGACCTGCAACTCATCGCAGCGGCAGCCCTGCTTCAGCACGACATAGGCCGAGACGATCTGCCCGCGCTCTTCATCGACCTGCCCGACCACCGCACATTCCGCGACATCTGGATGTGTCAGCAGCGCGGCCTCGACCTCGGGACCTGCGATGTTGTAGCCGGAAGAAATGATCATGTCGTCGGCGCGGGCGACGAAGGAGAGCCTGCCATTCTCGTCGCGCACGAACGCGTCGCCGGTCAGGTTCCAGCCATCGCGCACATATTTGGTTTGGCGCGCGTCCGCGAGATAGCGACACCCGGTCGGGCCGCGCACCGCGAGTTTACCGACCTTGCCGGGCGGCAACTCGTTCATGTCGTCGTCGACGATTTTTGCCTCATAGCCGGAAACCGGATGTCCGGTCGTGCCCGCCACGGCATCGCCGATCCGGTTGGTGATGAAGATGTGCAGGATCTCCGTGCTGCCGATGCCGTCGAGAATCGGCTTACCGGTCTTCCTGGTCCAGCTTTCGAACACCGGCGCCGGCAACGTCTCGCCGGCGGAAACAGCGATGCGCAGCGATGACAGATCGGCGCCGTTGTCCATCGCGGCCATCATCGCACGGTAGGCGGTCGGCGCGGTGAAGCAGATCGTGGCCTTGTAGGTCTCGATGATCTCGACCATCTGGTTCGGCGCGGCGTTTTCCAGCAGCGTCGCGGTGGCGCCGAACCGCAAAGGAAAGATCGCAAGCCCGCCGAGGCCAAACGTGAAGGCCAGCGGCGGCGAGCCGACAAAGACGTCGTTCTCGGTGACCCCAAGCACTTCCTTCGCATAGCCGTCCGCGACGATCAGGAGATCGCGGTGGAAATGCATCGTCGCCTTCGGCTCGCCGGTCGTGCCCGATGTGAATCCTAATAGCGCCACGTCATCGCGGCCGGTCTTGACCGCGTCGAACCGCACCGGCTTGCTCAATGCGACGCGGTCGAGCTCGGCGTCGTGATTCTGCGTGCCGTCGAAATTGACGACCTGCTTGAGGAATTTGCTGGTCTTGGCACAGGCGACAAGTTCGTCGGCGATACGGCTATCAGTTAGCGCCAGCGAGATTTCGGCCTTATCGACGATCTTCGCCAGTTCGCCGGCGCGGAGCATCGGCATGGTGTTGACGACCACGGCGCCGGCCTTGGTCGCGGCGAGCCAGGCGGCGACGAAGGCCGGATTGTTGCCGGAGCGGATCAGCACGCGGTTGCCGGGCTTGACCCCGTAGTTCTCGACCAGCGCATGCGCAAGGCGGTTGGACCAGTCGGTCAATTCCTTGTAGGTGCGCTGGCGGCCGTTGCCGATCAGCGCAGTGTGGTCGCCAAAGCCTTTCTCGACCATGCGGTCGGTCAGTTCGACCGCGGCATTGAGATATTCTGGATATTGAAATTCAGGCCGGTCGAGCAGCAGGTCCGGCCATTGATGGAATGGCGGAAGATTGTCGCGCGTGAACGTGTCGACATGGGCGGAAGGGCCCAGCTTCGGTGCAAGAACTGCCATATCCATCGCCCCTCGCTTTCCAGCAAGAATGCTCACGATCACACATCGAGGACGCCCGGCAGCGTATCCGGCAACAATTTTATACTTAAAACAATTTCACGCAAGAGCCGATTTTGCGCTTCGCCGGAATGTTCAGGCCTTCGCCAATTCGCGCAGCCGCGCGACCATCGCCGAGTCCTGGTCGGCGAGCGGCGCGATCGCGGTGAAATGATTGGCAGCGGCGACGACGCCGAAGCGGGTGGCAACGCCGGCCGCGCCCCATTGTTCGACGATGGTGCGGCTTTGCCGATGATATTCGGCGCTTTCGGTTTCGCCGACCACCGCATCCAGCGCTGTTCCGGCCGGCGGCCGCCAGAACAGCGGACTTGCAGTCTCGGCCGCCGCGGCATCCAGACGCAATGCCTTGTTGATCGAGGTTTCGACCAGCGGCGCGAGCTCGAACAGGCCCGAGATCGAATAGGCGGATATGACCGGCCGCTTCGGCAGCGACGCATCGAGCGCCGGCCAATCGGTCGCGAGCATGCAGGCGGCGAGATGCCCGCCCGCGGAATGGCCGCTCACCACCAGCGGTCGGCCAAGCCGAGCCAATACGCGCGAGGCATCTCGCATCTGGCCGATGATGTCGGCAATGGTGACAGTGGGACAGAGATCGTAGCTTGGCACGGCAACCGTGACTCCGTGGGCATTGAGCCCGCGCGCGCAATGGCTGAAGAAGGAGCCGTCGAGCGCCTGCCAATAGCCGCCGTGGATGAAGACGACGATCGGCCCCTCGCCGCTTTCAAACAAATCAATGGTGTGGCGATTGCCCGGGCCGTAGGCGATGCGGCGCGGCGCATGCTGCGCGCGATAGGCGGCCGCGTCCCTGGCCCAGCCTTCGATCAGCGCGGGATGTTCCGGTACCCGCGCGCGGTTGTTGTATTCGACCTCGTAGTCGACCCCAGCCACGCCGCTCATGGCGTCCGCGCTTTGGCCGATCGCTGCGCCGACGCCTTTGTCTTGGCGAGCAGCCGCATCAATTCGCTGATATCCTTGCGCGAGAGGTCGGCGAAGACATCGGCGATCCAGGTCTCGTGCTCGGCGGCCATCTTGCGGAACTCGGCGCGGCCGAGCTTTGTCAGCCGGATGAACTGCACGCGCCGATCGGTCTCCGAGGTGCGGCGGTCGAGATGACCGGATTCCACCAGCCGTTCGACCAGACCGGTCACATTGCCGTTCGACACCATCATCCGCTTGGAGAGGTCGGACAGCGTCATGCCATCAGGCACCTTGTCGAGCTGGGCCATCAGGTCGAAGCGCGGCAACGTAACGTCGAAGCGCTCGCGAAGACGGCTGCGCACCTCGCCCTCGATCAGTGTGGTGCAGGTCAGGAGCCGAAGCCAGAGCCGAAGCTCGGTGCCGTGATCCTCCGGCAGTTCGACCGCTTTTGTCTCGGAATCAAGCATCATGGGTAGTCACGCCTTTCGCGGCGCCAATCGCAGCCGATCGTTTTGACCTTCAAGCAATTCGCGGCATATCGCAAGCTGAATGAGCGATGCTCCATGATATCGCGGGATCTCTTTAAGCTTCAAGCAATTTGGCGCGGCGCTTGCATGCGGGCTTGCATACGATCCGCTGGCGGTCGAGACGCGGCGAGGCATTCGCTTGCGGCGCTTGCCGTCGTCAGAATAAGCTGTGGCGCGGGATTTTGATCTTTGTTGGCGCGGGGACAGACCATGAAACGGGCATTGAAGTTGGCAGGACTGGCGGCGCTGTTCGCCCTTGCTGCCGGACCTGCGCTGGCGCAGGAGAAGATCAAGATCGGCGTCATCGTGACGACGTCGGGGCCCGCCGCGGTGCTCGGCCAACAGGCGCGCGACGGCTTTGCGCTGGCGATCAAGGATCTCGGCGGCAAGATGGCGGGCCGCGAGGTCGAGGTCGTCAATGTCGACGACGAGCTCAAGCCGGATGGCGCGGTGAGCAAGGTGCGCGGGCTCCTGGAGCGCGACAAGGTCGATTTTGTGGTCGGGCCGATCTTCTCCAACATCCTGCAGGCGATCCACCGCCCCGTAACCGAGAACAAGACGTTCCTGATCTCGCCCAATGCCGGGCCCTCGAGCTACGCCGGCAAGGAATGCAACCCGTTCTTCTACGTCACCTCCTATCAGAACGACCAGGTGCATGAGATCCTCGGCAAAGTCGCACAGGATCGCGGCTACAAGCGGGTCTATCTCCTGGTGCCGAACTACCAGGCCGGACGCGACTCGGTGGCCGGCTTCAAGCTCGACTACAAGGGCGAGATCGTCGACGAATCCTATACGCCACTTAACACGCTCGACTTTCAGCCCGAATTGACAAAAATCTCCTCGCTGAAGCCGGATGCGCTGTTCACCTTCATGCCGGGTGGCATGGGCGTCAATCTGGTGAAGCAGTACAGGCAGGCCGGCGCCACCGTGCCCGTGCTATCGGCCTTCACGGTCGATGAATCCACGCTGCCGGCGCAGCAGGATGCGGCGGTCGGCATGTTCGGCGGCGCCAACTGGGCGCCCAACCTCGACAATCCCCAGAACAAGAAGTTCGTGGCGGCCTATGAAGCCGCCTACAAGAGCGTGCCCGGCACCTACGCCATGCAAGCCTATGATGCGGCGCTCTTGATCGACAGCGCGGTGAAAGCGGTGAACGGCAACCTCTCCAACAAGGAGGCGGTCGCGGCGGCGCTGAAGAAGGCCGATTTCGTTTCGCTTCGCGGCGGCTTCAAGTTCAACGCCAACGGCTATCCGATCCAGGACTTCTATCTGACCCAGGTCGCCAAACGTCCTGATGGAAAGTTCCAGACCGAGATCGTACAAAAGGTGTTCGAGAATTACGGCGACCGTTACGCCAAGGATTGCTCAGGCAAGTAAACGAGGGAGTGGAACAATGAAGGACGAGATCGCGGGCATCACCCGCGCCAACGAGGGCATGCAGGGCATCACCTGGAACATCCTCGGCCAGACCTATGTGCCGAAGAACCGCACCGAGCATTCGTTCTCCTGGCACGCGACGTTTCCGCCCGGCACCTTCGTGCCGCCGCACATCCATCCCGACCAGGACGAATATCTCTACATCCTCGAAGGCAAGCTCGACTTCATGCTCGACGGCGCCGATGAATCGGCGACGCCAGGCGATCTCGTGCGCCTGCCGATGGGCAAGCCGCACGGCATCTTCAACAAGTCACAGCAGGCGGCGAAGACGCTGTTCTGGGTGTCGCCGACGCGCCGGCTCTATGACCTGTTCTGGGCGATCCACAACATGCGGGAGCAGAATCCGGATGACGTGGTGAAACTCGCCGCCGAGTACAACATCCACTTCCTGCCGCCGCCTCCGGCGTAACGCAGGATGATATTTGCTCGAATCGACGCGAGCGTGGCTTTTCACCTCTCCCGAAGGGAGAGGTCGGCGCGAAGCGCCGGGTGAGAGGTTTCGCTCCCTCATGGACACCGCCCCCCTCACCCGGATCGCATCTGACGATGCGATCCGACCGCTCCCCGCTGGGGAGAGGTGGGCACCGAGCTACTGCCGCGCCACCACGCGGGCGGCGAAGCCGGCCTTGGCGGCGTAGCCGCGCACGATTGCTTCGCGGGCCTCGTAGCTGAGGATGGTATCGATATCCGTAAACCCCTGCGGGGCGATCTGCTCGACCGCATCGATCACGCCCTCCGGCCCGCCGCGGCGGTTGGAGGCGACGATGTCGGCAGTCATCGGCAGGCGCTGGCGTTCATAGGCGGCCAGCGCCTGACGTGGATGCTCCGACCGCGCCAGCGCATCCGCGAGACACCGCGCATCGAGGATGGCCTGCGAGGCGCCGTTGGAGCCGACCGGATACATCGGATGCGCGGCATCGCCGAGCAAGGTGACGCGCCCGCTCGTCCAATAGGGCAAGGGATCGCGGTCGCAGCACGGATACTCCCAGAATTCCGGCGTGGCGCCGACCAGCGCTGCAAAGTCCACCTGCGGGATCGAGAAGCCTGTGACATGCGGCATCAGCTCTTCCCGCCTGCCGAGATTCGACCAGCCCTCGCGGCGCGGCGGCGGTGACGCGCCATCGCCGATCCGCACCATCACCGCCCAATTGGTGAGACGGCTGGCCGGGCTCGAGCCTTCCGCGATCGGATAGATCACGGCCTTGGCGTTCAGGCCCCCGGCGATGATCATCGAGCGGCCGGTCAGGAACGCGGGCCAGTCGGCGGCACCGCGCCACAGCATCAGGCCGTTCCAGCACGGCGGGCCTTCGTTCGGAAACAGCGTCTCGCGCACTTTCGAGTGGATGCCGTCGGCGCCGATCAGGATATCAGCGCGAGCGGTGTGCATATGTGCCCCCGCACGATCGAAGAAATAGGCCGTGACGCCGCCTTCATCCTGCGTGAACGCGCCGAGCCGGCAGCCGGTGTGGATCGCCTCGCCGCCAAGCCGCTCGACCACAGCCTGATGGATGACGCCCTGCAGACGGCCGCGATGGATGGAGAATTGCGGCACGTCGTGGCCGGCGTCCAGCCCGCGCTTCTCATGCCAGACCTGCTGGCCATGGCGCGTCAGGTAGAACAGTTCATGGGTCCGGATCGCGACCTTGTCGAGCGCGTCAAGCAGGCCAAGCCCGGCGAGTTCGCGGATTGCATGCGGCAAAGTGTTGATGCCGACCCCGAGCTCGCGGATCGTCTCCGCCTGCTCGAACAATTCGCAAGTAATGCCACGGGCCCGCAGCATCAGCGCCGTGGTGAGCCCGCCAATCCCGCCGCCGACGATAATCGCCTTCATCGCCCTACTCCACTCGCGACGTCATGCCCGGCCTTGCGCCGGGCATCCACGTCCGTCCTCGCTGAACCAAGGACGTGGATGGCCGGGACGAGCCCGGCCATGACGAAAGCATTCGCTCGACGCACCAGCGTCGCATGGTCCAAACCGGCGTCGCAAGCGGGTTTGTTGGAGGTGGAGCGCGCTTAAGGTTAACGCTCTCACCACCTCAATCCGGAACCACCGCGATCGCCTGGATCTCGACCTTGGCGCGATCCTCGATCAGGCCGGAGACCTGGACCGCCGTCATCGCCGGGAAGCGGCGGCCCATGATGTCGCGGTAGACGGCGCCGATCTCCTCTAACCGGGAGGAATATTGGCGGCGGTCGAGCAGGAACCAGGTCATCGACACGATATGCTCCGGCTTTGCGCCGCCGCTGGCGGCGACCGCGACGACGTTGCGCAGGGTCTGCCCGATCTGCTCCACGAGGTCGTCGGTCTCGAACACGCATTGCGCGTTCCAGCCGATCTGGCCGGCGACAAGGATCATCTTGCCGCGCGCGGCAACGCCATTGGCATAGCCGACCGGCTGGGCCCAGCCTTCGGGCTGCAGGAGTTCGATCATGTGCTTATTCCCGTCAAAGGCTCAATTCCCCTCGAAGACCGGTTTCTTCTTGGCGGCGAACGCCTCGAAGGCGCGGCGGAAATCGCCGGTCGCCATGCAGATCGCCTGCGCCTGCGCTTCCGACTCCACTATCTCGTCGATGCCCATCGCCCATTCCTGGTTGAACATCGTCTTGGTCATGCCATGCGCGAACCACGGACCGTCGGCGAGCGAGCGGGCGAGATCGTAGGCCGCGGCAGGTAGCTCCGCCGTCGGCACCAGTCGGTTGTGAAAGCCCCAGGCAAATCCCTCTTCCGCGCTCATAGCCCGGCCGGTGTAAAGCAACTCAGCGGCGCGGCCCTGACCGATCACCCGCGGCAACAATCCGCACGCGCCCATGTCGGCGCCGGCGAGGCCCACGCGCGTGAACAGGAAGGCGGTCTTGGCCTGCGGCGTCGCCAGCCGCAGATCGGAGGCGAGCGCCAACATCGCGCCGGCGCCGGCACAGATGCCGTCGATTGCGGCGACGATCTGCTGCGGGCATTTGCGCATCGCCTTCACGACATCGCCGGTCATGCGCGTGAACGCGATCAGGTCCGGCATCGCCATCCGCGTCAGCGGCTCGATGATCTCGAACACGTCGCCGCCGGAGCAGAAATTGCCGCCGTCCCCGGTCAGCACGATGGCGCGGACATCTGAGGCGTAGGCGAGATCGCGGAAGAGATCGCGCAGTTCCTCGTAGGACTGGAACGTCAGCGGATTCTTCTTGTCCGGCCGATTCAGCGTGATCGTGGCGACGCGGGCATCGTCATCGGTTGCCCATTTGAAATGGCGCGCCTGATAGTCCTTGAACGGCAGGAGCTTTGCTTTCATCTCAGACATGATTTTTTCCTTGGGCGTTTCTTTTATCCCGTGAAGACCTCGCCGCCTGCGACGGCAATGGCCTGTCCATTGATGGACGATGAGCTAGAGGAAGCGAGCCAAAGAATGGTGTCCGCGACTTCCTCAGGCGTCACCAGCCGCTGCATCGGATTGACTTTCGCCAGGGCTGCGCGTGCTTCGGCTTCGCTGCGGCCGGTCTTGGCGACGATGTTGGCGGCCGCCTCCGCCACTAACGGAGTATCCGTATAGCCCGGACAGATCGCATTCACGGTGACGCCGCGGCGCGCATATTCGAGCGCGAGCGCGCGCGTCAGCCCGACCACGCCGTGCTTGGCGGCGACATAGGCCGAGACGTAAGCGTAGCCGGTCAGGCCCGCCGTGGACGATACGTTGATGACGCGCCCGCGGCCACGTTGCGCCATGCCGGGCAGCACCGCATGAGTCACCAGGAACACGCTGGAGAGATTGCTCGCCAGCATGTCCGACCACAGAGCGGCATCCGTCTTCTCGAACGGCGCGCTCAATGCCCTGCCTGCATTGTTGACGAGAATGTCGATCGGGCCGGCCTCGGCCTCAATCCGCTTGATGCCCTCGGCGACCGCGACTTCATCGGTCACATCGACAGGCAGAACCGCGCCGGCACGCGCCCCAATGGACGCCGCAGTCTCGGCAAGCGCATCCGGCCTCCTGCCTGCAACGCTCACGCGTACGCCGGCTTCGGCCAGCGCTCGTGCCGTGGCCGCGCCGATGCCGGAGCCGCCACCGGTGACTAGCGCATGCGCGTCGGGCCAGAAATTCCGGGTCATGCTTTCGCTCCCGCTGCCGCGCGCTCCAGATTGGCCTCATATTGCGGCTTGCCGGAGAGATACTGCTTCGGCCAGGCAATCGACTTCACGCCGATCTTAGCGGCCTCGTGCAGCGTCCAGGCCGCATCCGCAAGATGCGGGCGCGCGATAGCGCAGAGATCGGCGCGGCCGGCGGCGATGATGGAATTGGCGTGATCGGCCTCGGAAATCGCGCCGACCGCAATGGTCGCAATGCCGACCTCGTTGCGGATCTTGTCGGCAAACGGCGTCTGATAGAGCCGGCCATAGACCGGATGGTCGTCAGCCCAGACCTGGCCCGAGGAGCAATCGATCAGGTCGGCGCCGGCTTGCTTGAACAGCCTTGCGAACTGAAGCGCATCATCCGGCGTGTTGCCGCCCTCGGCCCAGTCATGGCATGACAGGCGCACCGAGATCGGCTTGTCCTGCGGCCACACGTCACGTATCGCCCGAAATACCTCCAGCGGATAGCGCGCGCGGTTCTCGATGCTGCCGCCATATTCGTCCGTCCGGCGGTTGGTGAGCGGCGAGAGGAAGCTCGACAGCAGGTAACCGTGGGCGCAATGCAGTTCGAGGATGTCGAAGCCGGCCCGCACCGCACGCCGCGCCGCGGCGACGAACTGCTCGCGCACCTCAACCAGTTCGGCGCGCGTCATCGGCTCCGGCGTCTGACCGTCGGGCAGATAGGGAACGGCTGAGGCCGACACCAGCGGCCAGTTTCCTTCGGCAAGCGGCTCGTCCATTCCCTCCCAGGCCACGCGGGTCGAACCCTTGCGTCCGGAGTGGCCAAGCTGAATGCCAATCCTGGCCGCGCTATTGGCGTGGACGAAATCGACGATGCGCTTGTAGGCCTTCGCCTGCTCGTCGTTCCACAATCCGCAGCAGCCCGGCGTGATCCGCGCCTCCGGCGATACGCAGGTCATCTCGGTGAAGATCAGCCCGGCGCCGCCGAGCGCGCGGGCGCCGAAATGCACCAGATGGAAATCGTTCGGCACGCCCTCTTCTGCCGAATACATTGCCATCGGCGAGCAGATGATGCGGTTGGGCAATGATAAGCCGCGGATGCGGAACGGCGTCAACATCGGCGGCGCCACGCGATCATTGGAATCCGGCAGCCCGGCGCGTTCGGCGAACCAGCGCTCATAGCCTTCGAGCCATGTCTTGTCGCGAAGCCGCAGATTCTCGTGGCTGATGCGCTGCGAGCGCGTCAGCAGCGAATACATGAACTGCTCGGGCTCCAGCGTGTCGGCGTAGCGCGCACCGACCACCTCGAACCACTCCATGGCATTGCGCGCGGCATTCTGGATCCGCGCGACATCGACACGGCGAAGCTCCTCGTAGGCCGCGAGCACCGATGGGATCTTGTCCAGCGTCGCGCCGAGCTGCTTGAACTGGTTGGTCAGTTCGATCGCATCCTCGAGCGCAAGCTTGGTCCCCGATCCGATCGCAAAGTGCGCGGTATGCGCGGCATCGCCCATCACCACGACTTGGCTGTTGCCGTTGAACGCGGTCCACTTGCCGCAGATCAATCGCGGGAAGGAAAGCCAGGCCGAGCCACGCAGATGCCGCGAATTGGAGACCAGCGGATGGCCATCGAGAATTTCGGCGAAGATCTTCTCACAGAACGCGATGGAGTCGTCCTGATCGAGCTTGTCGAGACCATGCGCAAGGAACGCCTCCTCCGTGGTCTCAACGATGAAAGTCGCCGCGCCCTCCTCGAACTTGTAGATATGCGCCTGGAACCAGCCGTGCTCGGTCTTGCGGAAGTCGAAGGTGAAGGCATCAAAGCGCTTGTTGGTGCCGAGCCAGATATAGCGGTTCGGCCGCATCAGGATGTCGGGCTGGAAGCTTTCGGCATAGCGCGTGCGGATCTTCGAGTTCACGCCGTCGGCGGCAACGATCAGGTCGGCATCCGGAAATTCGAGATCGGACTCGACCTCGCGCTCAAAGACCAGTTCGACGCCGAGTTCCTCGGCGCGCGCCTGCAATATGTTGAGCAGGCGCTTGCGGCCGATGCCGACAAAGCCGTGGCCGGTGGTGCGCATCCGGCGACCCTTGATCAGGACCTCGATATCGTCCCAGTGGTTGAAAGCCTGCTCGATCGCATCCGCCGTGACCGGATCCCATTTGCGCATGTTGTCCATGGTCGCATCCGAAAACACGACGCCGAAACCGAAAGTGTCGTAGGGGCGGTTGCGCTCGACCACCGAAATCCGGTGCGCCGGATCGAGCATCTTCATCAGGATGCCGAAATAGAGCCCGGACGGCCCGCCCCCGATGCAGACGATGCGCATGGCTGTCTCCTCACCATCGGCCGTCGGAGGATCTGAGCGTTCCCAGGAGCCGAAGTCAGGAGATATTTTATGCTTAAAATAGTTTTGTCAAGCGAGAGTGAGACACCACCAGCCCGGCAAACGGGTGATCGTGCCGTTCTTTTTGCCCAGGAACGGCGATTTTGGCGCGACTTGGGGCTGGAGATGAAGACCGAGGAGTGACTTGGGAGTCAGGCCTGCAGCCGAAAGCAAAACGCCGGCCTCCACGGATTGGAGGCCGGCGCTGAATCTTCACCTCTCCCGCTTGCGGGAGAGGTCGGCGCGTAGCGCCGGGTGAGGGCTCTCTCCACTCGGGGAGCCCCAATGCGGAGGCACCCCCACCCCAGCCCTCCCCCGCAAGCCGGAGAGGGAGCGCAGCTTCGCCGGGGCGACCTTTCAACCTGATCGGCGATTGCGCTAATACGCCAGCGGCTTCGGCCGGCCGACGCCGCAGTAATGAAAACCGTTCCGCGTCACATCCTCGGGCGAATAGATGTTGCGGAGATCGACGATCACGGGTGTTGCCATGATCGTTGCCATCTTCTTCAGGTCGAGCGCGCGGAACTGCTCCCATTCCGTCACGATCACGATCGCATGGCTTCCGCGCGCGCAATCATAAGCGTCGCGGCAGAAGGTGACGTTCTCGAACACCTTCTTGGCCTGCTCCATCCCGACCGGATCGAAGGCACGGATCGTCGCGCCCATATCCTGCAGCGCCGTGATCAGCGGGATCGACGGCGCATCGCGCATGTCGTCGGTGTTCGGCTTGAAAGTGACGCCGAGCACGGCGATGGTCTTGCCGCGGATGTTGCCGCCGAAGGCATTCGCCACCTTGCGCGCCATGGCGCGCTTGCGCTGGTCGTTCACCGACACCACCGTCTCGACGATCCGCAGCGGGGCCTCGTGGTCCTGGCCGGTCTTGATCAGCGCCAGCGTATCCTTGGGAAAGCAGGAGCCGCCGAAGCCCGGACCGGCATGCAGGAATTTCGAGCCGATACGGTTGTCGAGCCCGATGCCGCGGGCGACCTCCTGGACATTGGCGCCGACCTTCTCGGCAAGATCGGCGATCTCGTTGATGAAGGTGATCTTGGTCGCAAGGAATGAGTTGGCGGCATATTTCGTCAGCTCCGCGGTGCGGCGGCTGGTGTAGAGGATCGGCGAGGTGTTGAGATGCAGCGGACGATAGACTTCCGCCATCACCTCCCTCGCAAAGGCATCCTCCGTGCCGATGACGATGCGGTCAGGGTGCTTGAGGTCCTGGATCGCGGCCCCTTCCCGCAGGAATTCGGGATTGGAGACGACGGCGAATTTTGCGTCCTTTTTCTCCTCGCGGATGATGCGCTCGACCTCGTCTCCGGTGCCGACCGGGACGGTCGACTTCGTCACCACGACTGCCGACTCCGGCAAGGCCGCGGCGATTTCGCGCGTCGCGGCGTAGACATGGGAAAGATCGGCGTGGCCGTCGCCGCGGCGGGACGGGGTGCCGACCGCGATGAAGATGACTTCGGAACGGCTGACCGCTCCCTTCAAGTCGGTCACGAAGGCCAGCCGGCCCTGCGCGATGTTTCTCGCCACCAGCTCCGAAAGACCGGGCTCGTGGATCGGTATCTCGCCCTTGTTCAGCGCTGCGATCTTCTTTTCATCCTTGTCGACGCAAACGACGTAGTGCCCGAAGTCGGCGAAACACGCCCCCGACACCAGTCCGACATAACCGGCGCCGACCATCGTGATATGCATGACTTATCCTGTCTGACCAAATGATCGCAGCGGCCGCACGGGTCATCATTTGACCAGCATCGACTCGCCATCGAGATGCTGCGGGAAGAAGAAGAAATTGTTGATGTAGAACCGCCCTTCCTTGCGGCCACCATCCGCCTCGAGCGCCGCCGCATCCTGCAGCTCCTCGACATCGAACTTTTCGACGTCGATCACATCGCCTTCCTTCAGGAAGAAACCACGATAGAACCGTTGCCGAAAGAAATCGAACACCGATTCCGTCGCGGCCGGCCGGTGACGATCCTCTGCTTCCACCAGGAACACCGGCTGGCAGCGCTCCAGGAGCTCGACGGCGCCGTTGAGGACGTTGAGCTCATGCCCTTCCACGTCGATCTTCACGAAGGCGACCTCTTGATGCATCACCGAATCCAGTCGCGCCATCGGCACATGGGCGGCGACGATCGGATCGGCCGACGCCATCACACGCCGCTCAAGAGAGGCAAGGCCGTGGACCAAACCCGTGTCGCCGCGCGGAATGAAGAGTTCCGCGTCACCTTCGTGGTCCGACAGCGCGATCTCGTGCACGCTGACGTTTGAAGCAGATGTCCGCCGCAGCAGGCGCGCCATGTCGTGCGAGGGTTCGAAGGCGTGGACCTCGCGGGAAAGCCGCGCCAGCTTTCGCGTGTAGAGCCCGCAATTGGCGCCGATGTCGACCGTGACCGCATCGTCCGGGATAATCTTGTCGAGATAGGAAAGTTCCCGCTCCGCCGATTTCGGACGATGCATAAAGTGCCACTGCAGCCAGATCGATGGGAATGCATCCTTCAAGAGATCCTTGGCCTGCTGCTTGGCACCCATGTCCATTCCCTCCGTTATGTGTTGATGCGGATAGGATACTCCGGGACGCCGCCCACCGGATTGGCTTGCGGCCGCCACGTCACACCCGGTGGTAGATATCCTGCACCCGGACGATGTCGTCCTCCCCAAGATACGTGCCCGACTGCACCTCGATCAGGTTGAGCGGAACCTTGCCCGGATTTTCCAGGCGATGCATGCAGCCGAGCGGAACGAAGATCGATTCGTTCTCGCGGAGCAGCACCTCCTCGTCGTCCCGCGTGACGATCGCGGTGCCGTTCACCACCACCCAATGCTCGGCGCGGTGAAAATGTTTCTGCAGCGACAGCTTGGCGCCCGGGTTGACAGTGATGCGCTTGACCTGGAAGCGGTCGCCGGCATGGATCGACGTGTAGTAACCCCACGGACGGTGCACGCTGTGGGTCTGCGTCGCGGCGCGATGGCCGTTGGCCTTCAACCGCTCCACCAGCTTGCCGACATCCTGGGCGCGCTCGCGTTTGGTCACCAGCACCACGTCGGGCGAAGCGGTGATGACGAGATCCTCGACGCCGAGGGCGGCAACCAGCGGGCCGTCTCCCCGCACGTAGCAGCCGGAGCTGTCCTCGGCCACCGCATCGCCGATCACGACATTGCCGGATGCGTCCTTCTCGCCCATGGTCCACAGTGCCGACCAGCTTCCGACGTCGCTCCAGTCAAAACTGGCGGGCACCACCATGGCCTTGTCGGTCTTTTCCATCACCGCGTAGTCGACGGAGATGGACGGGCAGGACTCGAATGCCTTTTCTTCCAATCGCAGGAAATCGAGATCGCGCGTCGCGCCGGCCAGCGCCGCGCGGCAGGCATCCAGAATCGCGGGCTCGCACCGCGCCAGTTCATCGATGAAGGCGCGTGCGGGCAGCAGGAAGATTCCGCTGTTCCACAGATAATCATTGCCGGCCAGCAAGCGCTCCGCGGTCACGGCGTCGGGCTTCTCGACGAAGCCCGCGACTTTGCGGATTTCGGGAAGATCGGCGATCCCGCCGCCCATGCGGATGTAGCCATATCCGGTCGCAGGCCCGGTCGGCTTGAGGCCGAACAGAACAAACTGTCCACGGCGCGCCGCCGGTAGCCCGCTCGCGATCGCGGCGCGGAACGCCGCGTGATCGCGCACCCAGTGGTCGACCGGCGTCACCAGGATCACCGCGCCGGGATCAACCTCGCTGGCGAGAAGCGCCGCGATCGCGACCGCCGGCGCCGTATTTCGTCCGAACGGCTCCAGCACCATGGTCGGATTGGCGATGCCGGCCGCGCGCAGCTGCTCGCCAATGGCAAAGCGATGCTCGGCATTGGCGATCACCATCGGATCGGCAAACAGCGACGGCTCCGTCACACGGTTCGCCGTCTGCTGCAGCAAGGTCTTCTCGCCGAGCAGCGCGAGCAGTTGCTTCGGCTGGTTCTCGCGCGACAGCGGCCAGAGCCGTGAGCCGGTTCCGCCCGACAAAAGAACTGGGACTATGCGGCCGCGTGGCTGCAGCATTCTGTCGCTCCCCTTGTTGTGATGCTTGGATGTCGGCGGGCTAGAAGCCGCTGCCGGACAGGAATTCGCGGCGGACGGTGCGCACGATGATCATGACGTCCATGCGCAAGGACCAGCGCTCGATGTAGTCGAGGTCGTAATCGATCCGCGAGATCGCGCGGCCGGCCTCAACCGTGCTTCCGCGGCAGCCGCTCACCTGCGCAAGGCCGGTGATCCCGGGCCGAGCGCTGTGGCGCTGGAAGTAATACGGCACGAGGTCCTCATAAGGCAGCTCAGCGGCCAGCATGCCCGGGACATGCGGGCGCGGGCCGACCAGCGACATGTCGCCCTTGATGACATTGATCAATTGCGGGATTTCATCGAGGCTCGTCTTGCGCAGGATCCTGCCGATCGGGGTGACGCGGGAATCGCCCTGCACGGTCTGCTTGACGCCGCGCACGTCGCCGGCGTCGGTCCGCATCGAGCGGAACTTGTAGATCTTGAAGCGCCGGTTTCGATAGCCGTACCGGTATTGGTGAAACAACACCGGTCCTCGCGACGTCAGCTTGATGCCGATGGCGATCGCGATCAAGAGCGGCGCGAAGAACAACAGCGCTGCGCTTGCAACCACGATATCGAAGATGCGCTTTGAGATGGAAGAACCCGGCTCAGTCCGCACCGCGCCGCGCGGGCGCTTTGCCCGATAGGGGCTATATGAATTGCTGCCGGCATATTCGACCGGCCGCATCGAGATGGTGCTCCGCTTGTTGCGGAGCGACCTGATACTGTCCTGGTCGAAGTTGGCTGTGACGATGGCGGCCATTTGCTCTCGCTCTCTCTGTTGAACCCAAAGAGGTCACAAGCGCGACGACGCAGACCGTCACTGCCCGTCTCGCGGGCACCTTCGCAATTGCGAATTTTCCTGCGTAGCAGAGACGCGTCTCGATCGCGCGGCGGTATAACTCTACGAACTCTTTGAGCGAAATGGGGCAGCAAAACGAAAATGTTGCGCGCGGTTTTGCATCGCGGCATCGTGAGCTTTGTGCGATGCAAAGAATCCGTTTTGTTCGGAAGCGCTTAGGTTGAAGTGCACGCGAAATGCGCTGCGTGTGTTTCGATGCAGCCATGCATTAACGCAAACCTGGAACCACGCGCGAATCGGATTCGATTCAGAAATGGCCACGCAACGGCTATATCAAGCACTTAATCTGTGCGATCATTTTTGAAGGATTTCTTTCACTGCATACTAAAGCGCCACTCGTACTCTCCCCGACGCGATCATTTCAATTGATGGTCTTCTCGATGATTGCGGGACGTCAACACCCGAAAACGGCCTTAACGAAGAAGCCGCTTGTCTCGGAAAGATTTTCCAGGGAGGCGCCAATGATCGCGGCGCGTTTGGATCGCCCTGAACCAAAACGACTCGATCCTGCGGGGCGTAAATTGAGGAACCGCATCATCCTGACGAACATGCTTGCCTGGATCGTGATCATTCTGCTCATCCGAATGATCTTCTTCTAGACTTTATACAGGCAAGGGAAACGGGAACAGGTGCCGCGGCGGCGGCGCCGCCGATTGACCTCATGGCGGTTCCATGATCGAAGCAGTCGATGATGCGGCCGCCAGTTGCATATCCCGAGTTCGTTGCACCTTCGGCTCCCGCAGACACGCGCATCTACGCGGTCGGCGACATTCACGGACGCGCCGACCTGCTCGCCGAGACCATTGCGCGTATCGACGACGACATAACCCGGCGGCCGATCCGCTACGCGCTCGAGATCTATCTCGGCGACTATATCGACCGCGGCCCCGATTCCAAGACCGTGCTCGATCTGTTGGCAGTTCGCCTTGTCAGGAATCACGCGGTTTGCCTGCGTGGCAATCATGAAGAGCTGTTGCAACACTTTCTTGACGATCCGGCGGCGTTCGCGCAGTGGCGGCGGCTCGGCGGCATGCAGACGCTCGCCTCCTATGGCGTGTTTCCGCGCGACGTGCCCGTCTCCGAAGTCAACCTGCAGCGCCGTTTTCTCAACGTCTTCCCGCGCACGCATGTCCTGTTCCTGCAATGCCTGCGCGACAGCTTTATCTGCGGTGACTTCTTCTTTGCCCATGCCGGGGTGCGCCCCGGCGTTCCGGTCGAGCAGCAGCATCCGGAGGATCTACTTTGGATCCGCCAGGAGTTTCTCAGTTCGGATGAAGATCACGGCAAATATGTCGTGCACGGCCACACCCCGGTTCCCCATCCCGACATCAGGCATAACCGCATCAATATCGACACCGGCGCGTGGAGAAGCGGGACCCTGACCTGCATCGCCATCGAAGGAACAGCGATTCTGGTCCTGTGACAGACGATGGCGCCATTAACGCTGCGCGATCATGGAACCGCATGGAGCTGTCGCGGAACCACTACCCACATTTTTTCGCCTTGTTTGCTCACTTATGCTCCGCGCCGTTACTACGGACTTTCGTGGGGATGCAGTCATGCAGCAACAATCAATCCGTGTCGCCCGCGCGGCGCCACGTAATATTCTATTTGCGTTTGTTTTGGCGAGTATCGCGGGTTTTGCAACTTGCGCGTCGGCTCAAACGCAAACCGGCTCGCATGCGTTCTCGACAGGGACCTACGTGCTCGGTCCGAACGACAGAGTGCGTGTGAAGGTCTATGGGGAGCCCGACATCACGGGAGAGTATGAAATCGACGCGAGCGGTCAGGTCTCGATTCCACTTGCAGGACGCATGAGGGCGTCCGGCATGACGACCAAGCAGTTGGAACGCGCGATCACATCCGCGCTATCGAAGGACATCGTGCGTGATCCGAAGGTGAACGTCGAGATCGTCGCGTACAGACCTTATTACATCCTCGGCGAGGTCAAAAAGGCCGGCGAGTATCCGTACCGCCTTGGTCTGACGGTGATGGATGCGGTCGCCAGTGCCGGCGGATTCACCTATCGCGCCAACGAGGGCAAGGTCTATCTGCGCCGATCGGGCAGTCCAGCGGAGGAGATCTACGCGCTCGATGCACCGATCCTGGTGTTTCCTGGCGACAACATCCGGGTTCCCGAGCGCTACTTCTGAGTGGCTCGTTCGACGGAGCAATCTCGTTCGCAAATCACGCGCGTAAACATTTACGTCATGCGCGCTGCCATAGTGTCGTCGATTTGCGATG
Organism: Bradyrhizobium sp. Leo114; assembly: GCF_055229415.2. Taxonomy (NCBI): domain Bacteria; kingdom Pseudomonadati; phylum Pseudomonadota; class Alphaproteobacteria; order Hyphomicrobiales; family Nitrobacteraceae; genus Bradyrhizobium; species Bradyrhizobium sp. Leo114. The sequence continues at coordinate 26,149 of NZ_JBUYEN020000013.1, read as the reverse complement.
AGTATTATTTTGCAATGCAGAAAACTTTTTCCCGCGACGCACGTTAATGCGCGGGAAGATGTTCTCTGATCAAACCAGCAATGCTCCGTAGTGCGCGCGTAACAAGTGCAAAGGGCTGCCATGTCAATGCGCAGTCGGCGGTGAATTTGTGAGCACGGGCAGCCGGGCTTCAGAACTTCACCGCTCCAGAGTTCCCGCAAGGGATGGATTATGGGACGCACGACTGCATTTGGCTGGTTGAACGCGATTGGAACGAGTGGGTGGCGAGCCCGTTCGGTCGTCGCGTTCGGTCGCCGCGGACTGACGATCGTACCCGCGCCGGTGACTGCGATTATGCTTGGACTCGGATCACCGGCGGAAGCACAGGTGCTCCCCTGGCCGAATGAGGAGGTGGCGCCGCCATGGAATGCGCAACAAATCTTCGAGCCATCCCCGCTACCCAAGCTGACCGATCCTGACACCCGTGAGGACATACCGCCGGAGGACACGCCCGTGAAAGGCCGCCTGCAGCCTGGCTATGAGCCAGTGGGCATTCGTTCGGGCTCGTGGATGTTCAATCCGTCGCTGATCACCGGCGGGTTCTTCGACAGCAACGTGTTCGCGTCGAATACCGACATCCGCAGTGACGTTGCGGCGGTAGTCGAGCCGCAGTTGCGCGCCCATAGCCTATGGGAGCGGCACGGTCTCGACCTTAAGCTCGATGTCCAGGAGACGGTCTACAAGCAGAACTCCAGCCTCAACCAGACCAATGCCAGCCTGAAGGGCAATGGCTGGCTCGACATTGCCCATGACATGGTGCTTCTGGGCAGCTTCCAGGTCGCGCATCTCAATGAGGGCGTTGGTTCGCTGAGTTCGCCCGCCAACGCCATCGCGCCGACACCTTATAATCTGTACTCAGGCGATGTGACGCTGCGCAAGGAATTCAACCGGCTGACCACCTCCGTCGGATTCAGCACCGATTCCTACGACTACGGCTCGACCGTCTCGCAGGACGGCAGGACCATCAACCAGGATGCCCGCGACGGACAGATCTACTCGCTCCATAGCCGGATCGATTATGCGTTTTCCGAGACCCTTGGCTGGTTCGGCAGCGCCGAGGGCAACGTGCGCGACCTCCGCGGCCAGCCTCTCCAGCCGCTGAGCTCCCAGGGCTATCGTGCGCTCACCGGCGTCACCCTCGGACTGGCGCGCCTGATCACCGGCGAAATCGGCTTCGGCTATGTGCAGCAACAGTTCGTCGATCCGACTATCGGCACGATCGCAGGCCCGACCTATCACGCCAGGCTGACCTGGAGCCCGACGCGGATGATCGACGTTCACTTCAACGCCGAGCAGATCGTCACGGAGACTTCCGTCACGAGTGCGAGCGGCGTGCTCGCCAACGCCGTGCAGTTCGGGCTGGACTATGAGTTCCGTCGCAACGTCATCGTTTCGTTCTACGGCGCCTATGAGATCGACCGCTTCTTCGGGCAGCCGCGCAAGGATCAGGTCACCACGTCCGACGCCCGCGTCAAATATCTGCTGAATCGTTTCGCCGCGATCGCGGTCTACTACCGCTTCACGTCGCGCGAAAGCAACATTCCGACTTTCAGCTACGACAAACACCTGGTGGGATTGAATGTTACAACGCAGTTCTGAGCACCTGCCTCGCCCTCCGGAAGAGAGGACGGAACCTGCCGCAAGTCGCTGGCAGGCTCCGACCGTCGATCTGCGCGAGATGGCGCGTATCCTGCGCCGCCGCTACAAGCTTGCCATCCTGCCCGCTGTCGTGCTGGTCGCACTCGGGCTGACCTACTGCCTGCTGGCCACGACTTTATATACGGCAACCGCGACCGTGCTGGTCGATCCACGCCGAGCCGCCGCTGTCGAGACCAACAGCCAGACCGCGCTTTCGAACTATGGCACCGATGATGCAACCATCGAAAGCCAGTCATTGCTGATCCAGTCGATCGCGATCCTGGACCGTGTGGTCCGCAGGCTGAAGCTGACGCAAGATCCGGAATTCATCCCGACACCAGGCCTCCTCGATCCGATCAAGCGGCTGTTCGCCTCGGCTGCGCCCGAAGGCGCGGCGGATCCGCAAGACGCGGCGCGCGCGCGTTCGATCGAAATCCTGCAGAAGCGCATGAAGGTGACTCGGCAAGGCACGACCTTCCTGGTCGATATCAATGTCAGCTCGGAATCGCCGTCGAAGGCCGCTATTATCGCCAACGCGGTCGCGGACGCCTATTTCGAGGATCAGGTCCGCGCCAAGAATGACGCGACCCGCATCGCGGCTAACTGGCTCGGCGGCCAGATCAACGATCTCAAGTCGAGGGTCGTCGCCTCCGAGAAGGCGGTTGAGGATTTCCGATCCGCCAACAATCTGACGGTGTCGCAGGGCGTGACCGTCAACGACCAGCAGATCACCGACCTCAACAACAAGCTGATCGCCGCGCGGGTGCAGACCGCGGAGGCGCGCGCCAAATACGACCAGGTGCAGCAGATCGCCAAATCCGGTGGCGACCCCGGCGGAATCAATGCGGCGATTTCGTCGGATATGATCACGAAGTTGCGCACGCAATATGCCGACATTGCCAAGAACGAGGCCGATCTCTCCAGCAAATACGGCGCGCGGCATCCGCTCGTCACCAATGTGCGCGCGCAGCTCAAGGACACCCAGCGGCTGATCAACGAGGAAATCAAGCGGATCCTCGAGAGCACCAAGCACGATTACGACGTGGCGCTCTCCCGCGAAAACTCGCTGAGCCAGAGCCTGGAGCAGTTGCAGAACGTATCCAATACTTCGAGCCAGGCCCAGGTACGGCTGCATGAGTTGCAGCGCGAGGCCGAAGCCAACCGCACGCTCTATGAATCCTATCTGGCGCGCTCGAAGGAAGCGACGTCGCAGGAAAGCCTGGAATTGCCCGATTCGCGGGTGGTGACCAAAGCCAGCGTTCCGATCCGTCCCTCCTCGCCGAAGACCATGCTAATCCTGGGCCTTGCCGGGATGCTCGGCCTCGGCTTGGGAACCGTGCTCGCCTTCGGGGCCGACTATCTCGACGGCCGCATCAAGACGCTGGAGCAGGCGGAGTCGATATCGGGCGTGCCGGCGCTCGCCGCGGTGCCGTTGATCGGCACAAGGGAGCTTGCAGGATTGGCGCGGCGGCGCGGACGGGGCGAACTCGAAAATCACGATCCGAGAACGGTCAAGCTGTTGCCGGCCGCCTTGCAACCGCCTTTGATGCGCTATGCGATCGACGAGCCCGCCACATTCTTCGCGGAAGCGATTCGCTCGGTTCGCCTGGCGCTGCAACGGACGATGCGGCTGCAGCCGGTCAGGGTCGTGCTCGTCACCTCGGCCCTGGACAGCGAAGGCAAGACCACGCTTGCCGGCAATCTGGCGCAGTCGCTGGCGACGTTGGGTATCCGAACGCTTCTGATCGACGGCGATCTCCGCAACCCGCAACTCACCCGCTCGCTCTGCCCCCGCGCCGACATCGGATTGTTGGACGTGGCCCTGGGACGCGCGGCTATTGACCAGGCGATCCTGACCGACGAAAGCACCGGACTGTCCGTGCTGCCGTCGACCGCGGTCAAGCAGGCCGAGATCATCACCGAACTGATGTTCTCCGACCGCATCGTCGATGTGCTCGATCACTTACGTCATCGCTACGAATTGATCATCGTCGACTCGCCGCCGCTGGTGCCGCTGGTTGACGGCCGGGCGCTGGCCGAGCTTGCGGACCGCATCATCCTGGCGCTGGCCTGGGATCAGACCCCGCGTGAGGTCCTGGCCCACACCATCGACCTGCTCTCGCCGGTCTCCGATCGCATTCTCGGCACCGTTCTCACGCGCGTCGACCTCAGTCGCCTGCAGTTCTACGACTACTACCGCAGTTCCGCCTATCTCAAACCATACGGAACCGCAAGCCTCAGCCCCGGAGCGGCGCGGTGAACACGCGCGGCTTTGCCAGCCAATCTCTAAGCCTGCCCGGCGCGGCGTCGCACACGCCGTCCGGAGCACGGACGCGTGCGATGACATTCGACACTTTTGTCGAGTGGCTGGCGACGGGCTTTCTTGTGCTCGCAGTCGTCGCGATGTTCATGCTCTCGGCGGGCATGCTCACCAACGTGAAGATCCACTATCTGACGGCGGGCGGCAATTTTTACGAGAAGCTGCATCCGACGACGTACTTCACCTTCCTCGCCTTTTTCCTGCTGCTGATGCGCAGCCGCGGGCCGATCGGCGAGATCGACCGGATGTTCTCGCAGTCGAAGCTCCTCTTGTTCTATCTGCTCTGCTGGCTGTTCCTGCTGGTGCAGATGTTCGTGCTGGAACGGCCGTTCACGGTGATCTTCGATACGTTCTTGACGCCGGTCGTGTTGTGTCTTGCGATCTGGCAGCTCTCGCCGTCGCAACGACGGCCGCTCGCCTGGGCGATCCATGTCACGATTCTCGTGAATATCGTGGTCGGCTATTATGAGTATTTCTCAGGTCACCGCCTGATTCCGCTGACAATGGGCGACATCGTGGTCCTCGGCGAATGGCGCTCCTCGGCGTTTCTCGGCCATCCCCTTACAGCATCGGGCGTGGTCGCCGGCTATGTGCTGGCGCTGCTGCTGCGGCCAGCGCTCTGCCCTCCGATTCTGATACGAGTGCCGCTGATCGCCTTCAGCCTGGCCTCGCTGATGGCGTTCGGCGGCCGGACCGCGCTGGTGACCGTGCTGATCGTGATGGGACTGCTTGTCGGGATCGAGATGCTCCACATGCTGCGGGGCAAGCGCATCCCGCTCTCGGCCGCGATCCTCGCCATTTGCCTGCTGTTCGCAGCGGGCGCAGTCGGATTTGCCGCGCTCGATCTCGGCATCTTCGACAAGATGCTGCTGCGCTTCTCCTCCGACAAGGGCAGCACGCTGGCACGCTATGCCACCTTTCACCTGCTGTCGTATTTCGACTGGCAAGAATTGCTGCTCGGCCCCAATCCGGTCCGGGTGACTTCACTGCAGAGCCAGCTCGGCCTCGACTATGGTATCGAGAATTTCTGGATCTCCTGCATCGCGCAGTTCGGCGTCATCCACACCGTTGCGCTGACGATTGGGCTCACTTGCCTCTTCACCGAGATCATCCGACGCGCCGACCGCGGCGTCTGGGCGATGCTGCTGCTGATGTTGACGATCGCTGCGAGCTCGGTGAGCTTCTCGTCCAAGAATATCCAGCTTGCACAGTTCATCGTCCTGATCACCGTGCTGCTGCCGCGCGACGAATATCGGCGGACAGCCCCTCCGCCTCCCGTCGCTCAGCGCCGTTACCGGCCTGTTCCCGCGTAAATCCGGCGTCAGGACATCGTATGGACATCTACGTCGACAACACCCATCTCGGACGTCACGTCACCGGACTCGAGCGCATTACGCTGGAACTGTTTTCCGCGTCCGCGCTCGCTCCGCTCAATGTGGTGCCGGTCACCGCGCGCGGCACGCGCCAGATGGTGACGACCCAGACCTTTGGCTTGCCGATGCGGCTTGCGACCTCGTCGGCGATACTGCTGTGCCCCGGTTTTCCGCCGAGCCCGCTATTGCTGCCGTTCGCCTCGCGCGTGCTGCCCTACATCCACGATGATTTCCTGGTGACCAGGCCCGCCGAACTGAACGCACGTGCCCGGCTCTATATGGCGCGTCCCTTCAAGCTGGCGCTGCGGCACTATCCGCGATTCCTTGCCAACTCCAACGATACAAGGCGCCGGATCGCCGCCTATACCCGACCCGATGCCGAGATTACGCTGTACCGTCCCTCCGTGCGCAACGTGTTCGGATTACAGTCGGAGCAACGCGCCGGCCGCGCGACTGCGCCGCCACCGCTGCGGCTGGTCGCCCTCGGCACCGTCGAGCCGCGGAAGAATTTCAAGGCGGCGGCCGCGCTCGTCGGGGCGCTGCGCGGAAGAGGTTTTGCCGACGCCACGCTGGATATCGTCGGCCGGCGGGGCTGGGGCGACGACTGGCAAGCGCTGGAAGCCATGCCGGGCGTTACGCTGCACGATTATCAACCGACCGAGCGCGTCAGGGAATTGCTTGATACGGCCGACCTGTTCGTCTGCACCTCGCATGACGAAGGGCTCGGCCTGCCCTTGCTCGAAGCGCAATATGCCGGGCTGCCGATTGCAGCACCCGATGCGCCGATCTTCCGTGAGGTGCTCGACGCCTCCGGCATCTTCATCAATCCCGCCGAGCCCACCGCCGCCGCGGCGCAGATTGCAGCTGCGCTGTCGATCCAGAATTGGCGCACGCGCTATGTCGCGCTCGCCGAGCAGAATCTTGCTCGCTGGAACGCGCTTGCCCATGGCGACCGCGAGGCGGTGATCGACCTGATCTCGCGCCTTGCTGCCCACCCCCTCTCCTCTGGCCAGTTCAACCCGAAGCGGATCTAAACTTTTGCACAAGACCACCAACGCGATGCGGCACCTCGACAGCCTGCGGATCATCGCCGCTTGCGCTGTGGTGATTTTGCACTATTCCGATTATTTCAAGGAGCTGCCGACCGGGCGCATCATCATCGCCCATGTCTGGCATTTCAACCTGTTCGTCGACCTGTTTTTCGTGGTTTCCGGCTTCGTCATCGCGCGTCAATATCATGACGACGTCGGCGACGGCCCCGCCATCGGACGCTTCCTCTGGCGGCGTATCGCCCGCATCTATCCACTGCATCTCGCCACGCTGACATTCTATATTGGCATTGCTTTCGCGCTTTCGTTTGGCATCGCGCACACGGACAATCCCGGGCGCTATTCGTTCTCCGATCTGCCGGCGCAATTCCTGTTGCTGCATGCTTTCGTCGGTGAACGGTTGACATTCAACTTCCCGAGTTGGTCATTGTCGGCGGAAATGTTCTGCTATCTGCTGTTTCCGCTGATCGTTGCGCTCACATTGCAGCGCAAAGTACTGATCATCGCGCTCATAGCGTTGTCTGCGCTTGCTAACAGCATTTGGGCAGCGACCATGGATACCCTGCCATGGTCCGAGTGGATCAACTTGGGCGGAGCCTTCCGCGCGGTTCCCGCGTTCAGCCTCGGCATTGTCTGTTCCCTCTACCGCCACCAGATCGCGCGCTGGCCCGCAACGCGCGGCGCCCTGATTTCGACGCTTGTTGCATTCATCTTGTTCGGATCGTGGCTGACGCCAATGGCTGCGCTGGTTGCGGTCTACGTGATCGCCGTACTCGCGATCCAACTCGACTGCAGCGGCCGCGATACGTTGCTATCGATGCTCAAGCTCGATCGCTTCGCGCCACTGACTTATTCCAGCTATATGCTGCACATGCCTATCGCAACCGTCATCATCACCTTGGATTCGCGTCTGATGCTTTTCGCCTCTCCCGATGCCAAGCTGATCCTGGCGCCCGTGTCGATCATCATCCTTGGCATCGTGAGTGTGCTGTCCTACCGATGCTTCGAGACGCCGTCACGACGCTACCTGACCGACCTCTACGACCGCCGCTTCGTCAAGCCGGTGGCGGCACCGATCTCCCATCGGGAGATCGCGTGATGACGCTCGCGGCGTCGGCACAGGCAGACATCGTTCACGCCCGCACGGATGCGCGGGCGACGAGCCGCGACGCCGTGATCGATACCATGCGGGGCGTTGCCATCCTGATGGTGATCGGGATCCATTCCCTGCCGCAGCCGCTCGATCTTGCATGGACCAAGGCGATCGATGCCGCGCTGCGGCCTTGCGTACCCATCTTCCTGTTCGCGTCCGGTTACCTGACCGCGCGCGCCGGACGTGTGCCATTGTTCAAGCGGCTGAAGGCGGCGGTGATCCCCTATACGATCGCCTTCATCGCCGCCTATCTCTACATGGCCCTGCACAATCCCGCGATGGATCATCGCGTAACCACGACGTTGGCGCGGTTCGCACCCGCTTATGTCTTCGTGTACTACTACGTGTTCGTCTATGTCGGCTGCACCGTCGTGCTGTGGCTGATCTATGCTGCCGCCGGAACGGACCGGCAGAACACGGAGCAGCGGATGACAATCCTGCTCGCCCTTGCGATCGGTTTCGGGCTTGTCGCCGGAAGCTACCTCGATCCCCTGCTGTTCCATCTCGGCTTTGCCGAATCGTTCGTCGATGAAGCCCGGATGCGCGATATCCCCTTCTGGTTTTCGTTCATGGCTGTCGGCGCGCTGACGGCAACGTTCGCCGGCTTGGCCGCGCGGAGCATGCGCGCGATCGTTGTCGGTGCCATGCTGTTCGCCTATTTGCTGTATCTGGCCGTGCGCCTGTCCGGAATCGGCGATGCGGCAGTTTACGACTCGACGGCGTTCTTCCTGTACGCGGCGCTGTTCAGCCTTGCGCTGCTGGTGTTGCAGCCGAGCGCAGCCTGGCTCGCGAGCCTCGGCTCGGGCAGCTATTTCATCTATCTCTGGCACATCTTCATCGTGATGTTGCTGCGTGACCACGCCGGATTGCGCCAGTTCGGCCCCGCCGTCAGCTTTGCGATCACTTTCGGACTGACAGCACTGGTCAGCATCGCTGCGCTAGGCGCGGTCAGGCAGTTCTCCTCCGCGCGCGTTGCCCGCTGGCTGGGAGCGTGACGATGTTGCTGCGCCACACACTGCTCTACCTCCCTGCGCAGTTCGTCGGGCCGCTGTTCCAGTTGATTGCGATGATCGTATGGACCCATGTGGTCAACGATCACACGCTCGGCATCATCACGCTGGTCACCGCCACACACGAATTCCTGCAGATCGCGTTCCTTGCCTGGTGGTCGCAATACGCACTGCGCTTCTCCGGCCGCTACAAGGATGGCGACGCGCCGCGCTTCTACCGCACCGAAAATGCGGTGCTGCTGGCGTCGGTCCTTCTGCAGAGCATTGTCATCGTCGTCGTGCTGCGCCTCGTCATTTCGCCCGACGCGCATTTCGGCATGCTGCTTGCGGCCATCGCCTACGTGGTGACCCGTTCGCTGAACCTCTATATCGGCGAGCGCGCCCGCGCCCATCAGCAGATCTGGGTCTACACGATCCAGCAGGTGGTCGGCCCCGCATTCGGCTTTGCCGTGGGCCTCGTGATGATCAAGCTGTTCGGCCAATCCGCCGAATGGCCGCTGGCCGGATACGCCGTCGCGCAACTCGCGGCTGCGCTGCTGGTGCTGCCGAAGATCGCCTACGGTCGCCGCCTGTGGCCGATCGATCGCGAGATCGTGGTGCACGCATTGCATTACGGCGTTCCGCTGATCATCGGTGGCGGGCTCGGCTGGGTCGGCCTCAATGCCTCGCGCTTCATCATCAACGAGATGCAGGGTGTGGCCGCCGCCGGCCTGTTCGCCGTCGGTTACGGACTGGGACAACGCGCCGCCGCGGTCGCCGCCATGCTGGTGACGGCCGCCGCCTTTCCGCTCGCAGTCAAGAGCATGGAGCAAAGCGGCAGCAAGGCGGCAATGCGGCAGCTTGCCGATAACACCGCGCTGCTCGTTGCGATTCTCGCGCCAAGCCTGACCGGCATCTTCATGCTGCGGCTCGAGATCGTGCACCTTCTGATCGCGGTGCCGTTCCAGCAGGCAACGCTGAGCGTGCTGCCGCTCGCGACACTCGCCGGCGCGATCCGCAACCTTCGCGCCCATTTCGGCGACCAGGTCTTCCTGCTGCATAACCGCACGCGCTGGATGATGGCGATCTCCGCCATCGACGCCACGATGACGGTGATCCTCAGCGTGGTGTGCCTGCGCTACTGGGGACTTGCCGGCGCGGCAGGCGCCACGGTTCTCGCTGCGACTGCGGCAGCCGCCGCGAGCTTCAGCATCGGCTTCTCGCTGTTCGGGTTGACGCTGCCGTTTGCGCACCTGGCGCGCATTGCCGTTGCGACCGTCGCGATGGCGGCGCTGCTCCGCGAGTTCCCGGAAGCGCGAAACGCGATCATGCTCGCGGCACATATCGCAGCCGGGGCGGCGGTCTATCTGACAATGCTGGCGCTGCTGTACGCACCGTCACTCCTGAAGATGCTGCGGGCACGCCCGCAACATTCCGGAGCATGACGATTCTGTCACGCTTTCTTCGCATTCTCGAACGCGCGCGCGATCGCAAACCACAGCGGCTTTCGCTGCATCGATGAATCATAAGGTAGTGGCCGCGGCAGGCGTTGCGCCAGCGGATCCTTCTTCTTGGCAGCATCCGTGTAGAAGGAATAATTGTCCGCCAACTCCCAGGCGATCACCATCTTGACCGCCGGCACCCGCAACGCGTTGTTGAGGAATTTCTCCGCAGTCTCGGCGATCATCGCGTCGCGGGTGGCGATATCGTCTGGGAACGTGTCGTCGCGCACATCGAATTCGGTGATGTAGATGTCCACGCCGCGTGATGCGAGTTCATGCAGGAACTCGACGAACCGTCCCGGATCATGCGGATAGCGCGGCTGGAGGTGACCCTGCAAGCCGACGGCCGCGAGCGGCACGCCAGCCTGCTTCAATTCATCGACAAGACGCAGCAATCCGCTGCGCACGATGTGCCCCACCTCGTCATCGCGCTCGGTCTGCGCCTCGTTAAGAACAAATTTGGTTTTCTTGTCGACCATGGCCGCGCGTTCGTAAGCACGGCGGATGTAGCCGGTTCCGCCGAAAGCGTCATACCATGGCCCTAATCTGTAGCCGCCGGGCGCTTTGTGGCCGGGCCAGAACGGCTCGTTGACGACATCCCATGAATGCAACTTGCCGACGTAGCGGCTGACCACTTCTTCTATATAGGAGTCGAAGAACGCCTGACGCTCCGCGTTGCTCATGCTCTTGATCCACTGCGGAACCCAATCATTCCAGATCAGGCAATGACCGCGCATCGGAATGCGATTGCTCGCACAAAATTGCAGCAGACGATCCGCGCTCTCGAAACGTTTGGGGCCAGGTTGTGGCGCGATCGTGCCCATTTTCATCGCAACGTCAGTTGTGATGATGCGCGTTTGCGTTGTGTAAAGCTCGCGATACGCAAGATCCTTGTCGATCACGGGGCCAGCGGCAGCGCCAAAGGCAAATCCATGTTGTGCAGCGATTGCACCGAGACTCTGTCCTTGCGCCGGCGCCGCAGTTGAAATTCCTGCACGCGCGGCGACGCCTGAGGCTGCGAGAATGGCGAGTGCACTTCGTCGCGACATCTGCATGGCTGCTCTCCATCAAGTGAATGCATTCGTTGCGCTGAATCATTTTTGCACAGCGGCATCGCCATCGTTGCGACGCAATAGTTCTATTTCGTGACGCCGCTCGTCGAGGAAGAGTCTTCGAGATGCGAGTTCCCATCGCACAAGCATTGAGCATGCCGACGACTTCCATCAGCGCACCTCGGCTTCTCTCGCACCTGGAGATCGACATGCCGGAAATACAGACGCAGCCTGCGACATCCAATCTCAATGTTGATGGCATCTCCATCAACATTGGTTCACTTCCCGAAGCGGTGAACTCGATCGTATCGGCTGCGCAGCAAGGCGAAAACTTCAGCGTATGCACGTTGAATCTCGATCATGTCGTTCAACTGCAACAGCGGCCTGACTTCCGTGCTGCCTATCGTCGTGCAAAATTTGTGACGGCGGACGGGTTCCCGATCGTCGTGCTGTCGCGTTTGCTTGGCACGCATATCGAGCGGACCACCGGCGCCGATCTCGTGGAACCGCTCTGCGAGGAAGCGCGAAAGAAGGGCCTTCCTGTATTCCTGCTTGGGTCGAATGACGCGACATTGAAGATGACCGCGCAACGTCTGTCGGAACGGTTCCAGGGCCTGCAAGTTGTGGGATGGTATGCGCCCGGCCCCAACTTCGATCCTTATTCCGCCGAGGCCGATCATGCGATCGAACTGATCCGCGAGTCCGGTGCAAGACTCTGTTTCGTTGCGCTCGGCGCGCCCCGCCAGGAAGTATTTGCCGCGCGCTGCCTCGACGAGCTCGATGGCACTGGTGTGTTGTGCATCGGCGCGGCGCTCGATTTCATCGCCGGCACGCAGAAGCGCGCGCCGTCGGTTACCCAGAAGGCCGGACTCGAATGGGCCTGGCGCATGCTGAACAACCCAAGCCGGCTCGGACCGCGCTATGCTCGCTGCATGGCCGCCGTTCCGGGACTCGTTGCGCGCACGCTGCCCCAGATCATCAACGCACGAATCCGGAAGACCGCATGACCTCGACCGTCACACTGGCGCTGCGCGCCCGCAATGCAAGCCGCGTTCGGCCGCGCTATCAGATCTGCCTGCTCCATCCGTTCGATCCGCGCGGCCAAAAGGTCGGCGGGCTCGAGACCTATATCCGCGACTTCATCACCTTCCATCCTGACAACACCGACATCCTGTTCGTCGGCGTGGATTCGATCGGTGACCTCACCCTCGGCGAAGTGCACCGGGTCACGTTCCGCGGCCGCACCTTCGATTTCCTTCCGATCCTTCGCTACAGCGATGCCCAGGCGCGTGAAGCCGCGCGCACCATTCGTTCTTCGTTGACAGGCCAGTTCTTCGTGGCACTGCTGCGTCATTTCGGCCAGATCGCACGGCTGGTACGGACACGGCGATGCTCGATCGATTTACGTCGGGTTGAGTTCTCCTGGCTGCCGGCGATCTTGCGTCTCCCCTTCGTGCAGATGCTACATGGCGAGGGCGCGCCGAAACTGCAGATGGATTCGCTGCTCCGGAAATATTCCTTCGTGCACAATACCGGCGAGCGGTTCGCCGTGACGATGAGCGAGAAGTTCCTCTGCGTTAATCCATTCATCACCGAGCGGATGCAGAAGACCTATCCGCGCAGCAAGGACAAGATCGATACGCTGTGGACCTGGGTCAATACCGACATCTTCCAGCCGCAGCCGTTCCCGGAAAGCATGTCGCCATTCCAGATCGTGTTCGCCGGCAGGCTCGACGAATTCAAGGACCCGCCGCTGATGTTCCGCACCATGGAGCGATTGCGACAGCGGCTGAACGGCCCGATCCGCTTTCACTATATCGGCACCAGCGACCCGCATCGCTTCAGCGAGTTTGCCGCGATCGAGGACATCACCATTCGCCACGGCTTCAAGGATGCCACGGGCATGGCGAAGACGCTGGCGGAGGCGCACGCGGGCATCCTCACCTCAGAATTCGAGGGCATGCCGCGCTGCGTTCTGGAAACGCTTGCGGTCGGCCGTCCCGTTGTCGCGATGCATCTGCCGCAGCTCGAATCCGTCATCCATGATGGCCAGAGCGGCTATCTGGTGACACGCGATGGCAGCCGCAACGATATGGTGGAGACTCTCGCACAGCGCTTCATCGATGTCCGCGACGCCATCGACGGCGGCAAGATGACGCCCGAGCAGGTCGCCGATGCGATCCAGGACTTCACGCCGGCCACGCAACTGGCGCGCGTGTACCGCTACCATCAGGAAATTCAGGACGCCCGCGGCTTCGCCGCCGCCACGGCCTCTTGAGGCTTCGACGTGGACATCCTGCTGCTGACCAGTGAGTTTGCTCCCGCCATGGGCGGGATCGGCACCTATGCAGGGGAAATCGCTGCCGCCGCGGCCCGGCTCGGCGCGCGCGTCACCGTGGTTGCGCCGGACTACCGACAGGACAATGCAGGCCGCGATCGCACGCTGCCGTTCGAAGTGGCCCGCTTTGCCGGTGGCCTGCATTCGATAAAGGAGCTGCCGGCGAAAATGCTGCTGGCACGCAACAAGGTTCGGGAGCATCCATACGATGTGATCCATGCGGCCGATTGGCCCTTCTTCATTCCCGTCGCATTGTCGCGCTGGCGGACGCGGGCACGCGTGCTGATGACCGTGCACGGCACCGAGATCAACGAAACCCAGACACCGTTGAAGCGATTTGCAATCCGCAGCGCCGGCGTGTTCGGCCCGCGGACGGAGATCGTGGCGAACAGCCGCTACACCAGGGATCTGTTCCAAGAACGGTTTGCCGTTGACGCAGGACAAATCAGCGCGATCAGTCTCGGCGTTTCCGACTTCTGGTTCGGCGAGCGACGCAATCGTGCGGACATCCGCGCCGGCCTTGGGCTGGCGCCGGAGCGGCTGGTCATAGTCACCGTCGCGCGGATCACCCACCGCAAAGGACATCATCTGACGCTCGCGGCACTGGCGCGCCTCCCCGAGCGGTTGCGTCAGCGTATCACCTGGCTCGTGATCGGCCCGAATGGCGAGGCCGACTATGTCAACGAACTCCAGCGCTTGATCGAAACCGTGAACTGCGATGTCCGCCTGCTCGGTCCGCTGCCGAATGAAGAGATCCGCGACATCTATGGCGCGGCTGATCTGTTCTGCCTGACGGGCCTTCCGGATTCCTCCGGCCGGGTCGAGGGATTCGGGCTGGTCTATCTCGAGGCCGGTGCCGGCGGCGTGCCGAGTGTTGCGACGGCTGTCGGCGGCGTTCCCGACGCCGTGCTGCCGGATCAAAGCGGCATTCTTGTTCCGCCTGATATCGACAGCATTTCCGCGGCGATCGCCAGGTTCGCCGAGAATGACGAACTGCGTGCGAGCCTTGCCGCAGGCGCGCTGGCCCATGCACGCGCGTTGTCCTGGGAACGTTGCGCTGCCGCGACCTACGGACTGGCTCGGAACGAGCGGCCTGCGCCGCAGGCCGAGGTGGTGACGGCATGAGGCGGATCGCCGCCGCCGCGATCCTGCTTGTGCTCGCCACCGGCACGGCACACGCCGGCGCCGACAACTGCCGCCGAAGCCGCGAATACTTGTTGGGTAGCCTCGGCGGCGATCTGAAGTTGCCGCCCCAATCCTACAATGATCTGTTCAAGATCTGTATGGCGGCGAGCAGCATGACGAATGTGAAGGACGCCTATGTCCTCAAGGACGGCGGTATCGCGGTCGTTCCCAAGCAGGACACCATTCCTGCCACGGCGTCGACATTGTCGCAATTCTGCGACGCCTATCCGAGTGCGACGCTGCGCTTCCTCACCAGCAAGGAAGTGCTGACGATGAAATCCGTCGTCGACATCGTGCAGCTTTCCTCGACCTCGGCGACACCTTGCAAGAAGATCAAAGGCCTCACCTGAAGCGTCACTTCTGCGCGTCGTAGTAGCGCGGCATGGCGTGCGGATCGAGCGGACGCTCCGCCTGGCGTCCGAGGAAGAAGAAGCCGCTCGCCGCATCCGATCCGGGGCGGCCGCGCGTCAACGGATCGAGCAGGCGGATCCAGAAGAACGGCAGCGCGACCAGGCGCGAGAGCTTGTCGCCGGCGCCGAGCGCACGGGCGAAATAGCGGATCGACCACACCAGCGCGACGCCTGCGCCGCCGACGCGGCCCGCGCGGATTTCCGCGAACTGCTTGAACAGCCAGCGATGGCCGCTCCGCGTGAAGCGCGAGAAATCATAGCCGCGCTCATGCACTTGTTGCATGAACGGCGTTTCGGCATAGACGAGGCCCCTGCGCCGCAGCACGCGGTGAATCTCGCTCACGACGGACGTGGGCTCGAGGACGTGTTCGAGCACGGCCTGGATCCAGACGCCGTCAAACACGCCATCCTCGAACGGCAGCCGGTGCGCGTCGGCCACCAGCAGCGTATAGGGCGACGCGTAAACATCTGTTCCGATCAACTCGATGGAGTCATCCATGTAGAGTTCGTCGGCGCCGTCGCCCACGGCACCTCCGCCGATCACGAGCACGACCGGCCGTTCGCTTTCCTGCTTCAGGAGCTCGATGAACCGTGCACAGTTCGATTGCGCCACCTGATTGCCGCCGAAGGTGAGCTGGTGGAGGCGCGAGCTGATCGAGCGGCGCGACACGTCGCGGCGAAAGACCGAACCATTGCCGCCGCGATACATCTCGCGCTCGAAGATGCTGGCGGCGAAATCGATCAGGACCGGCTGGTCCTCAACCACCGGGAACCCGCTTTCGCAGTATTCACAGTTCTTGCTGGAACAGAACGGTCGCGCGTCGATCTCTCGCAGCGGGGCCGCACAGCGGGGACAACGAACCGTGTGCCGCCAGTCAGTCTGCGCGCACATGTCCGATCGGTCAGTGACGGAAGAATCCACGAAGCCCCTTCGTTCAAGCGACGTACCTGGGTTCCATCCCAGGGACTAACTTATCTCGTTTTCTTGACGGCAATTGCGGCGCCTGTGCGACGCAACAAGCCAACGCGTGCGAGGCAAGAAGGTTCTCTTCGTTGGGCGAGTGGACGTGCGTCCAAAAGGGCACAGGGATTCCCCACGCCCATAGCAGAATCGATCTGAGCCGCAGTTCAGCGCAGTAGATGACTCCTCAACTTGTCATCACGATGGCTCCGCAGACCTTCGGCACAATTTTGATCGTGCTTGTCGCGGCTCCGTGAAGCGTCTGGTTCCTTGGAACCTTCTCTGCGCGAAAACTGATTCGAGCAGAGCTCAGGGAAGCGCGTGGTTCCGCAGCGATCTCCTGTTGGCGGAACCGGCCGACCTTCGATTCTTCGATTGCGCGAAATCATGCATTCCCGTTTGCCACTGCAGGCCAACGATCGCGCCTTTCGTCGGCTGAAGCAGCGCGAGCGATGCGAACAGCGTAAAGGGCAGCCATATCGCGAGTTGCAGCCACGCCGGCGGCGCGTAAGCCATCTCGACGGCGAGCAAAGCCGGCACGACCACATGTCCGACCACGACGATGACGAGATAGGCGGGAAAGTCATCGGCACGCTGCGGCGTGTAGTCCTCGCCGCAGACTTCGCAGTGATCCACGACCTTCAGGAACCGGCGGAAAAGGTGGCCCTTCCCGCAATTGGGGCATCGCATGGTGAAGCCGCGCAATGCGGCTTGGGCAAGCGAAACTGGCTGTGTCATCGCTGAATTCCTTGACCTGAGGCATGTCCATACAGTACGAGAATGTATGGATACAATCAAAGACAAACAGGCCTATTGTATGGATTGGGTCCCTACACTTTCCGAATGGCAAGGCCCCCTGTTCATGCGGATCGTCGATGCGCTGGCGTCAGACATCGAGAGCGGCCGGCTTGTTCGCGGACAAAGGCTGCCGACGCACCGCGCGCTCGCCACCGAGCTCGGCATCGATCTCACCACCGTCACCCGCGCCTACGGCGAAGCGCGCCGGCGCGGCCTGCTGGACGCCAGGGTCGGTCAGGGCACGTTCGTCTCGGAGACGACGGTGCGTTCGCCGTCGCACGTTCCCGCGCAAGTCACGATCGACCTTTCGATGAATCTTCCGCCTCAACCGGTGGAAGCCAATCTGGATCTTCGGATCGCGCAGGGGTTGGAGACGATACGCAGGGAGAGCGGCTTCGGCGCATTCCTGACCTATTCAAAACCAGGCGGCAGCGATCCCGAGCTGGAGACGGCGGCAAACTGGCTGCGCCATCGCTTGACGGATGCGGATGCCGAACGTCTCGTGATCTTTCCGGGATCGCAGGCCATCGTGTTCAATGCGCTTCTCGCCCTCACCTCGCCCGGCGACGTGGTTCTGACGGAGGCACTCACCTATCCCGGCCTGAAGACAGCCGCCGCCCGATTGGGCGTTCGCCTGATCGGCTTGCCGATGGACGAACAAGGCGCGCGGCCGGATGCGCTCAAGGATGCATGCCGCAAGTACAAGCCGAAGGCCGTCTATCTGGTGCCAACGCAGCAGAATCCGACGACCGCCACCGCAGGCCCGGCGCGCCGCAAGGCCATCGCCGAAATCATCCGCCATGCAGGGACCTTCCTGATCGAGGACGACGCCTATGGTCTGCTCGAGCCGTCAGCTTCGCCGATCGCAAACCTGATTCCCGAGCGGAGCTATTTCGCCGCCAGCACGTCGAAATGCATCGCGCCGGGACTGCGCGTCGCCTATCTGCTGGCACCCGATCCCACCGCCGCGCAGACCATGCGCAGCGGATTGCAGGCGACGATGCAGATGTCACCACCCCTGATGGTCGCGCTCCTCACCCACTGGATCCGAAACGGCATCGCCGATGAGATCATCGAGGCGGTGCGCAACGAAGCCAAGGGACGACAGCAACTGGCGGGACGTATCCTGAAGGGCATCGCTTTCGCATCCCGTCCCACCAGCCATCACCTTTGGCTGGAGCTACCGCCATCCTGGAATCGGATGGACCTGCTTTCGCATCTGCTGCGCCACGGGCTTGCCGTTGTCGGCGAAGATGCCTTCGCCGTCATTGACAAGCCGCCGCGCGGGATCCGTGTCTCCCTTGGCGCGGCGCGCAACCGCGCCGATGTCAGCCAGGCCATGCAGGTGCTCGCGGCGGCCATGAAATTGTCTGTCATGGCAACACAGATCGTCTGAGGCGCCGGCCGCTCAATTCGGCTTTCGCCACCAGATGAAGAGCGAATAGAGGACAACCGGGACGGCCAGGGTGACCCATGAGAGGGCATCCCACCAACCGTCTCCCACGAGCGCGCCGACGAGGCCAAGCGTGCTGACGATCGCGACCAGCAGGGGCGCGATAAAGATCTGTCGAAGCGTGCGATGCATGGGTTTGCGCGACGTCATCAGGACGACAATGCGGGACTTTCGAGGTTGGAGGAGCGCGCGATCACGCGATCGACGCTGACCCCTGCCCTTCGCCGCCGCACCCACAAATAGATGCCGGTGCCGAGGATGATGATCGTGAGCACGTCGAGCAGTGCCCAGAGGATCTTGAGCGGCATGCCGCCATAGTCGCCGAAATGCAGCGGCTGGGAAATGAACAGCGTCGAGACGTACCAGGGCATATCGCGGCTGTCGGTGAGCGTGCCGGTCTCGGCGTCGACCAGGGCCGGCTTCAAAAGGCGCGAGGTGAGCGGCGTGTTGCCGCGCAGGAACACCGCGTAGTGGCTCTTGCTGCTGAAGATCGAGCCGGGGAATGCGACGAAGCTTGGCGTCATCCCCGGCACCGCATGCGCCGCCACCTCGACCGCTGCATTGACCGACGTCAGCTTCGCGGGCACCGAGCGATCGCGATATTGCGCAGTCATCTCGGCAAGCTGCCCATACTGCCACATCTTCAGGACCAGGTCGGCCCATGTGTTGATGACGCCGGTGAAGCCGACCACCAGCGTCCACGCAACGAGAAGGATGCCGCCAAGGTTGTGGACGTCGAGCCAGCGCACCACGCGCGTCCGGCCGGCGCGATACGTGCCGAAGCTCAGCTTCCGCATCGAGGGCGCATAGACGACGATGCCGGAGATGATGGCGACGCAGAACAGGATGCCCATCAGGCCAAGGAAGAGCTTGCCCGGCAGACCTGCAAACATATCCGTGTGCAGCTTGAGCATAATGTAGGTGAAACGGCCGGTCACGTCAGGTGCATCCAGATAGGCGCCCGTATGCGCGTCCATCCGGATCAAGAGGTTCTTGCTCGGATCGGACGTGATCGAAGGCCCGACGCTGACGAACATCGCGTTCGGATCGTCCCGGTCCCAGATCAGGAAATGCGGGACCTGTCCCGCTGCATTGGCGATTGCGTTGGCGAGCAGATGGTCGAGATCGGCAAGCGGCGCATCCGCCGCCACCTCAGCCGGCTTCACCTGGCTGTGCAGGAGGTCGTCGATCTCCTCATGGAAAATCAGCGGCAGCCCCGTGATGCACAGGAGCAGCATGAACACCGTACAGATGAGGCTCGTCCATTTGTGGACGAAACCCCATCGCCGAAGAGACCTGGTTGCCGCCGTCACTTTGCCGTCCTAGTTCCAGCTATATTTCAACGTGCCGAGCACCGTACGTCCATTCCCCAAGCCACAATAGGGCAAGCCGGTCAAGCACGACGCCACGTAGAAGTGGTCGGTCAGGTTGGTCACGTTGACCTGCGCCTTCAATCCCTTCCAGTCCGGCCGCAGATAGCCGAAATCGTAGCTCACGGCGGCATCGAACAGCGTATAGGCCGGGATGACGAAAGTGTTGAAGCTGTCTCCATAGGTCTCGCCGACATAGCGCACGCCGAACCCGAGCCCGAGACCTGCAACCGGACCATCGTACCAGGTGTACTTGCCCCAGAGCGAGGCCTGGTCCTGGGCCGTGTTCATCATGTATTTGCCGGCATATCCGGCAATGCTTGAAGTGACCTTCGGATCGAGATGGCTGTAGCCGCCGACGATCTCCAGTTCGCGGGTGATGTTGCCTTTCGCTTCAAACTCGAAGCCGCGAACGCGAACGGCGTCGGTCTGCACGTTGAGCAGCGGATTGATCGGGCTTGCGGTGAGAATGTCCTGCTGTTTGATCTCGAACACGGCGGCCGTCAGCATCAGGTTCGATCCATTCGGCATGAATTTGACGCCGGCTTCAGTGCCTTCGCCGGTGGTCGGCCTGAACGAGTTGCCGGCGAGATCGGCGCCGAGGTTCGGCGTGAACGACGTCGCATAGCTCACATAGGGCGACAATCCGAAATCGACGAGATAGTTGAGGCCGACGCGTCCCGTCTGCGCGCGGTCGTCGCGGGAATAGCTGCCGGCGAGCGGAAAGACTGCGAAGCTCTTCGAATCCGTGCTCACCCAATCGTTGCGGCCGCTCACCGTCAGCGTCCAGCGGTCGAGCTTGATCTGGTCCTGCAGATAGAGACCGGCCTGGCTCAGCTTGTCGTTGCGCAGGATGAATGGCGCCAATGATGCGAAGGACGGAACAGCGGTATTATATACCGGAGCGTAGGCATCGATCGGAGCGATACCGGCGGATCGATAGTCGGTGTTGGACCAGAGATTGAAGTAGTCGAAGCCTAACAGCACCTTGTGGGCGAGCGGTCCGGTCAGGAAATCCGCCTGCAACTGGTTGTCGAGAGCGATGTTGGCGGCGCTTGCCTTCACATAATTATAGCTGCGGTTGACGAGACGGTCGGTCGCCATGCCTTCCGTGCGAACCGAAGAGAGATCGTTGGTGACATCGGTGTAACGCAGGTTCTGCCGGAACTGCAGGTTGTTGTCGAAGCGGTGCTCGAAGGCATAGCCGACCATGAACTGCTCGAGATTGTAGCCGTCAGCCCCGGGTACACCGAGATAGCGGCTGTATGGAACGTGCCCGTTCGGGTTGGGCAGGAACGACACCTGGCCCGTCACGTATTGCTGGTAGCCCCTGTTGTCGGCCTTCTGGTACTGCGAGAGCAGCGTGAAGCTGGTGTCCGTCGTCGGGGCCCAGGTGAAGCTCGGCGCAATGAACAGCTTGTTGTCCTGCACGAAGTCGGTCTGGGTATTGCTGTCACGTGCGAGCCCGACGATGCGGGAGAGGAACTCGCCATTCTTGTCGATCGGGCCGCCGAGGTCGAACGCGCCCTGGAAGCGATCGAATAAGCCGAACGTGCCCTCGATCGTGTATTGCGGCGTCGCCGTCGGCCGCCTGCTCACCATGTTGAGCAGACCGCCCGGCTCGGACTGGCCATAGACCACCGACGACGGCCCCTTCAGCACCTCGATCCGCTCGAGCCCATAGGTCTCGATCCGCGGCACGGCGAAGGTGGTGTTGTCCAGCGGCAGCCGCAGGCCATCCAGATATCTCGGCGCATCGAAGCCTCTGAGCTTGAAGTTGTCGAAGAACGCATTGGCCCCGAAGCTCTGCACCGTGACACCAGGCGTATAGCGCAACGCTTCGGCGACGTTCTGCGCGCCCTGCGCCTGGATCTGGTCCTGGGTGACGATCGAAATCGACTGCGGCGTCTCCAGGATCGGCGTGTCCGTCTTGGTCGCGGTCACGCTTTGCTTGGCGAGATAGCCGACCACCGGACCGGTACCCCTCTCGCCGCTTGAGCGTCCGGCCGCTCCGCCCGGCGCCGCGGCTTCCTGCGTCACCGGGGCCGGCGTCCGCCGCGCGACGTTGCGGCCGGATCGCGCAGCCCGCGTCGATCGCACCGGAGCCACACGGCTGCGCTGCTGGCGAGGTGCATCGACCGTGACCGGCGGCAATTCGGTGTTCGATCTCGGCTGCTCCGCGCCGGACGGACTCTGCGCCAGCGCCGGCGTGTCCGTGAATGCCATCGCAGCGAAGCCACAAATCGTCACAAGGGCGAGTCCCCACTCGCTCTTTCGCTTGAATTCCATCGCCAGATCCCCCGTCGCGGAACGCCCGCGGACTCAGGGGACTGAGTGCAAGAATTGCGAAGCTCACGCCTTTGCGATTGCGCAAAAACTCTTTGATCTATTGTCGACAAGCTCCAGATTGGCTGCCGGAACATCAGCATCAGCTTGCTACCTTAGTGGACACACGTCACGATCAGCCGCCCCACTGGGTAGAATTATTCTCATTCTAATTTGATGGACGGCAGCGACTGGGGGCGTATCCGAAATGCTTGCGAAACGCGGTCGCAAAATTGGCGGGGTTGCCGTAGCCCGCCAGATAGGCCGCCTCGTTGATCGATATACCCTGCTCGATGATCGCATCGCGTGCCGATTCGAGCCGGCGCGTCCGCAGATATTCGGAGGCGCTGACGCCAAACGCCCGTCGGAAATGGGTGTTGAAGGAGCGGCGGCTGATGCCTGCCTCGCGCGCCAATTGGGAGACTTTCCACGGGCGCCGCAGATCCGCGTCGATCGCGTCGCGGATCGCGCGCAGCCGGCGCTGCTTGTGATCACCGGCCATCTCCATGCTCGCGCGCTCGCCCGCGATCGATATGACCCGCGCGAGGATCTCCATGGCATGCGCGGACAGCAGCAGCTCTTCCGCGCGTCCATCGAGTGTCGGAGACAGCATTTCGGTTGCCATGGCAAGGATGCGTGGCGGCGCCTTCAGCGTGACCACGAATTCATCCGATTCCGCCGAGGAAAATAGCTCGAGGAACTCGCGCTGCAGGCCAAGCCGATCGATCGATGCCTTGGGAAAGGCGAGGCCCGCGGCAAACATACGCACTCCGCCGGAGGTCTCGCCGCTCCAGAGCTGCGGTTTCCGCAAAGCCATCACGACAATCGAATTTTCCGAGTAGCGGAACCGCGTGACATCGCGATGCGGACCTCCCTGGCCTGAGCCC
This sequence comes from Bradyrhizobium sp. Leo114, assembly GCF_055229415.2. Classification (NCBI taxonomy): domain Bacteria; kingdom Pseudomonadati; phylum Pseudomonadota; class Alphaproteobacteria; order Hyphomicrobiales; family Nitrobacteraceae; genus Bradyrhizobium; species Bradyrhizobium sp. Leo114. The sequence continues at coordinate 3,307 of NZ_JBUYEN020000013.1, read as the reverse complement.
TTCAACACGATGGTGACGAACAGGCCGGCCTTGATCATGCCTTCGCTGCGTATCATGCGATCAAGGATGAAATTGTTTCGCTGGAACAGGCAGCCGGGAGATTCGAGCCATTGCGCAGTCCCCTCGAAGTCGTCCTCCCTTGATACTCCCTCGGAGTCGAAGACGCGGAACTGATCGAAGATGCGATGATAGATGTGCGTCACGTCCTTTGCCTGGAGCCGGCCAGCGAATCATCAGTCTATCTGCCTCTCAACCGTTGCCGAGGCAATTAGAACGCTTTCGAAGTGCCGCACCATTCCGCGGGTTGGCAGGATGGGTAGAGCGCAGCGAAAGCCATCGCGATGGAGCAAGCGCGTGAATGATGGGTTTCGCTTCGCTCTACCCATCCTACGATTCCGCCAGAGGCCCGTAGGGTGGGCAAAGCGAAGCGTGCCCACCATCAAGCACCGCGCTCGGGATGGTGGGCACGCTTCGCTTTGCTTTGCCCACCCTACAAATCTACGATTCCGCCAGACCCTCATCCAGAGAGGGTGAGGGGATGGATTGAAGCGCGCCGCGCTATCCACGTCATTGCGAGCGTAGCGAAGCAATCCACGTCTCCACAAGTGGCGCGATGGATTGCTTCGCTGCGCTCGCAATGACGGGGTGAGGTCTGATTTGAATTTCAAACAGCGGAGAGGATGTGAGTGCGCGTTCTCGCGGCATGGATCGCCCGAGGTTTGCGTTCTTTCCACCCTCTTCGAAATCAGAGGGCGCAGGGAAAGCCGGGTGCTGGTTGCACCCGTGGGTCCCGTGCAACAAAAAGCACGGGGGTAGGACCACAGGTTCAACCGAAGCAGTCCGGCTTTCCCTGCGCGATGGTGTTACGGCTTACTTCGTGCTCTCCCCGGTGACCGGGCTCTTTTGCCACCGTCGTCTTGCGGATACTTGATCCACAGAACTTAGCGCCAGCGTCGGGGCGCCAGGACCACACGACTTCGCCGTCCGCTGATGTCACGCTCGTCAGTCGCAACACCTGCGTCCACCGCATCTCACCGCAACGTTCGTGACGATCGCGAGCCGCCCCTCATCCGCCGTGAGACGCGCCGAGTTAAATCACTGATTTGCCCGACGGGTTAAGCGGTTTATTTTTCGCGCCAAGGCTGGACCGGGCAAATCACCTTGAAATAATTCATGAAATTCGTCCCAACGTGACCCTGCTCGCGACGGGCAGCTCTCGACCGGCCTCGACTATCGGTTCGTCGTGAAGCCTGCCTATAACACCGATCGCGGTCCGGTCTCGATCCTCTCGGGCCGATCGCACCGAATTCCGACCAGAGGTGGCTCATGATGTTTCGGGATATTCGCGCTGCCGTTCTCGGGCCGGACTCGCTTCGGCCCAACATCTGGGATGTGGTGGCGCTGCTGCTCTTGATCGGCGTCCTGGTGCTGATCGTCTATGGCGGCAAGCAGACGATTGAGCCGCTGTCGGAGCTCGAGCGTACGCCGGTTACGCTCGATCCGCGCAATCTTCCGCTCTATGCGCTGCGGACCACGATGCGGATGCTGCTGGCGATCGTTTGCTCGACGGTCTTCACCTTCATCTATGCCACGCTCGCCGCCAAGAGCCGGCGCGCGGAGATCGTGCTGATCCCGCTGCTCGACATCCTGCAGTCGGTGCCGATCCTCGGCTTCCTGACCTTCACGGTCGTGTTCTTCATGAACCTGTTCCCGGGGCAGGTGCTGGGTGCCGAGCTCGCTTGCGTGTTCGCGATCTTCACCAGCCAGGCCTGGAACATGACCTTCAGCATGTATCAATCGCTGCGCAGCGTGCCGAAGGATCTGGAGGAAGCAACACAGAGCTTTCACCTCTCCGGCTGGCAGCGGTTCTGGCGACTGGATGTGCCCTTTGCGATGCCGGGCCTGATCTGGAACGCGATGATGTCGATGTCCGGCGGCTGGTTCTTCGTGGTGGCATCGGAGGCGATCACCGTGGGCAACACGACGGTCACCCTGCCCGGCGTCGGCTCCTATGTGGCGCTGGCCATTCAAGAGCAGAACCTGCCGGCGATCGTCTATGCGCTGATGACCATGCTGCTCGTCATCATCGCCTACGACCAGCTCTTGTTTCGCCCGATCGTGGCCTGGGCCGACAAATTCCGCTTCGAGCAGACTGCCTCCACCGAGCCACCGACGTCCTGGATGTTCGACCTCTTCAGGCGTACGCGCGCGCTGCGCGCGTTGACCTATCCACTTGGCGCTGCGAACAAGGTCATTTCGACCCTCCGCATCAGCGTGCCTGCGGTACTGCGGACGCAAGGCAAGAGCAGCCAGCCCTCCCGCCTCGTCGACGGCATATGGCTGGCAGTGGTCGCCGCCGTGACGAGCTACGCGACCTGGAAGATCTATCAGTATCTCTCCGCCACGCTCGGCTGGTCTGACGTGACCACTGCGGTTGGATATGGATTCGTCACGCTCGCGCGCGTGGTCGTGCTGATTGCGCTGGCAACGATCATATGGGTACCGATCGGCGTCTGGATCGGGCTGCGGCCGAAACTCGCCGAACGCATACAGCCGCTCGCGCAGTTCCTGGCGGCGTTCCCGGCCAACCTGGCCTTTCCCGTGTTTGTCGTGCTGATCGTGCATTTCGGATTGAATCCGAACATCTGGCTCAGCCCGCTGATGATCCTCGGCACCCAGTGGTACATCCTGTTCAACGTGATCGCCGGCGCCGCCGCCTTCCCGAGCGATTTGCGGGAAGCCGCCGGCAGCTTCCATCTGAAGGGATGGCGCTGGTGGGTGAAGGTGATCCTGCCCGGCATTTTCCCCTACTACGTCACCGGAGCAATCACCGCCTCGGGCGGATCGTGGAACGCTTCGATCGTCGCGGAAGTCGCAAGCTGGGGCGACACCCATCTGACCGCGATCGGCCTCGGCTCCTATATCGCGCGAGCGACCGAAGCCGGCGATTTTCCGAAGGTCGTGCTCGGCATCGCCGTCATGTGCGTGATGGTGACGCTGTTCAATCGCCTGCTGTGGCGGCAGCTCTATGCCTTTGGCGAGCGTCGTCTTCGTCTCGGCTGACATCCAGAGCCGTTCAGCCTCGAAGATCGGGGTTAGAGCATGATGTCATTTGGTTGAATCGGCGTGACCGCGGTTGTCCACCTCTCCCATAGGGAGAGGTGGGCGCGCAGCGCCGGGTGAGCGACTATCTGGGTTGTCAAGTTGCATTGGCGTAAGCGGCGCGCGCATCGCGTGCTTTGGCGTTGAGACGGACCAGGAGCTTACGGGCGAGTGCAATGCGAATGACCATTTTTTCCTTTCCGGC
>NZ_JBUYEN020000012.1:0-226779 GCF_055229415.2 Bradyrhizobium sp. Leo114 | reverse complement strand
CACTTTCTCCGAAAAGCGGCCGCCCGAACCGTCGACGCTGTCTGCCTCGCCATCGGCCAGGTTCTGCAGCTCTTCACGCCCAAAGAATGCGCAAGCTACTTGGCAAACTCAGGATATGCACGAACCTAACTTCATCACGCTCTAGTTTCACCGTTCCTGCTCCGGTGCCTTTCGAAGCGCAGCGGCACGGCGTTGTGCGAAATGCGTTTCGACCTCGGAATCATCGATATCAGGCCGCGTGTCGGCCAACACCTGGCGCACCTTCTCACGAAACGGCAGGGATGGTGCTTGGGATATCGGTCATGGTTGACCTCCTCAGCTAGTGAGGCTGGTCATTTTCAGCCCGGAGCCCTTCCAATCCCGCGTCCGCTTTGAGACGATTGGAGACGTACTTGGGTCCAATTTGAGCGAAGCGGGGGCCGCCTTTGACCCGAACCGGACCAATGTGACTCGCGACGCTGTCCCGTGCGGGATAGGATGCGTCTAATCCTCGGTGTGCGGGCTGCCAGACGCCGGTGTGTTCGGCACCCCAACGCCTCCGCCCCGGAGTGCGTTTCCGCGTGATGCCTTGCGGCAGCAGAGGCCACGTAAACGGAGGATTTGATCATGTTAATTTGCCAATGCAACGCAATTCATCGACGCGATGTGGTATGCGGCGGCGGTGCTGCCTTGTTCAGCGCCCTCGTGGCGACGCTGATCGGCAGCGGGAAGCCGGTACGCGCAGAAACGGTCGCCGGTAAGGTTCCGGAGATCGATCGTGTGGCAGTGCGCGTGGTCGTCGACAGCTACCAATTCGCTGTCGCGCCGAGCCGGAAGGTTTCCGATGTTGAGATTGAACACTTCGGCTGGGGCATCGGCAGTGGCAAGCCGCCGGGTAAAACGTTGATCAGTGAGTTCGGACTGTCGATGCACGTCGAGTCGCGGCGCGGCGCCGAAACACGACATGTGCTGGTCGATTTCGGCTTCACACCGGACGCGCTGGTCAACAACGCCAATCTCGTAGGCATCGATCCGGCCGCGCTTGATGCGCTGGTCTTGAGCCACGGTCACTACGATCACTTTGGCGGTCTCGCCGGCTTCCTTAAACAAAACAACGGCAAGCTCAAAGCCAAGCTACCGATCTACATCGGCGGCGAGGAGGCATTCTGCTCCCGCGAATGGACTGCTCCGCCGGTGCGCGGCGACTTTGGAGCCTTGGATCGCAAGGCACTGGAAGGTGCCAATGTCGCGGTGACCTATGCCGAAGGGCCGGCACTGGTCGCCGATCACGGCTTCACCACGGGGCACATCGGCCAAACGAGCTTTGAGAAGCTGCTGTCCCCCAGCGCCATGAAGATCGGCGTGGATCGCGGCATTGGATGCTATGCCGACAAGCTTCCGGAGGACGAACGGATGAAGGCTGTCGTCCCGGACCAATTCCGGCACGAGATCGCCACCGCATTCAATCTAAAAGGCCGCGGGTTGATCGTGTTGACGTCTTGCAGCCATCGCGGGGTAATCAACGCAATCAAACAAGCCCAAGCGGCGTCGGGTATCAGCAAGGTTCATGCGGTGATCGGCGGCTTCCACCTCGCGCCCTACAAGGAGGACTATGTGCGCGACACGATCACAGCGCTGAAGGGTATCGACATCGATTACGTCATTCCGCTGCACTGCACGGGTGAGCCGTTCTACGAAATGGCAAAGGCCGAGATGCCGAACAAGCTCCTGCGCTCCTACACGGGCACACGCTTCATCTTCGCTGCCTGAGCAAGAAGGACACACGCAATCCCGGCGCTCACGGCCGCGAACGGGTGCAATTGCTGGCACCAGCGGATGCTGGAGGGTCTGAATCGTATCGCCATGCCGAACGAGTAGTGCGATGTCGATGACTTTGGGCGTCGTGCTAACAATGTCCGGATTTGGCCCCAGCGGCCGACCCGGCATGTCCGCTAGTCTAGATGTCTGCTCTTTGGGGGTAAAGCGGACTCGATATGCTCAACCTGAGTTCTTCCGTGCGTGACCCATTGCGGACCTCGCCTGTGGCTAACCTCACGCCGTTCTAGGTAGCCGGAAAAAGCTTGAGCAATGAGATCGGGCGGCGATCAGCGCTTGTCTACCGTTTGTCCGCCGGCCTTCTTCTCGAGTTCATCGATTCTGTCGAGTGCGTTGCTAAGGAGCTCGCCTAACACCAGCAGTGTTGAGTAGAGCTGCTGCGACATACCGGGTGTCGCAGCATGTATCACTCGCTTTATTTCCTCTCGCATTGCCATGGCCGTTCTCACAGTGCCTTTCCTGATCGGAGCTAGATAGACGCGACTTCGTCGGCTCTGCGCAACTCGAGGTCACTTGCGGCGATCCTGCTCAATCCGGTTAGCAGTCGCGAGTTTTCCCTCAATGTACTGCTTTAGATCACCGACCGCCTTCTCAAGGGCCTCTCGCGGGATGTTTTGAGTCTTGGCCCCCTCAGCGAGGCGGTCAACCAATACGTCCACGCTTTGCGAAGCGCCCGGCATCCCATATTGCTCCGCAGCGTGAACGCTGTTCTCGACCCAGAAATTAATGTACTCGCGTGTCGTCGTTGGCATGTGAAGTTTCTGCCAGTATCGAATTGAGCTTCGCGTGGAGAGTAACTAGTGGAGAGTAACTATATATGCAGAGCTGGGGCAAGGCGGCGCCCGCACAGCGGTGCCAGGCTTAGCTCTCGGGGGCCTGTATCTCCCGGCTTCACCGGCTATCCTGCTTCCATCCTCAGCGGCCTAGTTCAATTTTCGCAGTGGCCCGTTTCGCCTTTTGAGCGCATAAACGGGGATGCCCGATTCTCATTACCGATCCTGCCAGTGTGGAGCGGTCTATACCCGAACCGAGGCGATGGCCCTGGGTCGGCAGATCGCCAGCTTCGAGTGCTCGGTTTGCGGCGCGACCATAGAATCGTGGAACACCGCTTGGGTGCCCACCTATAGATTGATTGCTGGCCCCGTCCGCCTTCCGCGACCCAGCTAGTTATTGCAACTCCTAGCAATTCCGCGGATTAGCCATTGATGGCAGAGTCGTTCGGCACTTCATTCACTATCGTTGAGGTCACCTCGGACGACGCTCCGCAGTCAACGAAGCAGATGTGGCTCGCCTTAGCCAAGCCTAATCAGGCATTGACGCTAGTCCTTGCTGCCGTTCCCGAAGGCTGGACTGCGGAAGTTGTGCCAGCGGTCCTGACTGAAAAGCAGCAGAGGATGTTCGAGGAACTCAACCTCAAACCCGGCGATGTCTACAGGATCGCTCCAGAGTAAGGCATCCTCGGTAGGCCGGCGGCGTCTGGTACTTACTCTAGGCCGAACATGGCACAACGGGGTTCCCTTTTTGGCCGCCTTCCTACATAGTTCGGCATGGCAAAAATAAAAGTGAGCTTCAAACCAGTTCGTAAATCCGAGGGCGACTGGGCAATCATCGCCGAGTACCCGGGCGCAGAAGCGCGAGAGATTACGGGCTTCACGAGCAAAGCCGATATTGATGATTGGATGAATGGAGAGCGTCGGATCGCTTGGCTCCGATCACAGGGTTACGCGAAGTGACTCGATGAATCCTTCAGGCGTGCGTCAGGTGCTTCTGGCGTGGCTGAAGGTCTGGACTCGCTTGTACTATTCCAGCTCCCTCAACCGAAGCGCCATTCTCGCGGGCGGCCGAGACTCTCTCGCGGCAAAGCAGGGTGCTGAACGCTTGTGGCCCGTCGAAGATCCCCGCGGCCGGTAGCCCAACGTGTCGACCTACAAAGAAGTGTTAGACTCGCGTTCAAGTTGGCAGCAGCCTTGAAGTGGGCCATCAGCGTTATGAGGCGAGTTGGCCATGATCGATGAGTGTAATGATCCTACGCAAACGGCGGGACCTCGACCAGCGTTCCGATCAATCGCAACAATGCTTGCTGTTCGGGTCGCTTCCCGTCACGCAAGAACTCGCCCAGCTCGACGTGAGATAGCCGGCCACCAGAGGGCGCATTGGGCTGGTGGATGATGAAAGCGTAACCGTTTGTGGGCTCGCGTGCGATGAACCACGCGTCCCCGTTTGGGCTCCGATAGAGCTCCCGCCGGTCTGACATTTTTCCTCCCTGCTGCCTCCGGGCACTGTCTGATGAACGCTTGCGGCAAAGATACGGAGATCAGTGAAAATACGAAAGCTGATCTTCCGTAACCACGCGCTCAATGTTCTCGGACCTGCACTTGATGCGGTATCTTACTCGTCCATCGGTCTCGATCGGCATGCACTGTACGATCGTGTAGATCTTTGGCGCTTCAGTTGCGGCGCGTCCTTGGGGACCTTGAGCGTGGTGCCGAACCTCTTCATTTAGCTTATAAGCGTATGACATATTTGCTTTCTCGACGTTTGCGGGTCTATCGGCGGTCTCGCTAGTCTTCAAGAATGGATTTTGTAGCCTCGAATATCTGTTCCGCTGTGCCCTTGATCGTGCCCTTCGCCCAAGCTTGAAACACCGTGACGTATGCGTTCTTGTAAGCCGCTTCGTCCGCGGAGAAGTAAACTTCGTCTGTGGCAGTGTCCAAGACAAGCGCTCCTGTATCGATACAAATCTCCTCGATCAGGACCATGCGTTCTTCTTGCTCGGCCAGATGACGTTTAACGATGCTCATTGACTCTCCTGCTTGGCACTGAGGAATCACGTTCCCGATGCGGCTGGTGAACATGTTGACGTAGCCCACCGGACACAGGCGCAACAGGAAGCCGCAGTCGCGCCCGCTTTTCGATCTTTTTACCTGCTTGAATGAAAAACCCCGCCCCGATAACTCGGGAGCGGGGCAGGACCACAAGCTCTGCCAGTACATCCGTGGCTAGAGCGATAGGTCTGTCGTGCTCTTAACTAAGCAGCACGAAGATTTTCGGCAGCGGACTTGCCAGTACGACGGTCTGCGACGACATCGTAAGACAGCGTCTGACCTTCCGTCAGAGTTCCCATACCGGCGCGTTCGACCGCGCTGATGTGAACAAAGACGTCGTTGGTGCCGTTTGATGGCTGGATAAAGCCGAAGCCCTTTTGGGTATTAAACCACTTCACTGTACCGGTGTTCATCAGGTTTTCCTTCTTATGCGCGCAGGACCTGGCGCGCAGAGTTGCCGCCAGCCGTCCGGTGAGTCGATGATGGAGAATGTCTGAAACGTGCGCGCCGTCAGGATCTGAGGCGAAAGCGGAACAGTTGTTCGGCCAGTATCGATGCGTGAGACAATACACTAGCAGTTGACAGACTTCAAGAAGAAAGCCAGCGGTGCGTCAGCGTGGTAGTGCACTGATCATCGGATGATCACGTCAACCCTGCGACTAGCGCCGGCGAGGCTTGAGTGGTCGAAGCCGGATCGGGAGCATGGCAGTTCCACATGTCGGGTCAGCGAACTCCTTACGGCCGTTCGGTACCGCAGGCGTTGCGGCCAGCACCGGCCAGTCTAACGCAAGTATGCGCGGTGCTGCCGCTACTACATCAGGCTGCTGTAGAATGGCTTTGATCAATCTGCCACTTCGCGTCCGTTCCGATTGTTTGGGCGGACCTGCCGCCGGACGAAGTCGAACTAAAGCGCGATGGCATTAAGTTCGATAGCCTGAATTTTTGAGGTAGTTGGCGCATTCCTCGGAGGTGAAGGCATCGAGTGCATGGCCGATTGCGGCGCAAACCGCGTCGACGGTTCGCGCGGCAGCTTTGCGGAGCAGGTGCTTGAGCTTGGCAAAGACCTGTTCGATCGGGTTCAGGTCGGGTGAGTATTTTGGCAGGAAGAACAGTTTGGCACCGACCGAACGGATGAGCTGGCGAACTGCTTTGCTCCTATGGCTGCCGAGGTTATCCAGGACGACGATATCGCCGGGTCGAAGGACGGGCAGAAGAACCTTCTCGACATAGGTGCGAAAGCTCACGCCATCGATCGGCCCCTCGATGAACCATGGCGCATCGATCCGGTTATGGCGCAGGGCCGCCAGGAAGGTCATGGTCTTCCAGCGGCCATGTGGAACTTTGGCGTGAAGTCTGCGCCCGCGCGGCGCCCATCCCCGCAGGGGCGCCATATCAGTCCTGGTCCAGGTCTCGTCGATGAAGACCAGCCGCTCAGCTTCGACGCGACCTTGATATTTTGTCCACTGGGCTCGCCGCCGCGCGACCTCGGGTCGATCGCGTTCGCCAGCCGCTACGCTTTTTTTTGAAGCTGAACTTCTCGGCATGCACAAAGTCCCACACCGAGTGGTAGTCGACCTTCAGGCCGCGGTCGGCAAGTTCGGCAACGAGACCGCGTATGGTGAAATCGCCGTCCCTGATCCGCTGCGACAGCCAGACTGCGTGGTCTCCCGAACCGCCTTCGGCTTGTGACCGCCCATCTGGCCGGGCTCAACGCTACCGGTCTCCTCGACCCGCTGCATCCAGCCGACGGCCGTGCTGATCGCCACCCCGAACTGCTTGGCCGCCCGATTGCGCGACATCCCGCCCTCGATCGCGGCCACGACACGCTTACGCAGATCCAGAGAATAAGGCTTGCCCATCCATGCTGGCCTCCTATCCAGCCAGCATGGTGAATCAGAAACACACTGATTTGGGAATCCCAAATCGATTCAACCTAACCCCATCCCGCTTTAGGGTCGCCTGATCCCGTCGGGTCTTGAGTGCACGGCTCCCTCGCGACGAGACAGGCGTTCGCAGCCTCCAAATCGGCGCCGAAGCATGACCGCTCGATCAAAGATTTATCGTGCCGATCGGCGTCGGGATCCCACGCCGATTAACGGTAGTGAGCCCGATAAGCCATTCCGAGCCACCGTGAGCCTTGAGCCCGACGGTCCGATCGAGGATGCAGACGGACTACACGATCCCGTTCATGGCAACAGGCGCGGGCTGATGAACACTGGAATCGAGATCCGCCAGGATCTGATCACTGATCAGGCCGGACAGAAGGCATGGGCCGATCGGCTGGCTTGGACGTTGCCGAGATCGAAGCGACGTTGAGCACGGAGAAGCTGGTCCAGCGCGCATCCTTATACAATGACGACTGGAGCTATCGAACAGCCTAGGCAATCTAAGTGATGGCCCCTAAACCCTCCGACCCATACCGGCCGAAATGAGGTCGGCCGCCCGGCGGGAAAGTAGTTCCGTCAGGATTTCATATCTCCAATGCTTCGTTGGCGGGCGACGATACCAGTGTAGCAAAGCGCGCTATGGAGGCCGCTGAAGGCGACGAACATATGAGGGTTGATGGGAAACGAACAGGACTTGCGCGCAGCGATCCGGTTGCACGCCTCAGCATCTCTCGCAGCCACTGCTGCGGCGCATCGTTCGTATTGCGCTCATGCCAGAGAACGCCAACGTCCATCAAGCCCGTCTTGTAGGGCAGCTCGTATGTCGACAAGGGGTGGATGCTGGCCAATGAGCTCGCGAGTGGTCGCGGTACGATCGCGGCGAGCTCGGAATCCTCGAGCAGAGCAGGCAGCGCAAGAAAGTGTGACAGTGAAATCGCCATACGCGGGGCCTGCTGCGATCCGGTGAAGGCCTGTTCGAGCGCCGCTCGATCGTACATGTCCGATCGGCGAGTCAATCCACGTTCGGACACAAAGCCGTTCACGAGCCCTTCGTGCTCGCCATGCAGCGACACCGCCGCGAGTGACAGGCGGGACAGCGATTCGAGCGACAGTCTGCCAAGCTTCCGCGAAGAATGGGCGATGAGAACATCGTCATACGCGAACAGCGAGCTCGACTGGAACCGCGCTGGAACGTCCGAGAAGGTTCCGATTGCGGCGTCGATCTGTCCGCGATCGATCTGCTCGGTCAAATCGATCCGAGCGTCCGGACGGATCACGAGATCGACAAACGGCGCCTCTTGTCTCAACAGGCGGAGGAGATCAGGTGCCATAACCGCGGTCACAAAGTCGTTCACTGCGATTGTGAACCGCGTGGCCGATTTGGCGGGCTCGAATCTGGGCAGACCGATCGCCGCTTCCAGCGATTTCCATGCCTGGCGGATCAATGGAGCCATGACAAGCGCACGCGCAGTCGGCTGCATTCCGCTTGCCGTGCGGACGAACAATTCGTCGTCCAGCATCTCCCGCAGCCGCGCGAGAGCGTGGCTGACGGCCGACTGACTAAGGCAAATCCTCTGGGCCGCGCGCAACACGCTTCGTTCCTCCATGATGGCGTGGAAGACGCGCAAGAGGTTCAGATCAAGCCGGTTGAACTGTGTCGTCATCGCAGAATCACTCGGATGGATTGCGTCAAGCGTCTCAAAAGTCGAAATCGCTAAGCTCAGGGTGGTCATCGGGCCTGCGTCCCAGCTGCCACAGGAACATCCGGTCGGTCTTAGCGATCGGATATTCGTTGATGCTGGCGAGACGCCGTCGTATCAGCCCATCCGGATCGAGCTCCCAATTCTCGTTTCCATAGGCCCTGAACCAACGTCCTCCCCTGTCGCAATATTCATAGGCAAAGCGCGCCGCGATCCGATTGTCGGTAAATGCCCAGACTTCATTGATCAGCCGGTACTCCAACTGATCTGCCCATTTGCGCGCCAAAAACGCTTCGATGGCGGCGCGTCCGGAGAAAAACTCGAGGTGATTTCGCCAGAAGCTATCGATGGTGTAGGCCAGTGCCACCCGGGCGGGCTCGCGGCTATTCCAGCAGTCCTCGATAGCTCGGACTTTCTCCGCAGCGGTGTCCCAAGTGAAGGGTGGCAGGGGAAAGCGTGGTGACATGGCCATTGCTCCGCGGCTCACGGGAACACAGAGTGGAGCAACAGCGGACTGGCGGCGAGTTTATTGATGTAACAGAGTGTAAAGCCTCACGCTGGCGCCGATGCTGCGATGCAGCATCCGCCGGATTCTGCGTCTCGGACCTGACAACCCTGGCGTGGCTCGCTGCCCGCGAGAACGAAATACCTCAAGGACGAGACGTCCGGACTCCGAGAACGCGAAGCTGACGTTCTGCCTCTTTCAGGTCGGCAGTTTCGAATCCTTCCGTGAATTGTCCGTACACGTCGCCGAGCAGCGCCCGTGCCTCGTCCACGCGCCCGTGCTCCATCCACAAGCGGGCCAAGTCCGTCGCTGAACGCAACTCCCACCCAAGAGCGTGCTGTTGCCTGGCGCAGTCAAGCGAGTCCTTGAGCGAGGTCTCGGCGGCCGGCCAGTTCGCCGGTGACGCCGCGAGCAGCACCGCCGCACGAGTCCGCAGTAAATCCGGTAGTTCAAAGGCTCCGGAGCCGCGCATTGCGTTGGTTACGGCCGCATCAATGATGCTGGTCGCTTCTGCCGAGTTTCCGGTGCGGGCCAGACCTTCGGCCAAGGCGCGCGAATTGGATGGCAAGAGGATGTTTCGCTGTTCGGTTCGCAAAGTGGACAACGCTTCGCGCAGCGTCTTGATGCCAAGCTCTGTATCCCCTCTCTCCAGCATAAGCGCTCCTCGCAAGCCGAGGCCGCCGGCCCTGTACATGGCGAGCGAGTACCTGCCAGCGTAGGTAATGAGTCGTTCTACGAGTTCTTCCGCAATCTGCCGATCGCCCCGCCACAGAAACACCGGCGCGACAAAGACGAGGCAGATGCAAAGCGAGACAGGATGCTCTTTCCTTTCGGCGACCTCGATCGCTCTATATGCGAACTGAGCCGCCTGATCCGGAAGGCCGCAGTCCCACAATGTCCGCGCGTAACCCACGAACGCTCGCACTTGATGATCGTATCCGAAGGAATGCAGCACGCTCACGCTGGCAGCCGCTGCGTCCTCGAAGCCTTTTTTATAGCTCTGCTGGGCAGCCGCCTGCTCTCCCACCAGATGATAGCTCGCGCCAAGCATCCACTCGGCCATCACGACCTCCCGCGGCCGGCCCAATTCCCTGGCTATGGCAGCGTAGCGTTGCGCTGCAGCCAACGAGCCGCGAGAATCCGCGAGCCGAGCGCGATAAAGATTGAGACCGGCCAGAAATTCCAACTGGTAGTCGGCATCGCCCAGGGAATCGGCAAGGCTCAGTCCCCGTTCCAGTGCCGCTCCTACCTCTACGCTGTCACTGTGAGCGTGGATCGATGATGTCGCCAAGGACAATTGCAGTCCCAATTCGAGCTTTGTCCCGCGATCTTCCTCTGACAGCGCACGCAGCGTTTGCAGGCTCCACCAGCGGCACTCGCGCAGCATCGACATTCCAAGGAAGAGGGGCACTGCGCCTGCGCCCAGCGCTACCCCGACCGACCTGTCGCCGGACGGCGAAAAACTCCACTCGAGTGCCGCTCTGATGTCGCCTATGTGCCGTGAGTAGGGCGTTAGATCGCGATCCCTCAAGACGCCGGTCCGGAGTCCCGCGAGGCGTTCTGCGTGGTAGAGCGCGTGCCGTCTTGCCGTTGCGTTCGCCGCCCCCTGCTCCTTCAATTTGACCGCGGCATAGGCCCGCGTCGTATCAAGCAGCCGGTAGGGGCTCGCGCCTCCCGTCAGCGAGACCGAGATCAACGACTTGTCGACCAGGTTTGCGATGGCGTTTACAAGCTGCAGCTCATCGCGGTCCGCGTCTGCTACGACGGCTTGCGCCATCTTCATTGTGAACGCACCGACAAACACAGATAGCGCGGATAAGACTGCTTTCTCGCGCTCCGACAGGAGCTCGTAGCTCCAGTCGAGCATGGCCTGCAGCGTCTGGTGTCGCGGCACGCTGCGCCGCCCCTGCCAAAGCAGCATCAAGCGGTCACCGATCAGCTCTGCCAGTCCACCGATGCCGTAAGTGCTCGCCCTGCTGGCCGTCAGCTCGATCGCGAGCGGCATCCCGTCAAGCTGGCGACAAATGTCGGCGACAAGGGACGCGTCCTCGTCGGTAAGCTCGTCCCGATATCCGCCGGCAGCGGCCCGTTCCATGAAGAGCTGTACAGCAGGAGAGGCCAGTGCCTCGGCCGCTGTCATCGACGCCGCGCCTCTTGGACTGTCGAGAGAGCGAAGCGGGTGGACGTTCTCGCCCTCAACGCGGAGGGATTCGCGGCTGGTCGCGATAATGTGGACAAGCGGCGCTTCACGGAAAAGCCCCTCCGCCAGGACAGCGACGGCCTTAATCACATGCTCGCAGCTATCGAGAACCAGCAGAAGACGCTTGTCGGTGAGGAATGCGAGTAGCCGCGATAGTGAGTCCTGCGTATGCTCCAGGCATCCCATGACTGAAGCGACTGCCGGAACCACGAGCGCGCCCTCCTGCAGCGCGCTGAGGTCCACGAAGCAGACTGCTTCGCGGAACTCGTCCGTCAGCCCATGCGCAACGGCGACAGCCACGGTCGTCTTGCCGACCCCGCCGGGCCCGACGATGCTGACGAACCGCCGCGACATTACCTCCAGGCGCAACGCTTCGACTGTCTCGTCGCGGCCAACCATTCGCAGCAAACGCGCAGGCAGGGTCTGCACCTTGCCCCGCCCGACAGGTGTAGCCGCGGACTGGCCACCTTGCACCAAGCGTTGGACCGGCGCCACAAAGCAATAACCTCGTCCGGGAACGTTGGTAATGTAACGCGCACCGTCGCGACCATCGCCGAGCGCTTTGCGGATCCCCGCAACAGAAACCCGAAGGCTGGCTTCTTCGACGATCACGCCGGACCAAACCCTTTTGATCAGGTCCCCATGGCTGACGACCTCGCCTGGCCGTTCCACCAAAGCAATCAGGACATCGAGCGCGCGGCTGCCCAGCGGCACCTGCACGTCTCCGTTCATCAGCAGCCTTTCAGAGACCGCCAGACGAAACGGTCCAAAGTGAAATGACTCACCCTCGTAAGCGCGTTGCTGCAAGGAAGCGTCCTCAACCTTCACCCAGCCCCACCGGTCGATATGCTCGCGGATCTACAGTGCTGCGTTCGCTGCAGCAGTTGCTCACATGCACTTGCCGGCATCTACCGATGGAACGAACCAGACTATTAACACGCTCTAACCTTCCGTGAGGACAAGTATACGATGGTGTAAATCAAGGCCCCAAGGGCCGCCAGGCTGGACAACCGGCGTGAAGCTCAGGAACCGCCTCGCTGGTTTGAGATCAATGGGTACGTTTAGGAGATCGCGAGGCTGCTCCTTGGCCTTGGCGAGGTTATTATCAACAAGTCGGAATATGAAATCCCGGGCGCTCACTATGAGTTAACGTGGTTAGCAGAGCTGACTTACAGCCGCGCGCGTGGTGTTGCATGGACGTCGCAGTCTAACCAGCACGCAGTGGTATTTTCCGGAATGCGCATTCGCGACAGGTACCGGAAGCCCACGGACCGACGCCAAATGTGAGGGTTCAGCGCTGCACGATCTCTGACAGAGATGGTTGCGACAAGGCAGTCCCGCTGAAGTCCACGACCTTCGGCCGGTTCCGCCGCGAAAGCGAGCTCTACCCCGGCGTTGCCGTGTCAGCTAGGCCAAGCGGAGCCAAGGATGATCGAGCAGAAATTCTGGCGGACATAATTCATGTCCTTCAGTGCCAGCACGTCGGCCTTCACATTGCCAAAGGTCGACAGCGGCTTCTTGATGATGCCGTTGGCAAAGTGGTCAATGATGTTTTCCTTGAAGTTTGCCTCGCGCGGATGGTGGGCGCAGACATGGTCGCGTTGCTCATGGCTGAAGTCGTGATAGGCGATGCCAAGCACATCCATCTCCACGCCTGCAGTCACCAGCGCAATCGTTGGACGCATATGTTCGGGGATGCCGGCGTGGTGTGGACCGCGATCGCGGTCCACACGTCCTCAACATCGCGCTCCGCGACGCCGTAGCTCTTCATGAAATCGCGGGCCGCGTTGGCCCCGTCAACCTCGAAGCGCAGATCGGGACTCGAATAGCGTTCGGTCAGCCCCATGTCGTGAAACATGGCGCCAAGATACAGAAGCTCCGGGTCGTACTTCAGGCCGCGGCGCTCGCCGGTGAGCGCCCCCCAAAAGAAGACGCGGCGGCTGTGGTTGTAAAGCGGGTCATCCTCGGTATCGCGGACGAGCTGGGTGGCGGCGTGGGCGATAGCGCTGTCCGGCACTCGAATGCCGGCAATCATCTCGGACATGGAAGTGTCTCCATCGTTACGGAAACCTCCGGAGCGGCGTGAATCGCGACGGGGCGTGCGGCTGTGGTGATTGGGAGCCGCCGATTATTCTGCGGCGGCCTGTGCAGGCGTAAGTCCCAGCGCCCTCGCCACGCCTGCACCATAGGCCGGGTCGGCTTTCGCGCAGTTGGCGATGTGACGCTGCTTCACCTCGAGACGCGCATCCCCCATCGCGCGGGCGGTGTTCTCGAACAGAACTTGCTGCTGCGCCGGCGTCATCTTGCGGAAGAGTATGCCGGGCTGCTCATAGTGGTCGTCATCGACGCGGTGGTCCCAGTGCGCCGCTGCGCCCGTCCACTCGAGCGGCGGCTCGGCAAGCTGCGGATCGCGATCGATCCATGCACCCTTGCTGTTCGGCCAGTAGCTCGGCGTGCCGCCGAGATTGCCGTCCGTGCGCATTGGGCCATCACGATGGTAGCTGTGGAACGGGCACTTCGGCGCGTTGACCGGAATGAGGTGGTGATTGACTCCCAGCCGATAACGCGCCGCGTCGCCGTACGAAAACAGGCGTGCCTGCAGCATCTTGTCGGGCGAGAAACCGACGCCGGGAACAATGTGGGCCGGCGAGAACGACGCCTGCTCGACCTCGGCAAAATAGTTGTCCGGACAGCGGTTGAGCTCCATCACCCCGACCTCGATCAGCGGATAGTCTGCCTTCGGCCAGACCTTCGTGAGATCGAAGGGATTGTGACTGTGGGCCTTGGCCTGCGCGTCCGTCATCACCTGAATGAATAGCGTCCAACGCGGGAAGTCGCCCCGTTCGATGGCGTCGAGCAGATCGCGTCCGTGCGTCTCGCGATCGTTTGCGACCAGCGCAGCCGCATCTTGATCGGTGAGGTTTTCGATGCCTTGCCGGGTGCGGAAGTGGAATTTGACCCAGACTCGCTCGTTGGCCGCATTGATCATCGAGAAGGTGTGGCTGCCAAAGCCGTGCATATGGCGGAAGCTCTTCGGGATTCCGCGGTCGGACATCACGATCGTCACTTGGTGCAACGCTTCGGGAAGCAGCGACCAAAAATCCCAATTGTTATCGGCCGAGCGAAGTCCGGTGCGCGGGTCGCGCTTGATCGCGTGGTTCAGATCTGAGAAGCGCAGCGGATCGCGGAAGAAGAAGACCGGCGTATTGTTGCCGACGATGTCCCAATTTCCTTCCTCAGTGTAGAACTTGAGAGCGAAGCCGCGAATGTCGCGCTCCGCATCGGCGGCGCCGCGCTCGCCGGCGACCGTCGAGAAGCGCGCAAACATAGGCGTCTGCTTGCCAATCTGCGAAAAGATCTTGGCTTTGGTGTACCGGCTGATGTCGTGTGTGACCGTGAACGTGCCGTAGGCTCCCCAGCCCTTCGCGTGCATCCGCCGCTCCGGGATCACCTCGCGATCGAAGTGCGCCATCTTCTCGATCAGCCAGATGTCCTGCAGCAGCGCCGGCCCGCGCGGGCCTGCGGTCATGATGTTGAGATTGTCCGCCACCGGCGCGCCGGTCGCGTGTGTCATCGGAGGACGAGAATCGCTCATCGTTTGCTTCCTACTTGTCAGGGCACTTTCCAAAAGCAACTCCATGCAATGCCCGAGTTCAATGATACGAACCGGTCACCCGGCACTTCAGTAACGGTTATCGGATTTCCGGTGCAGTTTACTAGACGCAACTTTTCAAGTTCCCACGATCGCATCGGCACCCGCGTTTCACCGCGATCGACTGCTGACTGGGAGCTAAAGTTTCTATCTCGACTACGTGCGAGGCGGGCGGCCTCACGAGCGGCCGTTCCTCCAGGGCGACCAGGCAACACGCGGTTTTTCTGGTTGCGGTCATGCCGCTATCGATCGAGGAGAGTCGTCAATTCCGCACCCTCGTCAGCGACGAAGACGGCGATCAGTTCGGCCGACTCGGTGTTGCTTGCGTTGGCGGAGACGAGGTGGGTCGCGCCCGGTGGCTCAAAGAACGATTGTCCGACCTCGAATGTCTCCAGCGGGCCGCCCTTGAGCTGCGAGCGGACTTCGCCCCTTGTGATATAGGCCGTCACCGAGCCACCATGGCGGTGCGGCGGAGTAAAGCCGCCCGGCCCGTAAGTGACGCGGACCACGGTCAGACGCTTGCCGGGTACATTCGGCAAGGCGTGTGAACTGATCACCTCGACCTTGTTGAGCGAGGAGCCGGCCGAGCTGCTGTCGGCGCATAGCGGCGCCGGAATGCCTGATATCGCGGTCATTGCCACCGGCAACGTTCTTGCGATCGCCGCCGCGCAGGCGAAACCCGCAAGGATCGCCAGCGACAACCGGCGCCAGTCCCGCTCCACGAGCGGCGTCATCATTTCCGGTGCAACGCTCATTGGCCTCTCCTGCTTGATCTCAAGTTGCTGCGATCGGCTTGAATACCGAAAGTGGCGCGGGATCGCGGCTCGGCGGAGGCGGGATTTTCCCGTCGACATCGGTGAAGCCGTATTCAGTCGCCAGTTCGGAGGCGAGCAGGATCTGCCCGGTCTTGGCGATCACATCGGGATCAGCGGCCAACGCAGCAATCGCGCGCCCGACGAAGACCGGTGTTTCGCCTCTCTCGGCGATGAGCTTGGCAAGTGCCGCCGGGACACGATCGGGTTGGGCCGCGAGCTTCTCGCTCTTGATGTATCCGGGCCAGATCGAGACGGCGGAAATGCCGAAGGGCTTGAGCTCATGCGCCATGTCTCGGGCCATCCGGTCGACTCCCGACTTCTGTACGCCGAAAGGGACGTTGAATGTGTACCGGACCCCGCCGCCGGATGACGTATTGACGATCAGGCCCCTTTTCTGCGGCAGCATCAGCGGTACCGCGAACTGGCTGCAGACAAAGTGTGAGCGCAGGCCGACGCGATGCAGGGTGTCCCACAGCGAGGTTGGAACTTGCCAGAAGGGAACGTTGACCGGCATGACGTTCGGCGCCGCAAACACGTTATTCACGAGGACGTCGAGCCGATCGTAGTCACGGCGGATCAGATCGAAGACGTCCTTCACCGAGCCGTCATCGGAATGATCGCAGAGGAGGCCGAGGCCCTTGCCACCGGCCTCGTCGATTGCCGAAAGAGTCTCGTCGAGAGAGCCTGGCCATTCCGAGCCGCCGCTGCTGCGCGTGCGCGCGGTGACGATCACCGTTGCGCCCGCCTCGGCCAGTCCGATGGCCACTCCCTTGCCGACGCCGCGGCTTCCACCCGTCACCAGCGCAACACAATCCCTCAGGCGTCCCTCGGACATATCATCCCGCATTTTTTCTTCCCAGGAAGATGCATTGACAATAATCTTCCGGGGAAGATAATAGGCAGAGATAATCAAAGGTCAACCAGGGATGTCTCGCTATGGTCACGAGGGAAGAGAATGAATTGCTGTGCCGCGTCACAGGTGACGCGCCGATGGGGCGAATGCTGCGTCAGCATTATTGGCTGCCGGCGGTCCTCTCGGTGCGGGTGCGCAGGGGCGAGGCGCCGGTGCGCGTCAAGCTGTTCGGCCGCAACTTCGTGGCGTTCCGAGGCAAGGACGGGACCGTGGGCTTCCTCGACGAGGCCTGCCCGCACAGGGGTGCTTCACTTGCGCTCGCGCGTGTCGGTGATTGCTCGCTGACCTGTCTGTTCCACGGCTGGAAGATCAGTGCCGGCGGGGAGGTGCTCGATGTTCCCAATGAGCCCAATAACCCCAAGGAATTCGCAAAGACAGTCAAGGTAAAATCCTATCCGACCCGGGAAGGAGCCGGGCTGATCTGGGTCTGGCTCGGCGAAGGAGCGGCGCCCCCCGTGCCGGACTTCGAATGGATGGATTTGCCACCGGATCAGGTCTACGCGGCCGGCATCGAGCTCAACGCGAACTGGCTGCAGGGTGTCGAAGCGACCATCGATTCCTCGCATGTCGCGCTGCTGCATCAGAGCTGGACCGCGAGCTCGGCAACGGATTTTGCGGCGACGCGGGTCAATACCGAAGTCAGCTACGCGTTCGAGAAGAAGCCGTACGGCTTTCGTGCCGCGGCGCTTCGATCCGCCCCCGATGGGTCATGCCTCGCCCGCGTCACGGAGTTCGTGATGCCCTATTACGGATTGATCGCGCCGATCTATTCCGGACCGCAGCAGGATCGTACCGCGATCATCGCAGTGCCGATCGACGATGAAAACCTGATCCAGTGGTACATCTACTATAATCCCGAGAAGCCGGTGGACTCCTGGCGCAAGGTGCAACGCGCCAATCAGTGGCCGATGGCCGGCGGCCTTCCGGGCAATCAAGCCAATAATTGGGGGCAAAATCGTCAGATCATGGATGCCGGCAACAGCACCGGTTTCCACGAGATCGTCATCGAGGATTTTGTGGTGATGGTCAGCATGGGGCCGATCGTCGACCGTTCGCAGGAATATCTCTGCTCGGCGGACCAGGCGATCGTCAGGGTCCGTCGCCAATTGCTCGAGGAAGTGCGCGGCTTCATGAACGGCAAGCCGCCCAGGAGCGCCCAGAGCGACAGCATGTCCTACAAGGACATCCGCGCGGTCGGCGGCCGGCTGACTTCCGCCGCCGATGACTGGCGACAGATTCCCCGCTGATTAGATCGGACGCGTCGGACGCGGATGTCTTGTCCGCGTCCATTCCCCGGCTCAGGAGACGTCATGGCCATGACCTGGAAACATGTATGCGCCGCCTCGAAACTGCCCGAAGGGGAGCCATTGGGCTTCAAGGTCAGCGACCAGCGTGTCGCCCTCTACAAGATTGATGACGAGATCTTCGCAACGGACGATGTCTGCTCGCATGCGTTTGCTCTGCTTTCGACCGGCTTTCTCGAAGGGCATGTCGTCGAATGCCCGCTGCATGGTGCGATGTTCGACGTACGCGACGGCAGGTGCCGCTCAGGCGCCTACAAGGATATCAGGGCATTCAAGGTCGAGATCCGCGATGGCGAAGTCTTTGTGCATCTCGACGGCGAGGCCGCGAATGAGGATGTCCGCGACAGCGTGGTGGACGTCAAATCGTGAGCGGGCTTGTTGTCATCGGAGCATCCTATGCCGGTGTTCAGGCGGCACTCAGTGCCCGTGATGCCGGCTATGCCGAACCGGTGACCGTCGTCGGCGACGAGAAATCGCTGCCGTATCAACGGCCGCCGCTATCGAAGGATTTTCTGCTCAACGAAATCAGCGAGCACAACCTGATCCTGCGGGACGATGCGTTCTTCAAGGCCAAGCGGATCGACCTGGTTCCGGGCCGACGGGCAGTGGAGATTGACCGGCAAGCGAAACATGTCGCGTTGGCGGATGGCGCCCGACTGGGCTTCGACAGGCTTGTGATCGCAACCGGATCGCGGGCGCGGCGGATATTGGTGCCCGGCGCCAGACTCGACGGGGTTTGCTATCTTCGATCGGTCGCCGACGCCAGCGATCTCAAGGCGCGACTAGGGCAGGCGAGCGAGATCGTCATCGTCGGCGGTGGGTTCATTGGACTTGAGGTCGCTTCCTCGGCGGCAAAGCTCGGCAAGAAGGCCACGGTGATTGAGGCCGCCTCCCGGCTGCTTGAACGCGCCGTCTCGCCGATTGTCTCGCGCTTCCTGCTCGATGCGCACGCGCAGGCGGGCGTCGATGTGAGGCTTGGCGAGACCGTCGTCGCGATGACCGGGGGTGCCGGGAGGATCGCCGAAGTCGTTCTCGGCAGCGGCACCCGCCTGCGTACGGATCTCGTCGTCGTAGGCATTGGCGGAATCGCGAACGATGAACTCGCCAGTGCCGCCGGACTGAAATGCTGCAATGGAATCGTCGTGAATGAACACGGCAGCACGGAGGTTCCCGGCATTTACGCTGCCGGTGACTGCGCAAACCATTGCAACCGGTTCGCGGAAGGGTGGATCAGGCTGGAATCGGTCCAGCACGCCCAGGACCAGGGCAGGGCGGCGGGGCTCGCCATCGCGGAAAGCCATGAGCGGTACGACAGCGTCCCGCGGTTCTGGTCGGATCAGTATGATCTCAAACTGCAGATCGTCGGGCTCTCCGGACGCAGCGACCAGATCGCAACCCGTGGCTCGGTCGAGGAGGGCAGGTTCTCTGTCTTCCATTTCAGGCAGGGGAGATTGGTCGCGGCTGACAGCATCGACAGACCCGGCGACCAGATGGTGGCGCGGCGCCTCATTGCCGCGGGAATTTCGCCGGCGCCGGAGCAGGCGGCAGACAGCTCGTTCGATCTCAAATGGCTGCTGAAGGCGGCCGAAAAAACGGTCGCCTGATCTCGCGTCTCGAGCATTGCTATTTGGTTGGATTACGCGCTGGTTCACGTCACCTCTCCCGCGGGGAAGGTCGGCGCATAGCGCCGGCGGGGGCTCTCTCCACACGGTTGGACAGCGTGAATGGCGAAGTCACCCCCAGCCCAGCCCTCGCAAGCGGGAGAAGGGGCAGTATCCATTGGGGATGCAATTCAACCTGATCTCATCACGCTTTAGCCCGTCGTGGCGAGCCGGCCCATCTTCTTCGTCGGCTTTACGGTCTTCACCGCAAGAAGCTTCCGCAGGCAGCGGTCGAGCATCGCGATCTCCGTCTTGGTCAGCCCGCTCGCCGCGGTCACGGTCTCCACGACTCGCGCGATCTCGGTTATACCGCGGTCGGCGGTCGCAAGGCCCTTCGCGGTCAGGCGGACCAGCTCGGAGCGGCCATCATCGTTCGCCGAGACGCGCAGGATGAACCCTCCTTCCTGCAGCCGCGCTACCCGCTTGCTCATGGCGCCGGAGGTGACAAGCAGGGCGCGGAACAGGTCCGTTGGGCGCAATTCATACGGTTTTCCCGAGCGTCTGAGCGCCAGCAGGACGTAAAGCTCGCCGGTCTGCAGGCCAACGGCTTTTGATATGTCCTGCAGCCGCTTCTCGTGAAGCTGGTTGACGCGCTCCAGCCGCAACAGTGTTAATGCGGCCGTCAGGTCGAGATCGGGGCGCTGCTCAAGCCAGGCGGCTTCGATGTCATCGTAGAGGGTGCTATCCGGCTTTGGCGTTTGTCTGGTGATTGGCTCTGCACCGCGCGACACGCTCTTTTTCGTCATTCCTTTCTACCCTCGCTAGTCCTGCGCCAGCGGCGCCGGCACCATGTTTGGTGCAATCTAGCACTCTCGAATTCGGGTGTCGCGGCGCAAGTTCCTGGTATTCGTCCAAGGCCCGCATCCGGGCGCGATGCGGCGGCGATGCGACGCCTTGCTCCGATGTTGACAAATATCTTCCTAGGAAGAATATTCCGAGTAGGAAATATGATACACATGGGGAGGTTCGCATGCGGGGACTTGGCGCAATACTCTTTCTCGCGGTATCACTGGCTACGTTAGGCGCAGCCAAGGCGGCTCAGGGCGAACTGATCCTCGGGCAGACGATGCCCTATAGCGGTCCGGCATCGGCGCTGAGCGCGGTCGGAAAGGTCCAGACCCGCTATTTCCAAATGATCAACGAGCGCGGCGGGATCAATGGCCGCAAGATCAAGCTGATCTCGCTCGACGATGGCTATAGCCCGCCAAAGGCCGTGGAGCAGACGCGCAGGCTCGTGGAGAATGATGAGGCCGTTGCGATCTTCGGCAGCATGGGGACCGCGCAGAACGCGGCGGTCCAGAAATATCTGAACGGCCGGAAAGTGCCTCAGCTCTTTGTCTTCGCCGCCAGCGACCGTTTTGCCGACCCGAAGACCAGCCCATACACCATCTCGGGAATGACCCTGTTCAGCACCGAGGCGGCGATTTACGCGCGACTGGTTTCCGAGGCCATTCCGCGAGCACACGTTGCGGTGCTCTACCAGAATGATGACTACGGGCGCGAATATCTCCGTAGTTTCAAGACCGAACTGGCGCGGCTCGATCCGCAGGCGGAGATCGTCGCTACCGCGCCTTATGAGGTCACGGCGCCGACCGTTGATTCCCAGGTCGTGTCGCTGGCCAGCAGCAATGCCAATGTCTTCCTGAATGCGTCGACCGGCAAATTCACCTCGCAGGCGATCCGCAAGGCGGTTGAACTGGGATGGCGCGCCCAGCAGTTCCTGCCGATCGGAAGCAACTTCGTGGCGACGATCCTCAAGCCGGCAGGGCTCGAAAACGCAAAAGGTGCGATTTCGGCCACGCCGACCAAGACCGTGGGCGATCCCGAATGGGCCAACGACCCCGCCTATCTGGAGTGGCTGGCCTTCATGAAGAAATACTACCCCGAAGGAGACATTCAGGATCAGCTCAACTTCACCGGATGGAACGTCGCCGTTCTGATGACCAAGGTGATCGAAGCGTGTGGCGATGATCTTACGCCGCAGAACATCATGAAGCATGCCACGTCGCTGAAGAACGTAGCTCTTCCGGGCCTGATTCCGGGCATCACCGTCAACACGAGCCCGGACGACTATCGCCTGATCAAATCGCTCCGCCCACAACGATTCGACGGCGAGCGCTGGGTCCCGCTTTCCGGCACCATGGCAGCCAGATAGGTGGGCGCGATCGGTCGCCGGCGCGGCATGCCATCAGCTCGCGCCGCGCCTGAGCGCCTCGGTCGCGCGCCGGAGGACATCGTGAAGCCATTCGTGGGACGGCTCGCCCTCGACACGCTCATGCCACAGCATCCGAACCTCGACGGGTGTCGTCGTGTAAGGCAATTCGCAGGTCGTGATTGCATGGGTTTGCTCGAGCACTCTCGCCAACGGACGCGGGACGATGGCAGCTAGGTCGGAATCCGCCAGCAGGGCAGGCAGGGCAAGAAAATGCGGCAAGGAGACCGCGATTCGCGGTGGCCGGTCGCTTTCGGCGAGCGCCCGCTCGAGCGCGGCGCGGTCGTACATTTCCGAACGTCTGGCGAGACCCCGTTCGGAGATGAAACCGCCGATCGCTCCCTCCTGCTCGCCGCCAAAGGAGACGACGACCAGCGGCAGGCGTGACAGCTTCTCCTTGTCCAGCCGGCCGAGTTCGCGTCTTCCGCCAACGATCAGCGCATCGTCATATTCGAACAGCAGGGCTGAGCGGAAGCGGCTCGGGGGGACCGAGAAGACACCGATGGCGACGTCGATGCGGCCAAGGTCGATCTGCTCGGCAAGGTCGATCCGCGTCACCGGCTTGATCATCAGGTCGATCGCGGGGGCCTCGCGGCCAAGTATCTTCAAGAGCGGAGACGCCAGCGCCATCGTGGTGAAGTCGTTGGCGGCCAGCGTGAACTGCTTGGTCGCGACCGCCGGAACGAAGGTCGGCAGTTCGACCGCGGCCTCGAGGGACCGCAGGGCTTCGCGAACCAGCGGCGCCATCGTCAGCGCGCGTGCCGTTGGCTGCATGCCTGTTGCCGTGCGCACGAACAGCTCGTCCTCCAGCATCTCGCGGAGCCGCGCGAGCGAGTGGCTCACGGCGGACTGGCTCAGGGCGACCTTCTGGCTGGCTCGCAGCACGCTGCGCTCCTCCATGACGGCATCAAAGACCTTGAGCAGGTTCAAATCCAATGTCTTGAACGAAACAGACACGATAGGGATCTCCTCCGGTCACTGGCGGATCGGCGCCCCGATAAGCTGCTGCCGCCCGGGTCCAATTAAGGCCACGCGCGCCGCGGACGCAACCGAATGGATGCCGAAGAACGCGCTGTGTCGCTATCGGCCGCTGCGATCTGAAGACGGTTCAGGATTACTCTGCGAGAGTTTCACTTCCGTACCACGGCCGTTTGGTCATGATTGCCTCTGCCGGGTTGGGAGGAGACGCACGATGAAATCCTGGGTGAGGTCCCGAGGTGACTGGCGCAAATCATTCGAATTGGCGCTGACGCTCGCAACGGTGGCGACGTCAGCGATTGCGGAAGGCGGCCCCGTCAAGCTCGGGGTCCTGACCGATATGTCTTCGCTCTACGCGGACAATGGTGGCCAGGGCTCGGTCATCGCGGCGCAGATGGCGGTGCACGACTTCAAAGGAAAGGTGCTCGGACGCGCCGTCCAGATTATTGCGGGAGATCACCAGAACAAGGCTGACGTCGGCTCCGTGATAGCCAGGCGATGGCTGGAGAATGAAAGTGTCGAGGCTATCCTCGACGTGCCGAATTCCGCCGTCGCTCTCGCAGTGCAGGGCATCACGCGAGACAGGAAGAAGCTCTTCCTCGCCACCGGCGCCGCCACCTCTCGCCTTACCGGCGACGAATGCTCATTGACCGGAATCCATTGGACATATGACACCTACGCGCTGTCGCGGGGAACGACCAAGGCAATCTCACGTCTCGGCGCAAAAACCTGGTTTTTCCTTTCAGCCGACTACTCCCTCGGCTCGCAGCTCGAGGCCGACAGCCGCAAGGTCATCGACGCCACCGGTGGCAAGGTCGTCGGCGCCGTGAAGCATCCGATCAATACACCGGATTTCTCCTCGTTCCTGCTGCAGGCGCAATCCTCGAAGGCGGACGTGATCGCGCTCGCCGATGCCGGCGGCGATTTCATCAACGCGGTGAAACAGGCTGGCGAATTCGGAGTTACGCGCCGGCAGAAGCTTGCCGGCCTGATCGTCTTTATTGCCGACATTCACAGCCTCGGACTGCAGAGCGCCCAAGGCCTGATGCTCAGTTCGGCGTTCTATTGGGACCTCAACGACGGGACCCGCGCATGGTCGAAGCGCTTCATCGAGAAGACCCAAAAGGTTCCCACCATGATCCATGCCGGCACCTATGGTGCGGTCATGCACTACCTCAAGGCGGTTGAAGCGGCGGGTACGCTGGATGGTCCGACCGTCGCCGCCAAGTTGCGTGAAATGCCCGTGAATGATTTCATGACGAAGAACGGCCGCATCCGGGAGGTACGGTCGGCTGGTGCGCGATATGTATCTGTTCCGTGTCAAGTCTCCGGAGGAGTCCAAGTACAGGTTCGATTACTACAAGCTGCTCGCGACAATTCCTGGGGAAGAAGCCTTCAAACCGATGGAGGAAGGAGGATGTCCGCTCTCGAAGAAGCCGTGATCGGCGACGACGCGGCGAGCAGCGTCGCGCAGAATCGGATCGACGAGATCATCGCCGGCCGCTTCGCGTGCCGTGAATTCTCCGATGATCCGATCCAGCGACGGACCATCGAGCAGATCCTCCGCATCGCGCGGTTCGCGCCGAGCGGAGCGACTATCCAGCCGTGGTACGTCTACGTGCTCGCCGGCGCGGCCAAGGACCGCGTATCGGCGGCGCTGCTGGAGGCGCACGAGACGTGCCGCGACGATCACGTGTCCGAGTACAAGTACTACGCCAGCGATTTGCCCGCGCCATACCTGAATCGCCGGCAGCAGTTCGGACGGCTGTTCTACGGCTCGCTCGGAATCGCTCAAGGCGACGTCGAAGCCCGCAGCAGGCAAACCGCGAAGAACTATGCATTCTTCGGCGCCCCGGTGGGATTGATCGTCACTATCGACCGCCGGCTGGAAGTCGGAAGCTGGCTCGATCTCGGGATGTTCATTCAGAACGTGCTGCTGGCTGCGGCGGGGCGTGGGCTTCAGTCCTGCCCACAGGAGACGTTCTCTAGATATCACCGGATCCTGCGCCCGCTGCTGTCGATCCCCGCCGAGCAGATCGTGGTGTGCGGCATCTCGATCGGCCGCGCCAAGGTCGAGGTGGGGAAAAGATTGATGCCGCGGGCGGACGTTGACGAGTTTGCCTCGTTCGCGGGATTCGAAGCCTAGAAATCAATCGAGAAGGTCAAAGGAGACGGCCATGGGAAATCGAGAACAACTGATCCAGCGCAGCATTCCGTTTCTCCGGGAAGTCAAGGACATGACGCCCGGCGCCGAGATGGAGCGTTGGCTCAACGAAAAGTATGGAGAGGAGAGCTCGCTCTATCAGGAACTGGCTCGCCTGATCAAGATCGGCGTCGACGAAGGCTGGGCAGCGAACCAGGAGGTGGACGGCCCGAATTACCGGCGCAGCCGCATTCTCGAACCGACGGCCGAAACGTTTCAGTTCAGCATCACTGCCGTCTACATGAACAGCGCCGATCCGCACCGCTTCAAGGATGAGGACGATCATGACGTCCTGCGCGGGCAGTATCACGGCCATCCCTACGGCGAGCTCAACCTTGTGGTGCCCTTGAACAAAGGCGCCGAGCTGAAGGGATTGCAGGGCTGGCAGGGGCCCGGCTGGACAGCGCCTGATCCTGGGAGCCGCCACTATCCCGAGGTCAGGGGCGGGGCGGTCATCGCATTGTTTTATCTTCCCGCTGGTCGCATTTCCTACGACTTCAAAGCACCAGCCTGATTGCTGATCGAGCTACGCCAGGTGGCGCCGCCGCTGTTGGAGCAAGCATATGACGTCGATCTATCCGGCCGCTTCGAAGCGCATCCATCCCGCGCTGTTGTCTCCCGCCTACAGGAGTTCGATCAAGCGCGCGCCCTCGAGGCCGCTGATCCCGATCCGGCAAACGCTCTCCGAACTGATCGGCCCGGTCTACGGCCATGAGACCGTGCGTGAGAAGGACAACGACCTCACCATCCAGCACAAGGGCGAGCCACTGGGTGAACGCATCATCGTGCACGGTCATGTGCTCGACGAGGACGGCCGCGGCGTGCCGAACACGCTGGTTGAATTGTGGCAGGCCAATGCCTGCGGCCGCTACATCCATGTCGTCGATCAGCACCCGGCGCCGCTCGATCCGAACTTCACCGGCGCCGGCCGCGCGCAGACCGATGCGAGCGGCTATTACAGGTTCATCACGATCAAGCCCGGCGCCTATCCTTGGGGCAATCACCACAACGCTTGGCGCCCGGCCCACATCCATTTCTCGGTGTTCGGCCATGCCTTCATCTCGCGCCTGGTGACGCAGATGTATTTTCCGGGCGATCCCTTGTTTCCGTTCGACCCGATCTTCAACTCGGTGACGGATGAGAAGGCGCGCGCGCGGATGATCTCGTCGTTCGATCTCGAGAACACCCAGCCGGAATGGGCGCTGTGCTACCGCTTCAACATTGTCCTGCGCGGCAGGAACGCGACGCCGATGGAGAATAGACAGTGAGCGAGCAGCGGCCGGACGGCATCACGCCATCGCAGACGGTCGGCCCGTATTTCAAATACGGCCTGACGCCGAACGGCGAGTACGCCTGGAACGATGCCTTCACCAACAACCTGATCACGCCGGATGTTTCCGGCGAGCGCATCCGCGTCGAAGGCACGGTGTTCGACGGCGAAGGCGTGCCGGTGCCGGACTGCATGCTGGAGATCTGGCAGGCCGACGCGCAGGGCCGCTTCTCCGACCCGCAGGATGCCCGCGCGTTGCCCAACAGTGCGTTCAAGGGCTTTGGCCGGGTCGGCACCGATGCCAGCGGTGGCTATTCCTTCGACACCATCAAGCCGGGGCAGGTGCCCGATCCGGACGGCACGCCGCAGGCGCCGCACATCCTGCTCGCGGTGTATGCGCGCGGCATGCTGCTGCATCTCTACACGCGGATTTATTTCGACGACGAGGCGGCCAACGCCGCCGATCCCGTGCTGGCGCTGGTGCCGGCCGATCGCCGCGCGACGCTGATCGCCAGGCACAAGGCCGGCGCAGCCAATCCGAGCTACGTGCTCGACATTCACCTGCAGGGCGACAACGAGACAGCGTTCTTCGATGTTTAACGATTGCGACTAGATATTTTCCACGAGCACGCCCGCTGGATGACAGCGATCAGCACTGTTCGACGGAAAGCCGATGACGGTCCATCAAGCGATACCTTGAGCCGGATGTCGTGGGTGTTGCGCAGGTTTGTCAGGTGCGCTGGGCGATCCAATAGCCTGCGCAGCGCCCCTTGCCCGAATGGCCGCTCCAGGTTCCACGACCTGATGGACCAACGAGCCTACCGGATCCGGAAGCATATTTCTCATGGACGGTGACGGAGGCGCGAACTGCGCCAGATCGAGCCACGCGCCCTCTGAAGTTTACCAGATTCGGATGGGTCACGATCCCGTTGATGATGTTGACGGCGAAGCTGTACGTCGGATCACAAGGGCCGTGTTGTGTGACGAACACGAGAACCCAACGGCCATCATAGGCAGACCTTGCATCGGCACTGGTAACGAGGAGCGATCCCATTGCGGCGATTACGGCTGCATGCAGAAGCCGTTTCATGACATTCTCTCCGAAGGTTATTCTGGTAATAGCGTGAACTTCACAATTGCGAAGCATTCGAGGTCCCATTAGCGCCTTATGCTGATTCTGAAGGTGTAGGCTGGCCGCCGTAGGCGGTTCGATAAAATTCCGCCAAGCCAAGTCACTATGCTGTTACAGCAGGTAGCGGCGATCTTGCACGCCGCATTCTCGTGGAGCCGCGGCAGAGAAATGCGCCAGTAGGGCAAATCAATCCCTAAAGGCCTGTCGGCTGAGCGCGTCGCCGCGCAACTGCTGCCATTGAGTGAGGCCGTGTCGTGCACCAACATGTCTATCGAACGTCAGACGTGCAGCGTGCTCATTTGCAAACTGCAATCGTTTCACTTCCGTGAACGTTCGGTAGCGTGCAAATGCTGATGTTGATGCGATCGGTGCAACATCGATCGGATGTTTGCTTTGGCCGTGCCCGTTCCGGAGTGATCAATGAGCCATAAGACCAACAGCAAGCTTGGCCGCCGCGGATTTCTGCAAGGAATCGCAGCGGTTACAGGAGCCGTTTCTCTATCATCGGCCTCGGTCGCGGGCGCGGACGATACGGACGTCGTTCGTTCCGGTGGAGCGAGCGAGCCGGGAAGTCTGCCCGCGCCGGAAGCCGGCTATCAATCCCTTGGTCCCGATGAAGCCGGTTTCGTTGAGGCGCTGGTCAATGTGATGTGTCCGGCCGACCATCTCACGCCGAGCGGCGTCGACTGCGGACTTGCGGTCTATATCGATCGTCAGCTCGCCGGCGGTTTCGGAAAGGGCGAACGTCTCTATAAGCATGGACCCTGGAAGCCGGGTAAACCGCAACACGGCTATCAGTTGCCGCTAACCCCTGAACAGTTCTTCAAGCTCGGTCTCGCCGCCGCCAACAAGGCGGCGCAGCGGAAATTCAGCAGAGACTTCACCGAACTAAGCCCGGACGAGGCCGACGCATTCTTGCAGGATCTCGCCGCCGGCAAGATCGAGGACGCGGATCTGCCGCTGGCGTCCTGGTTCAACGAACTGGTGTACCCCCTTTTCGTGCAGGCTTGTTTCGCTGATCCGATCTATGGCGGCAACGTGGGCAAGGCGTTCTGGCGCATGATTGGCTATCCCGGTCTGCCGGCGGTGCATGCGGATGACATGGTGCAGTTTCGCGGCAAGCCATATCCCGCGGCGCAGGATCCGAAAGCGATCGGCGATTTCGGCTGAGGATGGATTCGATGGTCAAAACGTTGAAATCGCGAACGGTCGTGATCTGCGGCGGCGGCTTTACCGCAGGCTTGATCTCGCGTCAGCTTACCGCAAAGGGGATCGACGTTCTCGTTCTGGAGCGTGGCGGCGATCACACGGGTGCGGCGGAAGCCAAGCTGCCAAATCAGCGGGACGAGCTGCGATGGGACGTCCATGAGGGGCTGGTCCAGGACTGGTCGATCGAGACTTATTCGTTGCGCCACGGAAGCAGCGAAGACGCGCTTCCGATTCGGCGCATGGAAGCCTTTCTTCCCGGCGAAGGAATGGGCGGCGCCGGCAATCACTGGAATGGCCAGACCTGGCGTTGGGCCGAATATGATCCGATCCTGCGGACGCGGCTCGAATACAGGTACGGCAAGAACGCCATTCCGCCGGAACTAACGGTACAGGACTGGGGCGTTACCTACGCCGAGCTCGAGCCGTATCACGCGTTATGGGAAAAATTGTTCGGCATTTCCGGGAAGGCCG
This sequence comes from Bradyrhizobium sp. Leo114, assembly GCF_055229415.2. NCBI lineage: Bacteria > Pseudomonadati > Pseudomonadota > Alphaproteobacteria > Hyphomicrobiales > Nitrobacteraceae > Bradyrhizobium > Bradyrhizobium sp. Leo114. Next base: position 198,028 of record NZ_JBUYEN020000012.1, on the reverse strand, counting down.
GAAATATCCGCGGCCAGATCCAGCCAGGCGGAAATCCATTTGAGGCGCCGCGCGAGGACGAATATCCTCAGCCGCCATTGCCGCCGACCGAGGCCGGATTGATTTTTGCGAAAGCCGCCGAGAGCCTCGGCCACAAGCCATTCCCCATGGCGGCGGCAAATTCGCCCAATCCCTACACCAACCCTGACGGCATGCAACTCGGCCAATGCCAGTTCTGCGGCCACTGCGAGCGCTTCATTTGCGAGGCCAACGCCAAGGCAAGCCCCCAGGTCTTGCTGTATCCGATGCTGCTCAAACGGCCTGGGTTCGAGCTCAGGCTTCATTCGCATGTCACCAGGATTGACTACGACCACCAAGCAAAGCGGGTCCGCGGCGTCCGCTATATCGATCTGCTCAGCGGCGAGGAGTACCTGCAGCCAGCCGATATCGTCGTTCTCGCGTCGTTTACGATGTCGAACACGAGGCAACTGCTCTTGTCAGGCATCGGAACGCCCTACGATCCGAAGACCAGCACTGGCGTCGTCGGCAAGAATTTTTGTCATCAGACGATGTCAGGCGTCAACGTTCATTTTAGGGATCGCTGGATCAATCCGTTCTTCGCCTCCGGTGCTTCGCAAACCTGCATCGATGAGTTCAACGGAGACAATTTCGATCATGGCGGTCTCGGCTTCTTCGGCGGGGGATACATCTATTCAAACATCACCAGCGGCCGTCCCATCACCAAGCGCATCTTGCCTCCTGGCACCCCGCAATGGGGAAGCAAATGGAAGCAAGCAAACGCGGACTGGTACTCGCATAGCTTCAACATCTACGTCCACGGAAGCTGGTACCCGCATCGCGAGAACTATCTCGACCTCGACCCGACATATCAGGACGCGTACGGTCAGCCGCTGCTGCGAATGACATTCGACATCCGCGAAAATGAGCTGCGCATGTCGGATTATCTCACGAAGAAGGCCCTTGATGTCGCGCGCGCCAGCGGTGCTACGATCGTAGGGACGCCATCGCCGCGGAAGGGACCCTACGATTCGCGACTTTACCAGACAACGCATGTGACCGGAGGCACCATCATGGGCGCCGACCCTCGCACGAGTGTGGTATCGCCGCATCTTCAGCACTGGGACGCGCAGAATCTGTTTGTCGTGGGCGCCTCGGTTTATCCCTTCAACGCCGGATACAACCCGACGGGACCGCTCGGCGCGCTGGCGCTTCGGCTTGGCGATGATCTCGTTCGCTACGCGCAGCGTCCGCAGAACCTCTAATAACTCGCCTTAGCAACTGAGAGAACCAGTCATGCGTACCGTCCACCAAATAATTGCTATCGGAGGTTTATTGTTGACGGTGTCGGCGCCGATTAACAGCGCGAATGCAGCCGGAGACGCGACAAAGGGCGAGCTGGTTTTCGCGAAATGTGCGCCCTGCCATGCAAAGGACAAGAGCAATCGGATGGGGCCAGGGTTGCTCGGAGTCTTGGGACGGCACGCGGGTTCGCTGCCGGGATTCCATTATAGCCGGGCGATGAAGGCGGCCAGCATCGTTTGGGATGACAAATCGCTCGACGCTTTCATTGCGGCGCCTCAGAAGGCTGTTCCGGGCACGGTGATGCCGTTCGCCGGAATTGCGGATCAGCAGCAGCGAACCGATCTTATCGCCTATCTTGAGACGCTGAAATGAATACCATGGCTGCAATGATCGGAAACGCTGATCTGGCTAGATTGTCCCGATGATCGCGGGTGCTAGTCGTCGCCCCAACCTGCTGACCGAGAGAGGACAACGATTCCATGAAGAAGAAGATCGGACTTGCGCTTGCAGTTCTCTTGGCGGTGACCATGCTTCAACCACGCCCGTCGATGGCTCAGCTTCTGGATAAGAAGGTTCTCAGCTTGGCGACCGCAGAACGGATTGTAGCCGCCGCAAGAGCGGAGGCCGAACGCAATCAACTCGCCGGCGTAATTGCCGTCGTCGACGATGGCGGCTGGCCGATCCTATTGGTGCGGATGGACAACGCAGCCTATGTTGCGAGTGTGGAGCTGGCGCCAGGGAAGGCGCGAACCGCAGCGCTCTTCAAGAAGCCCACCGAAGCGTTGGAGGACGCCATAAATCATGGCCGCTTCGCGGCGGTGACGGCGCGTGATTTTACAGAGATGAAAGGTGGGCTTCCGATCGTGGTCGATGGGCAGGTCATTGGCGGCATCGGCGCGAGCTTCGACACTCCCGATCATGATGTCCAGATCGCGAAAGCCGGACTAGCGGCACTGAAGCGTTAGTTGAGCGTCTCTCATTTCTCCGCGAACAAACAAGTATGAACGATGTTTGGGTGTCTTGGTGGAGATCATTTTGGCGAGAGATGGCGTCGAATGTGCAAACGTTAAGTATCGGCGGGTACGTCCTGGTCGGCATCCTATTGATGTTGCTGGCCGCTGTGATCGTTCTTGCCATCATGGGATGGTCATCGGCCGCCGGGACAGCTGTTCCTGCATTCGGATATATGGCGATGGCAATCGGGATACTGTTGTCTCTCGTGTTTGGCATCGGATTAATGGCTCTTCTCTTTTACAGCAGCCGCTCGGGCTACGATGAGCCTGCCAGGATCGTTCCGTCCGATACTGACGAAGATCCCGAGTCTCGGACGCGAGATTGATCATTGGTTGTGCGTAGGCTGGTCGCACTCCCGTGATCGCAGGGGCGATCGCCGCATTCACGTATCTTGAAGTATTCCCTTCATCTCACATGGCGGCAATCAACTTGTTGCGCGCGGATGGTGACTGCGTTCACTGGCGCGATCGAGTTGCACATGGGGTCGAGCCGATGCGGTACGTGCACAGTGATACTGCGACCTTTTCAATTCTGCCGAGAGGTCCGTACACCCACTTAGCTACATGGGCTGAGCGGCCGCGCCCCCCGCATCCACAGTCACCAATCGATAGAGCTGTGAAGAGACCAGGCGCGCGTTCAGAGGCCAGTCTTCAGCCTTGAACCACAGGACACAAAATCGTGGATCGCGTTTCTCGTCGCAAAATGCTGGCAGCGACCGCCGCCGGAGGTCTTCTCACGACAACCGCTATCGCGCAGGCTCAATCCGCAGACGCAGTCCCGCAGCCCCAGCTGCCAGGTCGCGGCGGCACCGATCATGGCCCTCGTGATCTGACGCGGGACCGGCAAAACCCGGATATGCTCGTGCCGCCCTCGACCGATCACGGCAGCTTGCCGAACCTGCGTTTCTCGTTTTCCGATGCGCATATGTGGCTCGAGACAGGCGGCTGGACCCGCCAGGTGACGCGGTGCGAACTCGGCGTTGCGACGGCCCTTGCCGGCGTGAACATGCGGCTCAATGCCGGCGGCGTGCGCGAGATGCATTGGCACAAGGCTTCCGAATGGGCCTATATGCTCTACGGCACGGCCCGCATTACGGCCGTCGACGCCAATGGGCGTTACTTCGTCGATGACGTGGGTGCCGGCGACCTCTGGTTCTTCCCTTCCGGAGTCCCGCATTCCATCCAGGCCTCGGTCCGGACGGCTGCGAATTTCTCCTCGTCTTCGACGATGGTGATTTCGATGAAGACAACACCTTCATGATCGCCGATTGGCTCAAGCGCACGCCGAACGAGGTGCTCGGCAAGAATTTTGGGGTGCCGGCGTCGTTGTTCGACCACACCCCAGATGAAAGCCAGCGCTACATCTTCCCGGCTCCCTTGCCGGGCCCGCTCAGCGGGGACAGCATTCCGGGCGCCACGCCCGTGTCGCACAGCTTCAGTTTCCGGCTGATGGCACAGGATCCCATCAAGACATCGGGCGGCACGGTGCGGATCAGCGATTCCTCCGTGTTTCCGGTCAACACCACGACGGCAGCGGCACTGGTCGAGGTCAATCCGGGCGGTCTGCGCGAGCTGCACTGGCATCCGAATGGAGACGAGTGGCTCTATGTCATCGAGGGGCAAGCGCGCATGGGCGTATTTGCGGGGCAGGGCCAGGCGCGCACCTTCGACCTGCGAGCCGGCGATGTCGGTTACGTGCCGGTCGCGATGGGCCATTATCTGGAGAACACAGGCGCTGGCCCGTTGCGTTTCCTCGAGACATTCAAGAGTCCTTACTTTGTCGACTTCTCTTTGGACACGTGGATGGCATTGACTCCGTCGCCGCTGGTGGATGCACATCTGAACCTGGATCGAGAAGTGATGGATAACCTACGCAAGACGAAGGCACCGGTCGTTCCGCACTAAGGTCGATCGTCGTCGGGCGGGATCATTGGGGACGCCGGCTGTCGATTGAAGGACGACGAGCCCGCATGGACTCTGTCGATGTGAAGTCAACATGCTGGCGAACTAACTGCAAATGCAATCAGGGCCGTAACAAGGTGGCCCTTCGATGCGGATCACACCCGTTTTACTGGACGGCATTGTACTTATCTTACCAAGAAGATATAGGAGTGAGAACCTCTTCGCGAGCCGTGCGGTACCGCGTCGCGCGGAGGTGTTTCGGAGGAGTCTCGCTCGTCCGGCATCACGATCCCAATGGGGAGTTGAGAGATATGATCGTGCATGAGACGGTGGCGCCGGTTGCGCTGAGAGCCGCCGAAATTGCCGATCTTGCGAACCGGGTGACAGGACCGGTGTTGATGCCCGGTGACGTCGGCTACCAAGCCGAATGCGCCACCTTCAACCTCATGAGCCCAGTGCGACCGGCTGTCGCCGTCGGCGTGGCCAGCGTAGGCGACGTGCAGGCTGCGGTGAGGTTCGCCGCGGAACGCGACATGCCGATAACTGTCCTCGCCACCGGGCATCAGATGGTCCGCTCAGCCGCGGGCGCGGTGCTGGTCAACATGTCCCGGATGAATGCGATTCGCATAGACCCTGCCCAACGAGTCGCCCGCGCCGAAGGTGGCACGCGCTGGCGCGAGGTCCTTAATGAGGCCGACAAGCATGGGCTCGCTTCGGCCAGCGGCAGCTCGCCGACCGTGGGCGTCGTCGGCTACCACCTCGGCGGCGGGGCGAGCCCGATCCTGGGCCGCAGGTATGGCTACGCCGCCGACCACATACAGGCGATCGAGATTGTCACCGCGGATGGCGGGCTGCGCTGGGTCACGGCTTCTTCAGAGCCGGATCTGTTCTGGGCGCTGCGCGGCGGCAAAGGCAACTTCGGCGTCGTCACCGCTCTGGAATTCAGGCTCTTTCCGGTCAAGCGCTTCTACGGCGGCGGCCTCTTCTTTGCCGGTGAACACGCCGCAAAGGTGCTGCACACCTGGCGAGAGTGGCTGGTCGACCTGCCGACGGATACGAGTTCTTCCGTCGCCTTCTTGCGCCGGTCTCCGCTGCCGGAGGTGCCGGAATTCCTACGGGGAACGTTCGTCATGCACCTACGATTTTCCTCGCTCCGAGCGCCGGAAGAAGCCGAACGGGTGCTCGCGCCAATGCGCAAGATCGCACCCACGGTGATGGATACGATCGCCGAGCTACCCTACCGCGAGGCCGGCTCGTTATTCTTGGACCCACCTACGCCCGTTCCGTGGGTCGAGCGTGCGGCAATGCTGCGGGACCTCCCCAGCGAAGCTGTTGACGCGATGCTCTCCGTGCTCGGCACTAACTCGGACACGCGGCTGGGATTTGTCGAACTGCGGCTCCTCGGTGGCGCGCTCGGACGACCGCCTGCGGTACCGGACGCAGTGCCCGGTCGGAGCGGACGCTGGTCGCTCTTCGCCTCCGGTGGCGGCCGCCCCGACTTAGCCCCGGTCTTGCAAGAACAGCTAATCGCCCTGCTCGACGCGATGCGCCCGTGGGTGCAGGACGAGATAGTCCCCAACCTGCTCAGCGCCCATCAGGGCACGACCCCCGAGAACCTACGCGCCATATACGGCCGCGAACGCTACGACCGCCTGGTCGCGATCAAGAGGCAATACGACCCGCGAAACCTGTTCCGCATGAACCACAACATCGTAGACGTCGCGCGCGCCGAAAATGATGCGCAAAGAGCGAGTAGTGACATGGCATTGTAGCCGCCAGCCGACGCTGGTGCGCCGGTGAAGATCTGATGACTCCTGGACTCAGCTATCTCGATTTCCAGAAAGCACGAATATCGCTCGATCGGTTCCACCAAATTTGCCCCACCGGCGTGTTCGATTTGAGATCAATCGTCCATCGAGTGAACGGCCTTCCTTCTCGCTTTACTCAAATTGTCGCAGTGGTGGCCTTGCGGCTGGCCAGCAGAGGTTCGGACATCGAAACCGGCGGTAGTTGTCCCCCAGCGTTCGTTGCAGGGATCGCGCTGAAGTCGGCTGGCACGACCATAATGACACCAAGGTCCAATTGAGCCGTGGATCTCGATCGCTCTAGTCTCACACTCGGATCGAAGCCCCTACGCTCCGAGCGTCGGTGTGCAGCTATGATTTCCGAAGCTGTGCTGGCCTTTGCGCCGGGTGCGACGACCAGCAGGAAGCGCAGAAGGGTCTATCCGTGCCAAATCCGTTGGCAAGCTACCAGAAGGGTCAGAGTGAACCGCAGGCTGAACTGTGCTGTGAAGCCTGAAGCTGTCATCATCGCGGTGTACCCATGACAATGTCCCTCAATAGAGTCGATCTGAATCTCTTGCGCGTTTTCGACGCGGTTATGGAAGAACGGAGCGTGTTGCGGGCGAGTCAGAAGATGTGCCTCAGTCAGTCTGCCGTTAGCCACGCTCTGGCCCGGCTCAGAGAGATGTTGAACGACGAATTGTTTATACGCACGCCAACTGGAATGCAGCCAACGGCGCGGGCCCTTTCGATGGCTCCGCTGATACGCGAAGCATGGAAATCCCTCGAAGCTGCGATCGAGTTGCCAATATTCGAGCCACGAAATTCGGCGAGGCGGTTCACCATAGCGCTGAGCGACTTCATAACAATGATTATGGTCCCTGACCTCCTTCATCTGCTGAGGCGAGAGGCGCCGCTGATTGATTTGATCGTTCGGCCCGACAGCCGGATAGATCTCACCGAGCAAATCGATCTCGGGCTGATTGATGCAGCAATCGGAACTTTCTCTGATGTGCCTGCGCGTTTTTGCTTGAGCTCGCTTTTTGCGTATGATGACGTTCTTATTGTCAACTCCTCACGAAAGTTCGGAAGGCTTTCGCTCGAAACGCTTTCAAGTCTTTCCATCGCGGCGGTCTCGCTGCACGGCGAGCATGAAGGGGTTGTGGACGGCTTTGTATCGGAGCGCGGATTGGCTCGGCGATCGGAAATGTATGATCGAGCTGCTCTGGAAGAGGCGTTTTCGGGATCCGAGCGAAGCCCTCGCATGCGGATTTTGCTGCCGCACTTTCTTGCACTTCCCTCTCTGCTTGAGCATACGGGCCTGACTGCGATCGTGCCGCGACCACTCGCCACTTCGCTGGCACGTATGCACCCGCTGTCGATCTATGAATTGCCTTACGAAACCACCCCTGTAGACGTTGGCATTCTGTGGCATGAGCGGACTGCAGGTGATGCGCCACAAGAATGGCTGCGCGAAATGGTTAGGCGCTCCACCGAACCTCTGCGCGTTGGTCTGGCCGAATTCTCACCACCGATTCGATCCAATTCGGCGGCTCCGTGTCTCCGCGTTGCAGAGGGCGTGTAGGACAGATCGTCCGTTACGCCTCATTCTCAGCGCTTCCCAGCTTTGCGAAAATCTGCTCCTGATCGAACCGGCGAGACCTCAGCCCGACAAGCAAGCGTTGCAATTCGCATTTCCCGCGCATCGTCGATGCATTTGGCAAACCAACACCAAAGTACGATAGCCTTTTGTCGCCAAGGCACCCTATACGTGTGGAACGGCACGGGTGCATCCATTGTCCGGCTCCCGCCTGGTCGAGTGTCGCGCGTTCGCCAGCGCGAGCTGAGGCTTGCAGCGGCAATCTCATTCGGCGCTGCCGCCTTAACACGCGCAATCAAGGGAAGAGTTAGAAAAATTCGAGAGCGGCATCGTCTGTCAAATAAAGCGGATGGCCAACCGTCGGTCGGATCGATGCTTGGGAATGGCATACAGAGTCACCAAACGATGCCGAGGATTGGCCGTCTTGCGATAACTGCGAGAGACATGGTAATTCATGCCACAAGAACGCTTTCGGCTTCACCGGCGGCATCCTGCGGAAGAACCCGGGCTTTCGACGACCGGAAAACGTTGGGCGTGAACTTCACGAACCGCGAGCGGAGCGGACCGCGTTATGCTAGGCGGCAGCCCATGGTACTCAGTGCCGAATATTCTGTTGAATCAGGAGCGCGTCTTCAGCGCTGTATCGATGATCTCAACAAGATCCTCGCTCTCCCTGCCACGGACCAGGATGGCTCCTCATCACGACCGCTTTCTGATCTGCTGGACGTGCTTCTTGTCATGCTCCAGCTTGAGTTCGTCTACGCGCGGTGCAGTGAATCCGCCGGCACCGCGCCGATCGAAATAGTGCGGACGGCGCAACAGCGAGACAAATCGCTCGGGCCGCCGGAGATCGGGAATGTTCTGGACGGCTCGTTGGGGTCCGATCTGCAGAAATGGCCGTCGCATGCAAAAATTGCCATTTGTGGCATCGACATGTCGATCGTACTGTTGAAATTGGGGCCGCAGGCTGACTTCGGAGTGTTGGTCGCTGCGTCTCGGCGGACTGATTTTCCCGACGACACAGAGAGGCTTCGTCTCAGTGTTGCGGCGAGGCACGCGGTGATCGGCTTACAACAGGCGCGCCTCTTGGACGAACGGAAGCAGGCCGCGAACGTCATCGATCAGCAAGTTGCACAACGAACCGAAGAGCTTGCTGCCAGCAACGAAGACCTGAGAAGGAAGATTGAAGAGCGCAAGCGAGAGGTGGAAGCGTTGCGCGTACGCGAAATCGATATTCAATTGGTCGTGGACGCCATCCCGGCTCCCCTCGCCATTATGACCGCGGATGGCGAGGTCGAGGCCGTCAATCGGCCTGTTCTGGAATATTTTGGGAGTTCCGTTGAGGAATTGAAGCGTTGGAGCGCGACTGACGCAGTTCATCCTGAAGACCTCGCACCCACTATCAACGCCTGGAGGCAGGCTGTCGAAACCGGAAATCGGTACGAAGTCGAAAGTCGCCACCGCCGCAGCGATGGCGTCTATCGCTGGTTCCACGTCCGCGGCTTTCCGCTGCGGGACAACAACGGGCGCATCGTGCGGTGGTGCGTATTGCAGATCGATATCGAAGATCGCAAGCGCGCTGAGGAGGCGTTGCGGGCCAGCGAGCGCGATCTCAATCTGATCATCAACACGATACCTGCGCTCGTGTGGTCGGCCAGTTCGGACGGCTCTGCCGAATATTTCAATCAGCACTATCAGGATTACGTGGGCTTCGGCTTGGAACAGGCCCAAGGTTGGGGGTGGACTGCCGCGATTCATCCTGACGATCGGAACGGTGTCGCGCATGCGTGGCAATCGATCATGGCGTCGCGGCAGGCGGGAGAGAAGGAAGCGCGGTTACGCCGTTTCGATGGTACCTATCGATGGTTCTTGTTCCGGGTCAACCCGCTACGCGATAGTTCCGGCAACGTTATCAAATGGTTCGGAATCAACACTGATATTGAGGACCGCAAGCGTACTGAGGAAAAGCTACGCGATACGCAGGGGAAGCTCGCGCATATGGCGCGCGTCATGACGATGGGAGAGCTTACGGCGTCTATAGCGCACGAGATCAACCAGCCGTTGTCGGGCATCGTCACCAATGCCAGCACCTGCCTGCGTATGCTGGCCGCGGATCCTCCAAACGTCGCTGGCGCTCGGGAAACTGTGCGGCGCACGATTCGGGACGGCAACCGGGCATCGGAGATTGTAGCGCGATTGCGCGCGCTCTTTAACAGGAACGCGCCTGTAACGGGCCCAGTCGACCTGAACGAGGCGACTCGCGAAGTGATTACGCTATCGCTGAACAGACTTCACCGGGATGGTATTGTTTTGCGGACGGAACTCACCGAAGACCTTCCGCTTGTCACGGGCGATCGGATTCAGCTTCAGCAGGTGATCTTGAATCTACTCCAAAATGCCATGGATGCGATGAGCACGATCGATGATCGATCGAGAGAACTTATAATCCAGACAGCACAAGACGAAATCGATTGTGTCCGCCTGAGTATGCAAGATTCGGGACCTGGTTTTGACTTCGAAGCGATAGAGAGGCTGTTCGACGCGTTCTACACGACTAAGCAAGGCGGGATGGGAATTGGACTATCCGTCAGTCGCTCGATAATCGAGAACCACCATGGGTGCCTGTGGGCGACATTGAACGATGGCCCGGGGGCTACGTTTTCGTTTTCTATACCTCGGGTCTCCGAGGGTGTGACCAGCGTCCGCGGTCCTGACGCCAAAGGGACGCTCGACGGAAACGGCGTCACGAGGAATGTATGATGGTGGCGCTTTCACTTGTGTCCGTCGTCGATGACGATGAATCCGTGCGCGAGTCGTTGCCCGACCTGCTGAGGGAGTTCGGCTACGCGGCTCAGGCGTTTTCGTCCGCGGAAGAATTCCTGGCGTCGGACTATGTAGGTCAAACAAGCTGTCTGATCCTCGACATCGCCATGCCGGGCATGACAGGTCCGGAACTTCAAAAGGAACTAGTACGTCTCAGTCACCAAATTCCCATAGTGTTCATTACTGCACACGGAGACGAACTGACGCGTCCGCGCATGCTGGAGCAAGGTGCCGTGGAGTGCCTCTCCAAGCCATTCAGCGACGCGGCTTTGCTCGAAGCACTCAACGCCGCCCTCGGGACGAGTTGACCGACAGGGCCCTTGCACTTCAAAATGGGGGCGCTAACGATGAAGTCGGTGGTGGAGGGCAGACTCGCTATGTCGCACGACAATGCGATCGTTTTCGTTGTCGACGATGACATCTCCGTAAGAGAGTCGCTTGAGTTGCTGATCCGCAACGCGGGTTGGAAGCCGGAGACATTCGAATCCGCACGGGAGTTCCTCTCGCGCCCGCGTGTATTCGTTCCTAACTGCCTGGTCCTGGATGTTCGCCTTCCGGGGCTCAATGGCCTCGAATTGCAGAAGCAGGTGAGCGTCGACCGGCCTGACATGCCGATCATCTTTATCACTGGTTACGGCGACGTGCCGATGACGGTGCAGGCGATGAAGGCGGGCGCTGTTGAATTCCTCACCAAACCCTTCAGCGACACGACGCTGCTTGACGCCATACATCACGCCATCGAGAGGAGCGGCGCCGCGCTTCGGATCGAGGCGGAGATGCAAGCGCTGCGGGACCGCTATCTCTTGCTCAGTCGCCGTGAACGGGAAGTGATGGCTCTGATCGTTTGCGGTCTCTTGAACAAACAGGTCGCCGGCAGACTCGGCATCAGCGAGATAACGGTCAAAGCGCATCGTGGCCAAGTGATGCGCAAGATGAATGTCACTTCCTTCGCGGAATTGGTGAACGTTGCGGCGAAGCTCGACCTTGCACATGCGCAAGGGCCGCAACGCGAGGCTCTCTGATCAGTCCAGAAGTCGAGATGTATTTTCAAATAGCCGTATGGTTGCAATGAAGTATGATTGCAATCGAATGGCGTAGTGCATCATGCTCATCTGGCGACTGAAGAGGCTTCACTTCCGTAAGCGCTCGAGATCTTACAGCTTAGCGGCAGCGAGGTGGCTTTTTGGGTTAACTCGCATGATCAAGCCGAATGCCCAGGAACCGGCACCTTAGGTCCAAAATAGTAACCGGCTTCGCTCCCGCGGTGCCCTACCTCTGGCCTTGCTCCTGAGATCAAGAGAACGCCATGCCAGCCGCCCTCTACGCACTTGCTACTGCGACCTTTGCGATTGGTATGACTGAGTTCGTTGTTGTGGGTCTTCTTCCAGGCATTGCAGCCGATCTAGGCGTGTCAATTTCTGCCGCGGGCCTTCTCGTCAGCTTCTACGCGCTGTCGATCACACTTGGCACGCCAGTCGTTTCTGCACTTACTGGCGCACTCCCGCGGCGTGGATTGGCGATCGGTCTTATGGTGATCTTCACGGTCTGCAATCTGTCGGCGGCCTTAGCTCCCAATTACAGCGCGCTGCTGCTGTCACGCATCGTGATGGCTGTTGCTCACGGAGTCTTCTTCGGCGTAGGGGCGGCATGTGCGACGTCCCTTGCTTCCAAATCGCGGGGCGGTAGCGCAGTTGCGGTGATGATGGGCGGGCTTACGGTTGCCATGGTCATTGGCGTGCCGATCGGGTCGTGGATCGGCCAACTATTCAACTGGCGGACGCCGTTTCTCGTTATCACCGCTCTCGGAACGGTCGCAGTGTTTGGTCTGCTTTGGCTTCTGCCGCGCGAGATCACTTATAATCAGCCTGCGCCGTTCGCCGCGCAACTGAGCCTTCTCGGAAATCGACGTCTGGCGACCATGTACCTGCTGACTGCGGTCGGGTTCGGCAGCACTTTTGTGGTCTTCACGTTCTTGTCGCCGTTGCTGACTGAGGTCACCGGCGTGCCGGAGGAGAGCGTCAACATCGCATTGTTGCTTTTTGGTGCAGCGACCGTCGCCGGAAATCTGGCCGGCGGAAAGCTGAGCGATTTTGCCGGTACGCGCAACGCGATGATGGTCTTGCTGTGCGGGCTGATTGTCTCTTTCTTCCTGCTTCTATTGGCGATCCACAATGAGGTCGCGACGTTCGCGGTGATCGCGATCTGGGGGGCGTTTGCATTCGCCATCCCTCCGGTGATGCAGGCTGGAGTTGTCGCGACCGCGCGGGAAGTGGCTCCGGATGCGCTTGGGACCGCGTCGGGCTTCAATATTGCAGCGTTCAATCTCGGAATATCAGGCGGGTCTTTCATTGGGGGACAGCTCTTGGAAGGGCCGGGGCTGTTGATGACGCCTTACGCTTCAATCGCGATGGCGATCATCGCACTACTGATCACTACGGTTGCGCTCCACCGGCAGCCGGTCACCGCATGACAAAGACCCAACTAGGAGGAGTGACAATGCAGGACAGCGAGAGTCAGGCGAATAATATGACGCGGCGTGGCGCTATGACAATTGCCGGAGCAACGATTGCCACCGCCACGATTCCGACGGCGGGGACTGTTTTGGCTCAGTCCGCACAAGGAATCGCGGCGCCGTCGGAGGAGACGCGAAGTGCGTCTACGGTCGGCAACTCCGTTAAGCTGATGCACAAGCGTGTCAAAACGAATGGCGTAACCCTTCACTACGTCACGGTTGGCCGCGGGCCGGTGGTTCTGTGCATGCATGGTTGGCCGCAAAACCACCGCGAGTTCCTTCCGGTTATGGAACGGCTTGCCGACAGCTTTACGTTCATCGCCCCGGATCTTCGAGGATACGCCGACAGCGACAAGCCCTATGATGGCTATGAGCCGAAGACCATCGCGCAAGATATGATCGGCTTACTGGATGCGGAGAACGTTACGCGCTTTCACATTCTTAGCCATGATCTGGGCGGCCCACCTTCGGTGGCGCTGGCATACTTGGCGTCAAACCGAGCTTGGTCGTTAGCCACCATCGAAACCCCATTCTTCGGACTAAGCTTTCCCGGTTATGTGGACCCTCGTGTAACCTATTGGCATCTCGGAATGCACATGAACATGGATGTTACGAGGTTTTTGGTCGAAGGGCGTGAAGAGCAATATCTTCGGCATTTTTTCCGAGATTTTGCGTATAATCCGGACGGTCTTTCCGAGGAAGAAGTCCAGTTCTATGTCATGCAAATGCGGCAGCCGGGTAACCTTCGGGCCAGCTTGAATCATTACGGCTACATTCCGCAGATGGCCGACCAGACGAAGGAGCTGACGCGCAGCAAGCTTGCCGTACCAATGTTGGCATGGGCTGGTCGGAGATCCTTTGGTGATCATTGCATCAATTCGGCAAAGGCGATCGCCAGCAACGCAGAAGGTGGTGTCATCGAGGAATGCGGGCATTGGGTTTTTGAAGAGAAGCCGGATTTCATTGTTGGTCAGTTGAGCCAATTTTGGCAGCGACACAGCTGATCGGATGTATATGGTGATCGCAATGGAGGCTGCTTGATGGAAGTGGCCTCCGTCATTGTGGGTTGAAACAGGTCAGGCGTGGCGCGATACGGGAAGCGCTACGTCTGAATGCGTGATACTTGTATAATCGCATCTCTGGCCGACTTGGAGATAGGCGGGCATGCGCGGTGCAGCGAGGCCATTAGCCTTGGGGCTTGAATTACTCGGCTTTGCCATGCTCCTATCTGGCCCAATAGCGGCGCAGTCGATCGCGAGCGGAAATTCCGCCACTCACGCTCCAGCCCTCGTCGCAAGCCAGGCGGGTGCATCGCAATCCCAGTCTGTTCCCTGGTTGCTCGGTGACTGGAACGGTGCCCGAACTCAGCTCCAGAATCTCGGCATCGATTTTCAGTTCTCGTACACTAGCGAATTTGCCTACAACGCGACAGGCGGCGTCAGAAGCACCGGTACATATACCGATCAATACACGGCAGGAGCAACTTTGGATCTCGACCGCCTCTTCGGCGTTCGAGATGCGACCTTTCAGGCGACGTTTACCGAACGCACCGGCCACAATCTGAGCGAAGATGCGGGGCTCCGGACCTTGCAACTGGTCCAGGAGGTGTTCGGACGGGGACAGACGGCTCGCCTCACGCAGTTCTGGTTCGATCAGAAGTATCTTAATGGCGCGGTCGACTGGAAAGTGGGACGCATGACCTTCGGGGAGGACTTCGCATCATTCTCATGCGACTTCCAGAACCTGACGTTCTGCGGTGCGCCTCCAGGCAATATCCTCGGTGACTACATCCTCAACTGGCCAGTGAGCGGATGGGCAACCAGATTAAGGTTCAATTTCTCCGGATTCGGATATTTCCAGGTCGGCGTCTATGACGTGAATCCGAAATATCTGGGTCTGCGCGCCGCGGTCGTTCCGGCGTTCTTCTCGGGATCTACGGGGGCCATGATTCCAGTGGAATTGGCGTGGCTTCCAAATTTCGGTGGCAAGCTGCCTGGAAGTTACAAGGTCGGGGCCTGGTACGACACGTCCACCGCGAACGACGTCGTCAGCGACATCAACGGAAATCCGTTTGCAGTCACTGGCCTGCCACCGATCGCGGGCCGCGGGCGCTTCGGTGGCTATATCAGCATTTCCCAGCAGCTCACGCCGTTGTCTGCTCCGAATTCCAAGAGTGGCTTGAGTGCCTTTCTCAATGCAACCATAGCAGACGATCGGACATCGAGAACAGATGCTCAGGTTGCCGGTGGCTTGATGTATACCGGTCTCTTCCGGTCGCGTCCCAACGATGATATCGCCTTCGCCGTGGGAATGACGCATGTAAATAGCCGCGTGGCCGATGCCCAGATTTTGCAGAATGAGATAGGCCTCGGTCCCGTCCCGGTCCAGGGAAGCGAGTATGTCATGGAGCTGTACTACACTTTCCGCCCGACGAGCGGTCTGCTGTTTCGTCCGAACGTCCAGCATGTCATCCATCCCGGCGGTATCAGTCAGAACAAGGACGCCTTGATCTTTGGATTGAAGACCTCGGCGAGTTTCTGAGTCTCTTGGCCAGTCTTGGGTCGAATTAGCTTTCGGGCCAGCTGAGCAAAAATGCACGTACAATTCGCCGAAGATCATTCCTCGTCGCTCCGGCATTCGCCTGGACTGCCATGCCTTGAACCGTCAAACCGACAAGCTGCGCCGCATCTTCGGCCGTCATGCCGGCAGGCAGCGGCCCTGAATCCTTCACAGCTTCAAGTCTCTGCCGCAGCAGGCGGCTGAACCGCGCGCGGTTTTGGATGAGTTCTTTGCGAATAGGTTCGTTTTCCGGTGAACACGCAAGCGCGGCGCCTGTCTCAAGACAGCCCGGCGGGGTATTCGGTCCGGTGTGGAGATCGACCGTACCGAACAGGAGGCGTTCCACGATTCGTCGAGGTGTTGGTTCGTCCAATGCATTCTGGCGAAATCCAAGGTGTTCGGAGTAATAGTACTCAACGACCCGGCGGAACAAATCCGCCTTGCTGCCGAATGCGGCGTACGGCTTGATTTCGTCAGGCCCGTCGCGTCGAGTAGATCGTTCAATGAGGCGCCTTCGTAGCCTTGGCGCCAGAACACCCGCAGCGCTCTGCCGAGGATCTCGGTCTCATCAAACCCTCGGGGGCGTGCCATGTCACACCGTTCCGTCCATCACTTAGATGTGAACTGACCGGTCCATAATGTCAAGAGGAAGCCCGTTGATGTAGGACCGATCGGTCCTGTATTCAAGGTTATGCCGTTCATTCACGGTATTCGTGCGAACCAGCAAGAAGTTGCGAGGGCTGAACCGCACGTTGATTGTGTTGCGAAACCGAAAACGACCTCGCGATTTGCCCATGACGGTACCGCTCAACAAGCTCGATCTGAACCTCTTGCGCGTCTTCGACGCGGTCATGGAGGAACGGAGCGTATTGCGGGCCAGTCAGCGGATGTGCCTCAGTCAATCTGCCGTGAGCCACGCTCTTGCGCGACTGAGGGTCATACTGGATGATGATCTGTTCGTCCGCACGGCGACCGGAATGCAGCCAACGGCTCGCGCGCTTGCGATGGCGCCGCTGATCCGCGAGGCATGGAAGTCACTGGAGGCAGCCATCGGCCTGCCGAAATTCGAGCCACGAAGTTCGACTAGGCGGTTCACCATAGCGGTGAGCGACTTCGTAACCACGGTTTTGATGCCTAACCTCCTTGGCTTGCTGGGACGCGAGGCGCCTTTTGTCGATCTCGTCATCCGTTCTGACTGCAGTATCGACTTGACTGGACAAATCGATCTCGGTCAGATTGATGCCGCGATTGGTCCGTTTTCTGATGTGCCGGCGCGTTTCCGCTCGAGTTCGCTGTTCGCATACGACGATGTGCTTATCGCCAGCTCCTCACGCGAGCTCGGCGATCTGTCGCTCGAGAAGCTTTCTAGCCTTTCTATCGCCGTCGTCTCGCAGCACGGCGAGCACGACGGCGTTGTCAATGGCTACGTATACGAGCGTGGATTGGCACGACGATCAGAAATGTACGACCGGGCTGCGCTCGAGCGTGCCTTTTCCGGGTCGATGCGCGGCCCACGCATAGCGCTATCGCTGCCGCATTTCCTGGCGCTTCCCTCGCTGGTTGAGGACACCGATTTGGCAGCTATCGTACCGCGACCCCTCGCCAGGTCGCTCGCTCGTGCGCGTCGGTTATCGACATACGAACTGCCATACAGACCGGGGTTGGTGGACGTCAGCGTGGTCTGGCACGAACGCAACGCCGATGATGCTCCGCAGGAATGGCTGCGGGAACTGTTGAGACGGGCCGGTGAGCCGCTGTGCGGCTGTCTGGCAGAACTCGAGCGCGCAGCTCGATTCACGTCAACTCCTTTCCTTCCGCGCATTGTTATCAGGCCTTGCCTCGTGCCCCAGGATGCGGACTGACGAATTCGATCATTGTCATCATCTCGCAGCAAATGCCCGTTGCGAGACGATACAGGCGATGAGCGAATAGTCCTCGCGTTTCTCGTTTGGCGCGTCTGGGCGCGACGTTCGCTTTTGTATTGGCCGCTAGGGCAGCTCTTTAACATCCAGGACGCCTAATGACGGTAATCGGCTGAGATCGGTGCCTGTCATAGCGCATGCCACGACGTAGAAGGGTGGAATTGCAGCGTATTCATCTGGCGCGTGAAATAGTTTCACTTCCGCGAGCGGACCAGACCGAACAGATAAGGTGTGTGAGACCGACGAGTTGCGCACTCGCCACCGATGATCGAAGGACCACGCGTCATGCAAAAATCGATCCTGCCCGGCGCTACCTCGGCAATGCTTGGCAGGCGTCGCGAGGGCTGCCCAATGCGGGGCAGCGCTTTGCGTCCGGTACAGCTCGCCATATCCCGAAATACGATCCGCATCCTTCAAACCCAGGAGACCCCGAATGTCCAAGCTTGACATGCTGACGCCTCAGAACTGCGCTGTGGCGCTGATTGATTATCAGCCGGCAATGTACCAGGGCGTTCAGTCCCACGACCGGCTGGTGCCCTTCAACAACGTGCAGGTGGTGGCGAAAGCCGCAAAGCTGTTCGGCCTTCCCACCATTATCTCGACGGTGGCCGCAAACACGTTTTCCGGCCCGTTCATGCCGGAGATCACCGAACTGTTCCCGGGCAACGAGGTCATCGATCGCACCTCGATGAACGCCTGGATCGATCCGAACTTCCGCAAGGCCGTGCAAGAGACCGGCCGGAAGAAATTCGTGGTGGCGGGACTGTGGACAGAGGCCTGCGTGATGTTCGCCGCTCTCGAAATGCTGAAGGAAGGTTTCGAGGTTTACGTGCCTGCCGACGCCTGCGGCGACCTCTCGCTGGAAGCGCATGATCGTTCGATGGATCGCCTGGTGCAGGCGGGTGCCGTTCCCATCACGTCGCTGCAGTATGTCTTCGAGCTCCAGCAGGATTGGGCGCGAACGGAGACCTATGAGGGGGTCATGAACATCCTCCGGGCTCACTCGCCTTACGGCATTCAGGTCCGTTTCTCTAAGTGGGCGCTCGGCGAACACGCGTCCGAGGCTGGCACCAAGGCAGCCTAGCAAACTGGCAGGAGGGCCCGTCATGAAGGTCTACCTATTGTCTCTGGGAGCGGGTCTCCTCGTCGGAGTGGTCTACTATCTCCTGAATGTGCGCTCGCCGGCGCCACCGTTGGTGGCGCTGGTCGGGCTATTGGGAATACTGGTCGGCGAGCAGGTTATCCCGGTAGCAAAACTTCTCCTGCAGGGCTCGAGCTTCTCCGCCGCATGGCATCTCTCGAGTTGCGATTCGCACATCTTCGGCATGCTCCCCGGCAGCCGTACGGATGCACCTGGTGTTGGCCTTAAGACTCCGGAGAAGCAAACATGAGCAACCAGGGTCCTGACCTGATCCTGCATCACGGCCTGTTCACTACGCTCGATCGTTCCAATCCGGCGGCCAGCGCAGTTGCGATCGAAAATGGACAGTTCACGGCCGTAGGACACGATAGCGACGTGATGAAGCTCGCAGGTCCGTCCACCAGGGTCATCGACCTGAAAGGGCGCCGCGTGCTGCCGGGGCTCATCGATAATCATCTCCATTTGATCCGTGGAGGACTCAACTACAACATGGAGCTGCGGTGGGACGGCGTCTGGTCGCTCGCCGATGCCATGGCGATGCTGAAGAAGCAGGTCGCGATCACGCCGCCGCCGCAATGGGTGCGCGTCGTCGGCGGCTTCACCGAGCACCAGTTTGCGGAACGGCGGCTGCCGACCATCGATGAACTCAACGCGATCGCTCCGGACACGCCGGTTTTCATTCTCCACCTGTACGACCGCGCCATCCTCAATGCCGCCGCGCTGCGTGCGGTCGGCTATGCCAAGGACACGCCGGAACCGCCCGGCGGCGAGATCGTACGCGATGCGAAGGGCAATCCAACCGGACTGCTGCTCGCGAAGCCGAACGCGAATATTCTCTATGCGACCTTGGCCAAGGGACCCAAGCTGCCGTTCGACTACCAGGTCAATTCAACCCGGCATTTCATGCGCGAGCTCAATCGGCTCGGCGTCATCGGCGCGATCGATGCCGGCGGCGGCTTTCAGAATTACCCTGAGGATTACGCGGTTATCCAGAAGCTGTCGGATGAGGGGCAGCTGACCATCCGCCTTGCTTACAACCTGTTCACCCAGAAGCCCAAGGCGGAGAAAGAGGACTTCCTGAACTGGACAAGGACGTCGAAGTACAAGCAAGGCACCGACTACCTCAGGCACAATGGTGCCGGCGAGATGCTGGTGTTCTCGGCGGCTGACTTCGAGGATTTCCGCGTACCGCGCCCGGACATGCCGCCGGAAATGGAGAGCGAGCTCGAGGACGTCGTCCGCATTCTCGTCCAGAACAAATGGCCGTGGCGGCTGCACGCGACGTACGACGAGACCATCTCGCGGGCGCTCGACGTGTTCGAGAAGGTCAACCAGGATAGCCCGCTCGAAGGCCTGCACTGGTTCTTTGACCATGCCGAGACCATTTCCGATCAATCGATCGACCGCATCGCGGCGCTCGGCGGCGGCATCGCTGTGCAGCACCGCATGGCCTATCAGGGCGAGTATTTCGTGGAGCGCTACGGCTTCGGCGCCGCCGAAGCGACGCCGCCGGTGAAGAAGATTCTCGACAAAGGTGTGAAGGTCTCGGCTGGCACCGACGCAACCAGGGTTGCCTCTTATAACCCGTGGGTCGCGCTGGGTTGGCTCGTCACCGGCATGACGGTAGGTGGGCTCCGTCTCTATCCGCAACGCAATTGCCTCGATCGCGAGACCGCGCTTCGCATGTGGACGGAGAACGTCACTTGGTTCTCCAATGAAGAGGGCAAGAAAGGCCGTATCGAGGTCGGACAGCTCGCTGACCTGATCGTGCCGGACCGGGACTTCTTCTCCTGTGGCGCAAACGAGATCGCCGATATCACGAGCGAGCTGACGATGGTCGGCGGGCGCATCGTCTACGGCGCAGGAGACTTTAAGGCGCTCGACGACACCGCGCCTCCGCCGGCGATGCCCGATTGGTCGCCGGTGCGCCAATTCGGCGGATATGGCAATTGGGTGGAGACCGACGGCAAGGCGCGCGCCATCAGGTCTCACGCGGCGCAAATGTGCGGCTGCGCGAGCGCTTGCGCCGTGCACGGCCATGATCACGCGCGGGCGTGGTCAGGCAGGCTGCCGGTGTCCGATTTCAAGAGTTTTTGGGGCGCGCTCGGTTGCGCCTGCTGGGCCGTCTGAGATGCAGCCAGAGATCGACACTCCCCGCTGGGTCGCAGCGGTCCTATGCTCGCGGTGGCTGCTGCCGCTATCAAGGGTCGCCCTGGTCTCGGCCTTCCTGATTGGTGGAATCCAGAAGCTCATCGACTTTCCCGCGGCCGTGGCAGAGCAGGCTCATTTCGGTCTGCAGCCCGACTGGCTGTGGGCCGCAACGGCCATCGTGGTCGAAATCTTTGGCTCCGCCCTGGTGATCTCCGGCCGATGGGTATGGCTGGGGGCAGGGGGACTCGGTGTACTGACCGCAGTCGCCATGCTCACCGCCAACGATTTTTGGGCGAAGATCGGCCACGATCGCTTCATGGCAGTAAACGCCTTTTTCGAGCACTTGGGCCTGATCGCGGGCCTGGTGCTCGTCTCCATACTGTCCCTGCGCAAGCAGAGCGCGTGATCGCAACGAGGCTTCCATGTCCGGCAACCGTCATCTGATCAACATCCTGCTTTCCCTTTCGCTGCTCACGAGCGGGTCCGCAGCAATCGCAAAGGACTCCGTCCGGGAGCCGGCTCCGCAGGTCGGTGTCGGTCCCCAATACGATACGACGCATGTCTATGTGGCGCCCGAGGACGTCGACAAGTTCGTTGCCAGTTTTCTCGCCACTTTCGGCGGCCAGAGCACCAAACAGGTCGTCGCCACTGTGACGCCGACGCCGAGCAGCACGACATCACAGCTCTTGCAAACACCGGTCGGCACCGTGTCCCTGTTCGGGTTCAAGACGCCGATCCCTTATCCGTTCGGGGCGGAGCGGACCGGCTATCTGGTCACCGATATCGACGAGGCGGTCAACTCCGCCAAGGTTGCCGGAGCTGACGTGCTGGTCGCGACGTTTCCGGATCCGATCGGGCGTGACGTGGTGATCCAATGGCCAGGTGGAGTCAACATGCAGCTCTACTGGCACACGACCAAGCCGTCCTATGCGGCGTTCGAGACGATTCCCGAGAATCGTGTTTACGTCTCTCCCGAGCGGGCGGATGCCTTCATGCGCAGCTTCCTCCGCTTCTCGCACGGGAAGGTCGCCTCCGACGATGCGCATGCCGCCGGCGTCGAGATCGGTCGAGCCAAGGAAACCTACAGGCGCATCCGCATCGAGTCAGTGTTCGGGAAGATCACCGTATTCGTCACCGACGGCCATCTGCCTTATCCCTACGGCCGCGAGCTAACCGGCTACGAGGTCAGTGACTTGCAGGGCACGTTGACGAAGGCAAAGGCCTCCGGCGCTGTCGTGCTCGTGGAGCCCTACACGTCTGGCGGCCGGTCCGCGGCCATGGTACAGTTTCCAGGCGGATATATCGCGGAGATTCACGCGACGGCATCTGAAAAGTAGTGGGAGTCCAGGTAGGAGACGCGATTGGGGGTCGGTTCGTCACCATCTCTCCCGCGGAGGCGCTGGCGGTATGCGGCGGTCGCTTTTTGCTTGACTGCGGCGCCGCATGCGACCTGGGCTGACGATCAGTCCTCCAAGCAAACCTCCACGCCGCAGCGGCCTGCCATCATGTTTAATCGGTTTCAGGAGGACTGGTCCGTACTCGCGGATTCGCGGGTGCCGCGTGAGCCCTTCGACGAGTTCAAATACATTCCGCTGTCCAGCGTCGATCCATACACATATGTCTCATTCGGCGCGAACACCCGCGAGCGGTTCGAGTCCAATAACGCTGCGAACTTCGGAACCGGTCCGAACCGCAGCCAGAACTACGTCATCAGCCGAAACGAATTCCATGCCGATCTCCGCGTAGACAATCAAATACAGGCGTTCGTGCAATTTCAGGCCGACTATGCACCATGGAAGACCATGTTGACGCCGGTTGATCGGGACCGGCTCGATCTCGAGCAGGGTTGGGTCGCTCTGACGGAGCCTTTGGGCGGCGGAACGCTGAAGCTGCGAGGCGGTCGCCAGCAATTTGCCTTCGATCTCCAGCGCTTCGTATCCGTTCGCGACGGTCCCAACGTCCGACAATCTTACGACGCCGCCTGGGCGGACTACGAGAAAGGACCCTGGCGATTTATCACCTTTTACAGCCTACCGGTCCAGGTTCGGGACATTACAATATTCGATGATTACAGCAGCGTCAGCGCGCAGACCTTTGGGATGGCGCGGGCAGAGTATAAGTTTTCCGAGTCCTTGTTCATCGCCGGCTACTATGCCAATTTCACACAGACGAACGTGCAGTTTCCAAATGCGTCCGGCGACGAGCGGAGAGACATTTTCGATGTCCATCTGAACGGCAACGCCAATCATTTCGATTTTGACCTCGAAGTGATGAACCAAACCGGACGCATCGGCATCGAGCCGATCGAGGCCTGGGCTGTCGGCTCACTCGCTGGCTACACCTTCGCCGACTTGAAGTGGAGCCCAAGGGTGGGCATCCAATTCGACGCGGCGTCCGGTGACGGCAACACCAAAGGAACCTTTGGGACATTCAATCCGCTGTTTCCCAATGGTTATTACTTTACGCTTGCGGGTTACACCGGGTACGCCAACCTCATTCACATCAAGCCATCCCTGACGCTGAGTCTCACTTCGTCGGTGAAGGTCATGCTCGCGGCAGCGGCCCTGTGGCGCCAGAACACGGCCGATGCGATCTACACCCAGCCCGATATTGCGGTCCCAAACACTGCCGGCCGGCCGGGCGCATACACCGGAAGCTATGCCCAGCTTCGGCTCGATTGGACGATCGACCGCACAACTTCCTTCGCAATCGAGGCGGTGCACTTTGCGATCGGAGATGCGTTGCGGAACGCTGGCGGCCATGACTCGAATTACGTTGGCGTGGAGATCAAAAGCGGGTGGTAGGGAGAGCCGTTGTCGAACGCGTCCCCACCCCCATGCAGTGGCAAAGTAGATCGTTTCAATGAAGACTGAGGAAATCGTTCTCGGGCTGGGACTGAGATCCACGCGCCGATCGGACGAGATTGCCTGAATGATGAGGAACAATGGCTGATACGGAGAACCGCTCGCTTCTCCCGCTGGTTTTGAGCCTGACCGCAGGCTACGTCGACACGGCAGGTTTTCTTGCGCTGCAGGGCCTATTCACCGCGCACGTCACAGGCAATTTCGTCACGCTCGGTGCATCTCTTGCGCTCGGCACCTCGGGTGCCCTGGCAAAACTCCTGGCGCTGCCGGTCTTCTGTGTCGTCGTGACCGGGATGCGCTTGCTCGCAACATTGCTTTCCGGCCACTACCGTCAGGTGTTCGAAACCCTTCTTGGCCTGAAAGTCCTCATGCTGGCCGTCGGTGCGGCGCTTGCGATCCGATATGGCCCCTTCCATGACGGCGATAGCTGGCAGGCAGTGCTGACCGGGATGGTGCTTGTCGCTGCCATGGCGATCCAGAACGCCGCCCATCGCATCTATCTGGGAAGCGCGCCACCCTCGACGCTGATGACGGGAACGACGACGCAGATCATGATCGACGTTGCGGATATGATCTATTCAAAAGCCGCCCCGGACGGCCAGATCAAAGCGCGGATGAAGAATATGTCCTGGAATGTGTTCGTCTTCGCCGTGGGATGCGGTGCCGCGGCGCTCCTGTATGTCGGTTACGGCGTCTGGTCTTTCGTGGTGCCGCCGATTCTGGGCGGACTTTCGCTGCTTATTCGACTGGTGGATCCGGCGAAGAAGTAAAGTTAGCGGTCGGAAGATGCAGGTCGATGTCGATAACGTTGGCCGTTCCGAAATTCTCGGAGGGCGAAAATTGGCGGCCATTGTCGCTATGACTGCGGTCATCGCAGCATGGGCTGCCATCGTGACCGCTGTCATCGCCTTGCCTGCCGTCGCCTGATCCGCCGAGCTCGATGGAGCGGAGACCAAGCA
Organism: Bradyrhizobium sp. Leo114; assembly: GCF_055229415.2. Lineage (NCBI taxonomy): Bacteria > Pseudomonadati > Pseudomonadota > Alphaproteobacteria > Hyphomicrobiales > Nitrobacteraceae > Bradyrhizobium > Bradyrhizobium sp. Leo114. The sequence continues at coordinate 173,496 of NZ_JBUYEN020000012.1, read as the reverse complement.
TGCCCCGCCATTCAACCCTACGACCCTGCGCTATGACGAAGACTATTCCTATTTGCGGGATCCGGCGAAGCGGACAGGGGCCTGGTGGGAGCCGTTCAAATACATTCCGCTCGATCTCAATGGTGGTGCCTATCTCACCCTTGGCCTGGAGCTTCGCTTCAGGGAGGAGGCCTATGGCAATTTCAATTGGGGCCAACTGCCGGTCAACGAGTATCAATGGTACCGGATGCTGCCCTATGCGGATCTGCATCTCGGCTCCAACCTGCGTCTTTTCGGCCAGCTGATCGGTACCTGGGTTACGGACAAGGACACGGTTGGTGGCATCGACCAGACCGGATTCGAGCCGCTTCAGGCCTTCGCGGATTTGAAGCTACCACTGGCCGAAGGCGCGGATCTCACCTTGCGAGGAGGGCGGCAACTGCTGTCGTATGGCACGGAGCGGCTCATCAGCTTGCGGTACGGTCCGAATGTGCTTCGTTCCTTTGACGCAGCATTGGCCTCGGTCCAGACAGCTCCGTGGCGCGTCGACGCTTTCTATGCGCAGCCGGTTCGAAATTTGGTCGGGAGCTTCAATGACCGTTTCGATCACGACCGATCCGTCTGGTCGATCTATGCCACGCGCCAATTGCCTGACATCAGCGCCAAGTCGGGGTTCGATCTTTATTACATCGGATACCGGAACGCCGCCGCAGAGTACAATCAAGGTCGCGGAGAGGAAGTGCGGCATACCATCGGCAGCCGCCTCTTCGGTGCCGCGCAGGGTTGGGACTGGAATTTTGAAGGCATGGCCCAGTTCGGGCACTTCGCTCACGGGAATATCCGCGCCTGGTCGGTTGCCTCCGATACTGGCTATACATTTGCCGACGTGACCTTCAGCCCGCGGCTTGGCCTGCGGGCCAACATCATCAGCGGCGACCAAAATCCGAATGAGGCCGATCTTCAGACGTTCAACCCGCTATTTCCGAAAGGAAAGTATTTCGGCGAGATCGGCCTGATTGGACCATACAACCTGATCAATGCCCATCCGACGCTCACCCTTCAACTGGACCAGCATTGGACTCTGGATCTGGCGACGGTGTTCTATTGGCGCGAAAGTCTTGGCGACGGCGTTTACGGTGCCGGCGGCGATTTGGTGCGCCCGTCGGGCAACAGCCGTGCCCGCTACATCGGAACGCAAGCCGACGTGATACTCGGCTGGCAGCCGGTTCCCTGGTTCAGCGCGGCGTTCTCTTATTCCGCATTCGTGCCGGGGCCGTTCATCCAGGAGACGGGTTGGGGCGAGACGGCTCACTTCGTGGGTCTTGAGGCGATGCTGAAGTTCTAATCGCGGAAAATGGGGTGGCAGCGACGAAATGGGTGACTTTGGGCTCATCCACTGCGCTGAAGTCACGGATCGTATCCTGGAGAATTCGATCGGCGTTTGTCACCCGATGGTGCTGTCGCAAATGCTCAAGCCACGAAACAACAAAGAACGTTTCCAGGAATCGCCCTTCTTCGGCGGCATCTTCGAAGATATCCCAGGCATATGCACCGTCACGCCGCCGCTGTTGGCCCAGGGCCTGGATCGCGGACAGGAAATCGTCACGTCTTTGGGAGGCTATGCGATATTCAACCGTTACCAGCACCGGACCTCGATCGGGATGCAAATCGGCCGTCAGAACCGGCGCCGGCCAGTGCATCGACGGCGCGAGATCCATGCCGGTGCCGACTTGAAGCTTCCAGCTCCAGCTCAGTCCGATGGCGACGAGAGCGCCGGCTGCCGCAATGAAATGCGCTGCAGGCAGGCTGATCGTCGACGCAAGCTGCCCCCAGAGTGCACTGCCGGCGGTCATGGCGCCGAAGAACACGGTGACGAAGATGGACAATCCGCGGCCACGTACCCAATCCGGTAGCGAGACCTGAACCGAGACATTGAGGGTTGCGAGAACGCTGATCCACGAAATGCCGGCGAGCAGGCAAGCCGCTAGGCCGAGCGCGGCATGATATGCGATGCCGAGGAGGACCAGGCTAATCGCCGTGCTAAGCGTGCCGAGCGCAACGAGCCGGTCCGGTCCAAGAGCGCTCTTCATCCAGGGTAGCGCGAAGGCGCCGGCGACGGCACCAACTCCAATCGCACCCAGCAATATGCCGTAGAGCGCGGGACCTCCGGCGATCTGATTGCGGGCGACCAGCGGCAGCAGCGCCCAGTATGCGCTTGCAAAAAAGAAGAACGCGACGGCCCTAACGAGCGTTGCGCGCAAATGCGGATTGTACCGGGCATGCCGAAAACCGATCACCAGCGCACCGGCCAGACGCTCTGGCGGGATCCCGGTCGCTGAAGACGAGGGACGCCACCAGAACAGGGCGGCTATCACGGCAAAATTGCTCAACGCGTTGATCCAGAACGGCGCCGCGATGCCCAAGCCGCCAATGATCACGCCACCCAGGGCCGGTCCGATTGCCCTGCTGATGTTCACACCGACGCCGTTGCTGGCTATCGCTGCAGCCAAGTCCTGCTTGGGGACGAGCTGAGGCACGACCGATTGCCACGCCGGTGCAGTGAATGCTGCGCCGGCACCAAGAAGGAAGGTGAACAGCAACAGGATGGTCGGATTGACGAAGTTGAGCCCCACCAGAACCGCACTCATCGCCGCCACGACGGTGATGACGATCTCCGCGATGATTAGAAAGCGGCGCTTGTCGACGATATCCGCCAGTGCCCCGGCAGGCAGTGCGAACAGGAACATGGGAAGGCTGGTCGCGACCTGAACCAGCGAGACAGCGAGTGGATCGGCATCCAGGCTTGTCATGAGCCAGCCGGACGCCGCATTGTACATCCACGTGCCGACATTCGCGACGACGGTTGCGATCCAGACAACCGTGAAGGCCGTGTGTCGAAAAGCAATCCAGGGGGAGGCTCGCCGCTCCGGGGCCGCTTTGCTCCGATTCTCGTCAGGAAGGGCCATGCTTTTCACTCGGCCAACCGAGTTGCCTCTGTGCCAAGTATACGTTGTTTGCGGACCGCCTCATCTATTTTTCGATAAAGGGAACGATGATGCTGACGGCCTGCTGGGGTTGCTCTTCCATGATCCAATGACCGGAATTGGTGATGACCGCGCCCTGGACATTGCTCGCGACGTAGGCGAGTTCCGACTGCATGGATGCGCCGAAGGAGTGATCACCGCCGATCGCGAGCACAGGCATCGGCAACTTGCCGGTCTTTGCCAATAGCTCTTTGTTGTCCTCACCATCTTGGAGAAAGGCCGCGAACTGTCCGCTGAAGGCGTCGTGAATAGCGTTCGGGCGGGCATAGAGTGCCGCATAGTGATCTCGGGTCTGGTCGTCGATCGCCGCGGGATTGGCCGACAGATCATTGTAGAAGCGATCAAGCAGGATGCGCTCACGGCCGGCGACCAGCCGTTCGGTGTCAGGACCGCGGAAATTGAAGTGCCAGAGCTTGGGATTGGTCAGCTGCGCGTACCAGGTGCCAAGCCCGGGAAGCGGAGCGTCCATGGCAACCCATTTGGTGACGCGGTCGGGAAACTGGGCTGCCAATGCGTAGCCAACCATATTGCCGATGTCATGGGTGATCAGCGCGACTTTTTGAATCTTCAACTGGTCGAGAATGGCCGCGATATCCCGTGCTTGCGCGGCCTTTTCGTATCCACTCTCCGGGTGTGACGAAAGACCCATGCCGCGTAGATCGGGAACGATCACCATGTGGTTCTTCACCAGAACTTCGGCCAGCGGCTCCCACATGTCTCCGGTATCTCCGAAGCCATGCAGCAGCAGCACGGCCGGGCCCTGACCCCCGACGCGAACATATTGCGTGCCATCCGAGACCGGCATCTCCTGCGCGTGAAAACTATTTGGAAAAGGCCGGGTTTCGGCGGCCGCCCGACTCGCAAAGAGCGGCACGGTCAGCATCGCCGCGGAGAGAACAAGAGCGAACGAAATCTGACGGAAAGAACAGGGCATGCTATGGCTCTTTGAAAGGACGCAGGCTGATGCTGGCATTTGCATCTCGTGGTGCCGTTCTTTAATCGTTCGAGCTCTGATGAACCAGCGCACGCAAAATCGCACCCGATCGACCGGCATCGATCGCGGATCTCAACTGCCATCTCTGATAGTCTGGACATTTTCGAATGTCCGCGGAAGTGAATCTATTTCAGCCGCCCGATGCGCACGCTGCAATCCGCTGCTTCGGCGACGGTGAATGTGCAACGAGCTTCTGCCACCTGAGGTCCAGGCAGTGCAGGATTGGCTTGGATCGTTCGCAACGATAAAGTGCGACTTAGCGGGAACGGCGGTTCTTAGCGAAAGTGCTGCGCTTCCGCTGAAGCAGCGTGACAAGGCGAGCCGCCATCTCACATGCCATACTCGTGTCGATCTGATTTCCTGTTGATTTGCAATCAGAGATTCCCTCGGCAATATAAGACCTGAGGCGGCGCTGGTGTCACTGCTTCGCAAACTGGGATCGTAACCAATCACGAGCATTAGTGAGGCCGTGGGAATTGCCCGGGGAAAGGTACCATGTGCGATTTCGTTCACGGAGGAGACGGACGGACGTCTGGTTAAAGAGGAAACACTGGAGCAGGCGACTGAAACCGTGAACGACGAGACATTTCGAAGGTTGCTGCGGTAGGAACCGTCGCTACATTGCCGAAATCGGGCAACGTTCGCGCCGGTTTGACTTGTAGGGGTGTGGCACGCGTCATGTCTACCGTTTTCGCTCCTTGGACAGTTTCATGACAAACCGCACCCTCGGAAGTCGAGCTATGAGTAGGATAGCGCAATGCTGCTGTGGTTTGTTGCGTGCCGAGGTGATCGGCGAGCCCGCGTCTGTGGCCGCGTGTCATTGCGTCGCATGTCAGCGCCGAACGGGCTCGGCCTTTGGAGTTGCCACCTATTTCTCCAAAGAACAGGTGCACACCAAAGGGCCGAACAAGGTCTACGACCGCAGCAGCGACTCGGGGCGAAAGGTCGAACTCCATTTCTGCCCCGATTGCGGTTCCACCGGTTTTGGTACGCGCAGTTTGACCCAGGACTTATCGGCATTCCCTTTGGGGCGTTCGCTGATCCCTCCATGCCTTGGCCGACGTTATCTGCGTGGGAGACGACAGGGCATCCCTGGGTAACTTTCAATCACGAGCTCGATCACCTTCAACGTCAAGACGAACTTGAAGGCATGGTGAAAGTGAGCAGCTGAGTGTCCGGCCGCGTGTCCGAAACCCAGGCGGCGATTGGTTATCCGCACACTTTCCACACACCCCGACCGAAGTCCGTCAGTAAGTGAAAAGGCGAGATCCGAAACCTGACAGTGCATGTCAGCCTTCACTTTAAAAGCTCGATTTGGTCGCGGGAGCACGGCTCGCCGTCGCAGTTCTGTTAGCGCATATGAGCACTGGAGCGCGGCGTATTCTCAAAGCTGGAAACCGAGTGAGCTTCCTGCCCAGACTACAGCGAAGTTCGAACTGGTGATCAACATGAATGTGAATCGGCGTGGGGTCCGGGCGCCAATCGGTGCTGCAAGTGCTTGATTGACCTCGAATTAGTGGGGTCAATCTTGGACGCCGGATCACACTCAAGGCGACACCGACGCGTTAAGGACGGTGGAGGCTTCGGTCAGACCGTTGCCAGCGCCGTGAGAGAGAGACGATCGAGTTCAGCAGATTGCTTTCCGCTTCCTGGGGCGGTTTCTCTAGTCTCGGAGGGGATCAAATCCGACGTCCCGACCGCCCAGACTCCCTCAATGCGACGCCTGCAGAAAATACCGACGGTCCTGCAAGCATTCGATCATGGGCGGCGCCTATCCGGGGGCTGGAATTACAGCGGCATTTTGAACGGATGGCCGCTGGACTGTGATTGCTGGCCGCAGCAAGCAAATTGCCGTTGACCATCGCCCGGATCGGCTGCTTCAATTCGCAAAAAGAGAGGCGGCGGCAGTCCCGACCGCCGACATAAACAGCCGATCGGGAGGGAAGTCATGCCGCTGCGTATGAACCGTCGTTCCGTGCTGAAAGTGATCGGCGGGTCGATCGCCGCACCAATGCTCGCGCCTCGCGCGGGCAGCGCGCACGAGGCGTGGCCTGCCCGCCAGGTGCGTTACATCAACGGCTTTCCGGCTGGCGGCGCCACTGACACGCTTTCGCGCATTTTCTGCCAAAAGATGAGCGACATCTCCGGTCAGTCGTTCGTGGTCGAGAACAAGGGCGGGGCGGGCGGCTCGCTCGGTGCGGACGCAGTCGCCAAATCAGCGCCGGACGGATACACCGTCGGCCTCGGCGGCATCGCAAGCAATGTGCTGGCGCTCGGCACTTACGCAAAACTTCCCTATCACCCCGTCAATGATTTCACCTTCATCGGCGGCATGTGGCAATTGCCGAACATCCTCTGCGCCCGAAAAGACCTGTTCTCGTCGGACATCCGGGAATTGCTGGCCGCCTTCAAGAAGGAGCCACGCAAATACACCTACGCCTCAGCCGGCTTTGGCACGACGCTGCATCTCTCCGGCGAGATGATGAATAGTATGGCCGGGGTCGAGGTGGTTCATATTCCGTACAAGGGCGCCGGTCCTGCCTTGACAGATCTCTTGGGCGGCCGCGTCGACATGCTGTTCGACAACCTGCCGGGCTCGCTGCCGAGCGTACGGGCCGGACAGATCAAGGCGGTTGCGGTTACCGCGACAAAGCGCATTTCCGAACTGCCGGGCGTACCCGCGATGGCTGAGGTGCTGCCGGGATATGCGATGACCTCCTGGACAACGATGATCGGTCCCGCGAACATGAAGCCGGACCTAGCGTCGCAAATCAACGCGCTGATTCTGAAGGCGCTCGCCGATCCCGCAGTGAAGCAAAGATATGCCGATCTCGGCGCTTCGGTCTGGCCGATCTCGCCCGAGGAAGCCACGGCATTCCGCAATGCCGAGGAAACACGGCTGCTGCCGGTCATGAAGGCGGCCGGCATCAAGCCGGAGTGAAGCCCTTTCGCTGGCCGAGAGCTGATCGGTCGCCGGGATCACGACAGCTAATGATCAACGGTGGTTGATTCCGCCGACGTAGCCAGATGATCGAGCATCTTTCAGCGTTACCTTCTGCGTGCCCAATCGAGTTAGGTGCGTCTCAGCTCCGTTGTGTGGAAAGGCTCAAGCGAATCAATGTCATCGACAGGCTGCGTCTTCTGGTTCCACTTGAAATAACGCAGCGTTATGTTGTCGGGTGTGAAGTCAGCTATCAGGAAACCATTCTCTTCGATCGGTGCAACGGTCTCTTCCATGTCCAGGTGCTGCGGTGGCCTCGGGCCGACGCCACGGAATTCCGAGGCCCAGCCGCCGTTACTGGTGCCCAACGGGCCAGGGAGAACGGCGACGACGGGATTATTCGAAAAATTTAGATGACCGCTCCGTAACATTCGACCCTCGCCGATCGCATGAAGGTCGCCGCTGATGACAAGCGGAATGCGCCCAGGCATCTCTGAAAGCGATTGCATCAGCCGGTCATGTTGCGAGAGCCAACCTCGTTGCCAATAAGGCTTGGGTCTCTCCTCCGACAACTTGCCATCGGACCCTAACAGATCAGGATACCATTCACCCCACTTACCTGCGCTCCAGCCTGGCGGGTTGGAAGGGACGTTCACTAAATGAATGACGTCCTTCGCCGCGGCGCGAGCCTTTAGCCAAGTTTCCACATCGGGAGCCACAAATACCGCGGTCGGTCCAGCGAGCGTAACAGTGCGCCTTACGTCATAGAGAAGGATCTCAGCGAGGCGTCCATAACGCAATGTACCGAAACTTTCCGAGAGCCCGGAGGGGCGAAAGGATGGCTGGTCAGGATTATCGGACCCTGGAAGTCCGGGTGACCGGTTCGGATCGGGCAGGAACTCAGGATACCAAAGCCGTTGGGTCGCCCGCGCCGATTGCAACATGAAATTGTCAGGCGGAAAAGTGACAGCGTCATCCGTCGCCTCGTCATTGTCGAAATGGTCGTGGTCATCTTGTAAAAAAAAGACGGGCGTCGAACGACAGAGCGTGCCGTACAGCGGAGTTATCTGCTCACCCGCAGCGCGAAGCAATGCACTCTCGTTAGCGCCACCTAAGATGGGCGCATTCCTGTCAAAGCGCGCGTATTCAAGCGCCGCCTTCGAGGCACCCAATTTCGGTGCAGCTCTTGGCGCAAGAAGATCCCAATAGACGTGATCTCCATTCGCAATCAGCGCATCAGGCGCAAAGGAAAGCCCTCGTCGCAGCAGCCTCTGACGAACGGCTGCGGGCAGGAAGCCAAAACCAGTATGATTCGCGCTGAAAAGGTCGTGCCCACCTGCGCATGAATAAATCAGAAGGCGGAGCTTACTCGGCAAGTCGTCCGGCGCAGGCATCGTAGATAGTTTCCAAGATTGACTGAGGCTGCGGCCGTCAGAAGACCTCAAGGATAGTTCATAAGAGGTCCCAGGCTTGAGGTCGCCGGCGTGAAACTGCCAGAAATAACCTCGCGTGTCGGATCGAAGGCCCGAAATTCGTTGGTCGCCAACATGGAGAGTCGGAGCGGCGCCGAGCGGGTTTTTGAATGACGCCTTTATTAGAATGCGATCATGGCTGCTGGTAGGGAGGAGATGCGATAGCTCGCCATCATCCCAAGTCTGCGAAGTTTGCGTTGCGGTGGTCGGTGAATTTTGGGCAAACACAGAGTTTACCTTGCCCAAAGGAATTAAGCCCAGTGCTGCCGAAGCTCCGGCACCGAGAAGTCCACGCCGTGTGGTCGCCATTGGCAGCCTCCCTTGGATAGTCCCTGCCAGTGACACTGGCCTTTTGGTCTATGAAACAATGCAGAAGGCGTATCGTCGAGTAACGTTTTCGATGTCTAAGGCGGCGAAGAACTCTGCCATAGTTCTCCCACGTGCCGGTCCTCGACCCGAGCGGATCCGACGTTGCGATAGGCGACGATCCAGATCAGGAAACCCGAAAGCGCCAACGTGGCGCCGACGGGACCGGTGGAAGTCCAGCCCAGCCCTTCGCGAATGGCAAGGCCGCCCAGGAAAGGGCCGAGCGCATTGGCGGTGTTGAACGCCGAATGGTTGAGTGCGGCTGCGAGCGCCTGCGCGTCTCCCGCGACGTCCATTAGTCGTGTCTGCAGGACGGCTCCGAGCGAGACGCCGGCGCAGATCGCGAAGACGTCTGCCGCGAGCAGCCAGGGATTGCCGGCGGCAAGCGGAAATACCAACAGCGCGCCTGCTGAAAACAGGAGGATGCTGCCCGCCGTCGGCATCAGCGCGCGGTCCGCGAAGCGCGGAACAAACAAATTGCCGAGCGTGGCTCCGATACCGAACACTGCTAGAAAAAATGGAATCACCGTGGTGCTCACCTTAGTTATCTCGATCAGTGTTGTCGCAAGATAGGTATAGACGGCGAACATGCCGCCGAAGCCGATTGCACCAATCGCAAGCGTGATCCAGACACGTCCGCTCTTCAAGGCCCCGAGTTCTCGCAGCGGATCCGACCTGTCGGCTTGGTCGCGCGGCGCGAACAGGGCGCAAAGCTGGACCGTGAGCAACGCCAGCAACGTCACGAGGCCGAAGCTCGCGCGCCAGCCGACCGCCTGCCCAACCAGATTGGCCAGCGGCACGCAGATGATCGTGGCGCATGTCAGGCCGAGCATCAGGCGGCCGACCGCCTGGGAGCGACGATCGTAAGGAACGAGCGACGCTGCGACCAGCGCGGCGATGCCGAAATAAGCGCCATGCGGCAATCCCGAGAGAAAGCGGGCCGCGATCATCCAGCCATAGCTTGGCGCAAGCGCGGTGAGCGCATTGCCGAGCGCAAACACGGCCATCAAGAGCAGCAACTGCGTGCGCCGAGCGAACTGCGCGCCAAGCACAGCAATCAGCGGCGCGCCCAGCACCACGCCCAAGGCGTAGGCACTGATCGCGCGTCCCGCGGTCGGCTCGTCGACTCGAAGGTCGGCGGCGAAAAATGGCAGCAAACTCATGGATGCGAATTCGGTGGTTCCGATCGCAAACCCGCCCATCGCAAGCGAGAAGAGGATGATGCCGAGACGAAGGGGTGCCGAGGCCGCGGTCGAGTTCGCGTGGGTCGAGGTCGTCATGTTTCCTGCATTGGTGGCGTTAGCGGGATCCAGCCCAGCGAACGTCGCCACCCTGCAGAATTTGTTTTTGTAGTTAAACCCGGATCAGTCCGCGTCAACGCCGGAGCCTCAACGCAACGCAGACCGCATATGAGCCTCCCGATCTGCGCGTGCCGGCGCTCGAGCGCGCGCCCTCGTCGGGCACGCGAGCATGCCGGCTGTCAGGGAGGACTAGCAATGGCCAACCTGTGCCCAAAACGATGCGATTGACCCACAGCGGTCGAACATAACCAATCTAGTTGTTACAGTCGTCTGCTGTAGAACCTCCGAAGAAGGTAGGAGCGCAGCGAGCAAAATTAGTGCGATCCCCAGATCTATTGAAACGTCCGCGACGTTAAAAACCCAAGCAAATCGAAGCTTCGAGGCATCGAATAAGTCTACGACAGCCCCCAATCGAAGGCGATCAACAGCATTCCCGATGGCGCCGGCCGATCAAAGCGAACCCAACAGCATTCATGGTCGATGTCGATGGCCGCAATGCAGATCGGAGCAAAACTGCCGCTACGACAAGGCTTACGGCAGAGAGCGCCCACCGGGAGAACTCACCGTAGTCAGGAACTAAACCAAAGGCGTTGCTGCGATTGAAGACAAGGGTGAGGTCAATGGGACCCGCCAATTTGATAGTCGTGCCAACGGTGACCAATGACATGAGTGCCCAATGTTTCGTCAGCTGATCCAATGCCAGCACCGCAAATGCAGCAGACAACGCGAAGAGGCGGTTGTTCAAATCAATCTCCTGTTTGCTGCTGCGTGCCGGGTTCCGGAAGACGGCTCCCTTATATCGGGCAACTCTGACAATGTCGCCTAGTGGCCGATTCTGTTGAAACAGTCGAAAATGCTGCCAAGGCAAAATTCTCGCAAAAACTTGCCGGCGGCAGATTCCTTCTGAGGATAGGTTCTTCATGCCAAGAAGAACGTCGTCGAAAGGTTCTGTTCAGGTCAATGCGGTCCACCGTGTCTTTGGCCCCGACAGCGGCGAAGACTTTTTCAACAGAATCGGCCCTGAGCCGAACAACAGCGACGCCATCCTGACGCCAGCCGTCGAGGACAGATCAGACGTCGTTGGGCGCTCGCCTCCACTGCCGCTCATGACCCTGGCTGTTCTCTAATTCCGGGCCTGCGGTCAAGACTCTCCAAACACATCCTTCGGGTTCATGGTTCTCTCCGCAGTAGGGGCATGGATTCAGTGCGGCGGCAAATACGAGACGTGGCGCAGGCCGGCTTTGGGTCAAAACCGGCCGCGGCGGACCGATCTAACCGACGTCTGCTTTACCCCTTCGAGCCGCCGCACAATCGAATTGATCTTCGTTGCAGCATCGCAATTGGTATTCGGCTGGATCCATGAAGGCGCGGCTCCGCGCCGATGTCAGTTCGCTTGCCGAGCTCGACTATCCAATCCGACAAGAGATCATGTGGAAGGAGGACTTCATCCTCGAATTCCTTCGGCTCGAGCAGACCGATCCCGTCCGTCACGCGCGGCGATGGACGCGATCGCCCGCATCGACCGAACGATCCGCGAGCGGCAGAGCGCCAGCACCGACAACGGCCGGCGCCGGCGCAGCGGGCGCTTGAAGATGTTCTTCGACCCTCCCGGAACCAAGGCGCTGCGAACGTGGAGGCATATGTACCTCGACGCCGAGCGCGATCCCTGGTGTTTCGCCCGCGCACGTACGAGAGTGGTAACCGGGACGAGCGCCTGAGCGACGATCAGACCGCGCCCTGCAAGCTGCGAAGACGGTTTGTCCGATAGACAAACAGGAACTGTTACGGAGTTCTGAACAATGGCTGAGGCTCGCACAGTGAGGGACCTCGGCCAATCGCACGAAGACTTGCCTGATGGCCTCCGTAGAGCCCGAGCCAACGGCCACCGTTCCTAATGGGGCCCTCCACGTTAGAGAGAAGAGGGGGCAGCCCCGGCGCTAGTTCGCATTGTTCTTGAGCTGGGGCCGCTCGCCGGCTAGTGCATCCAAATTAAATAAATTAAATCATTTAATTGTTAAATGAGATATTTATGTTGTTATCTCGCTGCCTCAGGCGTGCGAGGAATTCATGAAGATCGTACCTGGCGCTTCGGCGGCGTTTTTCGCTCTCGCTCTGGCAATGATTGCGCCGCCTGCGAATGCCTGCAACGGCGGGGGAAATTGCGACAACGCTCCCGGTCGAGACCCGCCCGGTCACCGTGTCAGCGGAGCCTCCGGTCCCATTGCTGGCGCGGGTCTTCCGGTGCTCGCCGTCGCTTATGCGTCTATTGGCTGATTAAGCGCCGCCGCAGGTACGACTGAAGTTTTGAAGATCGGTGCCATGCTGTCGATGGGGCGCGCCCGAGGCCGCGTGCACTGATGTGTGACAGCCGCCTGTCACGTCCCGAGAGGAACGGTCTCAGCCTTGCCCCCGGCCGGGACCGTTCCTTTTTCTTGCCGCGAGCCTGGGACGCGCAATCACGAAACCTCAATGTGCTGGTTCATGCTTCGGCTTGGAAGTAGGAAGCGTGCTCCCTAGGGTTCGTATCTCCCGCCAAGCCAGCCCCATAACGATGCATACGATCAGCCATGGGTGGCGTTTCATTGCGAAATCGATCAAGGCCCCACCAATCGCGGCTATGCCGACCAAAAAGCACAACGCATAAGCCAGCCAAGGCCAGTTCTTGTGTTTGGCCTCCGGCTTCCGCTCATGGGTCCTTAGCACTCCCCGGTTGGCCGGATTGGTCTCCGTCTGATTAGGCTTGGCAATCTCGGCCGGTGCCAGCCGATACTCCCTCTCAGCGAACTCTGGGTAGAGGTCGCCGAATAGCGCGCGCATACCCCGATCCATGGTGTCGTTCAGTTCTGCCTTGTCTGCCAAAGTGGATTCGGTACTGCTTATACGCACCTCTCACGATGACGACATTATCCAGGCGCGAACGCACCCTCTCCGTTTGCGAACGCCGAAGCCAATCGGATGACGTCCCTGAAGAACCCCTATGCTGATGCAGCCTGACGGGAAGGGCCATACCGGAGGCCGGTGTCATGCTGCCAGCCTGTCTTCTTTATCCGGCCCTCGCAGGGCTATCTTGAGCGTGTGATCCGGCAACAGACGCCGCAGGGCCTTGGCTTCATCCCATGGGGCGCGCAGCCCCATCGCATCAGTACCAGTTCGCGGCCATCGGCGGTCTCGCGTACCACCGGCGCCGGATAATCGGGAAAGACGCCCGGCATCGGCGGCAGGTTGCCGACATAGCGATTGATGACGCGGAACAGCGCGCCAATCGCTTCCTGGTTGGTGTTGATCGAGTAGAGATTGCACGTCAGCCAGCCTCGAAGGGATGAGCCTCGCATACTTGCCTGTCCACGCCGGCGATGTCGATAGCGGCGCCGCAGAGCAGCGTGAGGTGCCCGAGTCGGCAGTTTCCCACATCGCGTATTTCCACGCGGCAAAAGCCTGCGCGTCACGCCACGCCTGAAAGTCGGCCTCGGTACGTCTGGCCAGCAGCGACTCCCAAGCGGCCTCGAATTCACGCCGAGCGATCTCGAAAGTCGCCGCGTTGCCGTTCTTGTGCTCGCCTGGCTCGGCCCGGGTCGAACCCGCAAATCCGATCTCATTTGTTCTCGTCGTTCGGCCCACCGATGCGCTCCGCGATCGTGCCGACCTCCACGTGCCGTAGTGGACTCGCCAGCATCCGGAGCGGTGAAGATCGCGTCGTCGCGTCAGCTCAGTCATTTCTCCTCTTCCCGATAGTGCCGCTGTCGCGGCGCGAGTTGGTGCAGATCTGCCGCCAGCCGCTTGCCGGCCTTGCGCACTTCTGGCAGCGCAGCCGGCTGGCAAGATCAGCGATGGCAGTGGTGGCGACGTGAGGCAGGGCTGCGAGGTCGACGCTGCGCGGTGTCTTGCAGCGCGAGCATTTTATCTCCAGCCAGCTGTACCCGCCGTTGATGGTCCTGATCGGTAGTCGGTGAGGGATCGATCGGGCCTCCGTCAGCCCACACCCGCTCGTTCCAGCTCTGGCAGGCAAGGCTGTCCGCCTCCCGGATCAGCGCCTCGCCAGCACCGCGCTTCTCTGCCGCCGTTCAGCGAGGATTTTGGTGATGGCTCGGGCAGTCGGCTCCTCGCGAGAGCTTTCCGGGGTGGCCGGAGAGGGGTGTGGGATGGTGCTTGGAAGCCATATGGCCATGATGTAGAGGGTTAGACTCGCTGTGCGGGCCGTGTTGTGGTTTGTCCGAGAGCGATGCACCTTGATCTATCCGCGAGCGCTTTGTTGGCACTCATTTGGAGGCCTCTCGGTTTGGCCTTCTGCCCTCCTGGGGTAATTGCGCGAGTGGAGCAAACGTAAGAGCTTTACAGCGTCGGGCTCGCCCTTGGTCCGGCTGTCTACAAACCCCAGCTCTGAGCTGGATTGGACCTTTGGCGCGCCCGCCAATCGAACGAGGGAGGCATGCCGTACGTTAAGCTGCTAATCCCGGTTTTGGCATGTGCACTGATATCGCCTGCGCTTGCGAAAACCTGTTGCCCTGCGGGCTGCACGCCGGAGGTCGATAGGTGCGTGACCACAGGTCCCCTGTGGACCCGTTGCATCCCCATTGCGTGCGCCGAGCCTGCTCGAAAGTCGTCCGGCGAGTCCGCTGGTCCAACGCGCAAGCATCGAACCTCGGTGGTCGCCCGCCCGCGACGCGCGGTCCGCTACGTGGCCCCACCGCAGATCCCCCGGCACTGCCCATTGGTGAATCCGACCAAAAAACAGGTCGACGAGGCGACCGAGCAATGCGTGAACGCGTTGACCCGAAATGCGCGGTTGCGGGATTGCATTTTGGAGGACGATGCCGGTAGGACCGAAGACCAAAGGACTGGCCTAAGCTGCCCTGATCGCCAAGCTGCGTTGGCCAAGCAGTGTATAAAACGCTGTGCCGACCACGCAGCGAATACAACACGTTTGGCTTGCGCCGGCAGCTATCCGAACACGCTCTGGCGGGTCTCTTTTGGAGATATTTCGGGCGGCATCCTTGGTTTTGCGCGCGTGGATCTCTGCGGGCCTCGGTTGAGGGCCAGCATTCCCAGCCGGCTGCGGCAGGCTCCTCCATCGCGGTGAGGCACATCTGAGAGGCCGATGTCACACTTCGCCGGCATCTGTGGCCGCCAACCCACAATGTGACTCAATGCGATCGCCGAGCACGCGTACGCTGTCCTCGTCAATTCGCTGTGGTGAATTTCACCGCGATCGGCATGGGATTAGCGAAGTGATCTGCTGTTAAGGGCGACCGATGGAGGTTACTTTCCAATTCCGGCTCTCTCCCATGATGCTCTGGGACCTTACTACGCACTAATTCGCAGCGATCGCCACATCGATGTCTACGGCCTGACGACCGTTGCATCGGCGGTCGGCATGCCTTGCAGTTCTCGACGTCGCCGCAACGGAGTTGCTCGACGTCTATCAGCATTCTCTCTTGCTGGTTCGTCTGGATCAGCATGTCGCGTGCGCGGCGACCGACTGCCGGAGGATCCCGCGGGCGCTGATGAAAGTCAGCGCTTGCCTGCTGGGACGTCGCTACGGATATGTCTGACCGCGGCCGATCTCTGCCCGCTCGATCGGCCGCTATGCTGTTCGCACAGCGATGTAAGGTTGTTCAACAAGTCTACGACTGCTGTTGATCGTTGGCCCAGCCCCGTACGATTTGCAGCATCCAATCAGAAAGCATGGCTATGGGTGCGGCGACGCGATGAAATACATGGAACGACTCGGTCTCGCCTCTATTAAATCCGCATGTGTGCGGTGGCGTTGCGTTCCCGATTGCGTTCTCTGGCGCGCGTCCCCGGCGCGCGGAAGGCTCCGATTCCGGGCTTCATCGAATTCTGTGACCCGGTCCAGCGGGACCGGCCCCCGGGCGGTGAAGGATGGGTCTACGAGATCAAGGCCGACGGCTATCGCGCGCAACTCCATTTGCGGCCGGATGAAACCAGGGTCTATTCGCGGACAGGACTAGACTGGACCGAGGAGTTCTCGTCCATCGCAAATGGTGCCGAACGCCTCAAGGTCAAGAGTGCTGTGATCGACGGTGAGGCCATGGTGTACGGCAGCAACGGACTGCCTGATTTTCAGCAGTTGAGGCGCGAGCTCGGCAGGCGGGAGAGCGCACAACTCCACTATCACGCCTTCGATCTGCTCTACCTGGATGGCTATGATCTGAGGGCGGCAGCTCTTAAGGAGCGCAAGGAGCTTCTCAAGCACGTGCTGGCGGACGCACCGAAAACTTTCATCCTCGTCGAGCACGTCCTGGCAGATGGCGACGAAATCTTCAGAAATGCATGCCGGATGGGCCTCGAAGGACTAGTCGCCAAGCGCATAGACGCTCCGTACCGTTCCGGGCGGCAGGAATCGTGGGTCAAGCTCAAATGCAAGAAGAGCGAGACGTTTCCGATCGTCGCGTTCGTGGAGAAGCTTGGCGCGCGACCGCGCAGAATCGCGTCCCTCTATGTGGGTCGACACGCGGGCGACAAGCTTCTCTACGCAGGCAAGGTGCAAACCGGCTATACCGAGAAGAGCGCCCGCGAATTGCGCGAGCGGCTCGATCCGCTGATCCGCCGAACTTCCCCGCTGAGCATCCCTGTTAAGAAGCCGAAGGCGACCTGGGTCGAACCTGAGGTGAAGGCCGAGGTGGAGTATGGCGCACTGACCGACGACGGCTTGTTGCGTTCCGCCGTGTTCAAGGGCTTTCGGGACGATCTCGCGCCGCCGAAAGTCCGGGCTCCGCGGCTCGCTCCCTCGTCAGTCGCAAGACCGAAGATCGGCGTGCCACGCGAAAATATTCTTCAGCTTCTTCCAGATGCCGTAACTCCGTCGAAGGACGAACTCGCCAGCTATTGGACTCGGGTGTGGCAGAAGGCTCTGCCACACCTCGGGCATCGGCCGCTGAAGCTCGTGCGTCACGTGCGCGGCACAACCTTCTATCACAAGGGACCGCTTCCGAAGGACATCCCCCAAGCCGTGCACGAACTGCGCATCCGCAAGCGCGAAGGAGGGGAAGGCATACGGCTATGGGTTGATCATCTCGACGGCTTGCTCGGGCTGGTCGAGATCGGAGCCGTCGAGCTGCATCCCTGGAACGCTACCGTCGAAGACGTTGAACTCGCCGATCGCATCGTCATCGATCTCGATCCCGGTGAAGGCATCCCATGGGATGCGGTTGTCGAAGGTTCGCTGCGAATGCGCGATCTCCTGCGGGCGGAGGGCTTCGATCCCTGGCCCAAGCTGACCGGCGGCAAGGGAATCCATCTCATGGCGCCGCTTCAGGGCCGCGTGCCGCATGATCGGGCGCACAGTTTGGCGCGCCGCCTGGTTTCCGAACTCGCTTCGCGCTTTCCGGACGAATACATTCTTTCGGCACAGGCGAAGCGTCACGGGCGGATTTTTCTCGATTACCTTCGCAACGGGCGAGGGACCACGGCAATCGGCACCTATTCGCCGCGGGCACTCCGTCATTTTCCGATCGCCGCGCCCGTGACCTGGGCGCGCATCGAAGCGGGGATCCGTCCGGACGTCTTCACGATGCAGCATCCGTTTCGGACCACCTGTAGCACGACAAGAAGCATGGGAAAGCAGCGAGCCTGAGCATGGCGATTAGCGACTATCTTGCGGAAGCGAAGCATGGTCGCCGATCGAAGCGACCGCGCAACGCACTGCAAGCGCGCTTGCCGGAGCGCAGGTTCGGGAGCGTCCGAACCATCATCCTCACGCGTCGCTACGTCTTCAAGTTTCCTGGGCGATGGACGTGGTCAGGCCATCGGTGGTGGTGGGATTTTTTGTTGCGTGGCCTTTTGAGCAACATGCAGGAGCGGAAATTTGCAGCCGAAGGCTGGTCTGAACTCTGCCCAGTCTGCTTTTCGGTTCCTGGCGGTTTCCTCGTGGTGATGCCGCGCGCAGACCCCCTGACGGATGGCGAGTGGCAACAGCTCGACTACCGCGCATTTGTTACACGCGGTGACGGCTATGTTAAAGAGAATTTCGACACGTTGGCGGGCGAGTGGCGGCGGGGTGACCTCGGCCAGCCCCTCCATTGTCTTGTTTTTGGCAACGCCGAGCCAGAGGCGGGCATCGTTCCTGCGGAATACAAGCGCGATAGTTTTGGCGTGCTAAAAAAACGTGTCGTTGCAGTGGACTACGGCTAGGTCGCAGCTCACCTGCTCAGCAACCAGCCGTTTCCTCTCCTTCCCCTCCCGCAGAAGACTAACTCCACGCAGGAGGAGGCGGAGGAACGGACGGCGGCAGCAGCCGAGCTGACCAGCCTGCTGAACAGCACCCAGAAATAGATCGCGCCTAGACTTTACCTCTTGCGCATGTGCGCTAAGGACCTCGCGCCGCTAGGAGCCGAAGCCGCCATGCTCCAAAGACCAGCGCGCGCGTTTCCTTTTTGTTCGCCGAAGATGATCGTGATTGAGTGTGCGCTGCTGCGGGAGATTAAATTGCGCCGTATTGTCGGAACTAGCCTTCCTTGGTCGTCTTGAATCAAGCCGTCTCAAACCGGAGTTCTGCGTAACATGGCTCCCCGCGCCAACTGGAAAGGCTTCCTGCGTCTGTCCCTGGTTACCTGTCCGGTTGCACCGTACCCGGCCACATCGGAGAGCGAGAAGATCTCGTTCAATCAGCTCAATCGAAAGACCGGTCATCGCATCAGGTACCTGAAGGTCGACGCCGACACCGGCGAGGAGGTTGCCAACGAGGACATCGTCAAGGGTTACATGCTCGACAAGGAAACCTTCATCGAGGTGTCGAAGGAAGAGCTCGAGGCGGTGGCGTTGGAATCCACCCGCACCATCGAGATCGACGAGTTCGTCGACCGCGAGCAGATCGATCCGCGGTATCTGATCCGCCCTTACTATCTCCGGCCAGATGGCAAGGTCGGCCATGACGCCTTTGCGGTGATCCGCGAGACCATCCGGGAAATGAACAAGGTTGCGATCGGGCGGGTGGTGCTGACGAACCGCGAGCACATCATCGCGCTCGAGCCGCTGGACAAGGGCCTGGTCGGGACGCTGCTGCGCTATCCGTACGAAGTCCGCTCGGAGGACGAGTATTTTGACGAGATCCAGGATGTCAAAGTCACGAATGATATGCTCGATCTCGCCAAGCACATCGTGAACCAAAAGTCCGGTCGGTTTGAGCCGGACAAGTTCGAGGACCAGTACGAGACGGCGTTGATCAACCTCATCAACCAGAAGCGCGCCGGCAAGCCGATCACGCCGAAGGAGCGGCCGCGCGGAGAGAATGTCGTCGACCTCATGGAGGCGTTGCGGCGCAGCGTCGGGGGCGCCGCGGCCGAGACCAAGGCTCCGAAGAAGTCCGCCAAGACGCCACGCAAGGCGGCGGCTGGCCAGAAGGAAATGTTGATGCCGATCGCCGGCAAGAAGCAGAAGGAGACGGCTGCGAAGAAGCCGACAAGCAGGCAACAGCGAAAGTCGGCCTGACTTGGACATGATTTCGCCGCAGCAAAAACGGGCGTGAGCGTTTTCGGCTAATCGCAGCGATAAGAGAGACGCCAGCACGAATGTTCGCGCTCACCTTCTTGGGGACGTCGTCAAGCGTTCCGTCGGCCGAACGCAACCATCCGGCACTTCTCGTCGAGGCGGGAGATCACCGCATCTTGGTGGATTGTGGAGAGGGGACGCAGCGCCAGCTGCTGCGGGGCGGCGCCGGATTTCGACGGCTCCACCGGCTCCTGTTGACCCATGGCCATTTCGACCACGTGCTCGGCATTCCGGGGCTCTTTTCGACCCTGAGGCTGCGGCGGAACGCCAAGATCATGACGATTCACGGCAGCCCGGGCACGCTCGAGGTCGTCGTCCGGATGCTGGCGGGCCTGTGGGGCGAAGGGCGGGCGCCGATCCCACTGCAGCTCGTTCCGCTGACGGCCGGCCCGGTGATCGACGCTGGTGAATTTGCGATCTTCTGCTTTCCGGTGCGCCACCGGGACACCGACAGCTTCGGATTCTCCTTCGAAAATCGAGCCCGCCGTCACCTTCGGCCGGACCGCCTTGCGTCGCTCGGCGTACCGGACGGTCCGGTGCGGAAGGATTTGGCGGAAGGACGGCCGGTGACGCTGGCGGACGGCAGAAGGATTGATCCTGGAGACGTCCTCGGACCGCCGGAGGGGCGGAAGAAACTCGTCATCGTCGGCGATAGCGAAGCCACCGACGGCTTGGCCGACCACGTCCGCGGCGCCGACGTGCTGGTGCTCGAGGCCACGTTTCTGGAACGCGACGCGGCGATCGCGCGGGACTACGGCCATCTCACGGCGGCGGAGGCGGCCGCCTTAGCGGCGAAGAGCGACGTCAGGCTGCTCGTCTTGACCCATATCTCCGGCCGCTACCGCGATGAGGAAATCCTGGCCGAGGCAAGGAAAATATTCCAGAACAGCCGGGTTGCCGGAGATTTCGACCGCATCGTGATCTAACCGGCCGCGCTGGAGAGCACGCAAATGGCGAGGAAGCTTAAGGCCTATCAGACCTCGTTGGGCTTCTTCGACCTGGCGATCGCGGCGCCGTCCATGAAAGCGGCTCTGGAGGCCTGGGGCGCCGACAGCAACCTTTTCCATCAGGGCGCGGCGAAGCAAAGCGAGGATCCCGATGTCATCGCAGCGACCATGGCCGCCCCGGGCGTGGTTCTGAAGCGTCCCGTCGGCTCCAGCGGGCCCTTCAAGGAGCACGCCGAGCTGCTGACCGAACTCGCCGGCGACGGCACTTCGAAGAAGTCAGGCCGCAAGTCGGCGAGCCGACAGCCGCAGAAGCATCCGAAGCGCACCGAAGACGAGGCGGCCGACCGGAAGGCCGCACTGGCTTTTGAAAAGGAGCAAAAACGCCGCGACCGCGAACGCGCAAAGGAAGAGGCTATCAGGCAGAAGGAGCGCGAGCGGCGGCAACAGGCCGTCTCGAAGGCGCAAAGCGCCCTGGAGTCGGCTCGCCGGAAGCACGAACAGAAGGCTTCGGAGATTCAAGCCGAGCGAGACGCGCTCGAGCAAAGATTTGAGGCCGAAGAAGCCCGTTGGGACAAAGAAAAGGCTCACCTGGAAGCCGCGTTGCGGCGGGCGCGAGAGTAAAGGCGCTCGGACGAAATGCCGAGGGAAGCGCTCCAACCGTTGCAGCCACAAGCGCATCTCGTCAGATCGGCAGATCCAATTGAGGTTCAAGCTCCGTCTCGCTCTGCAGTGACGATAGCGAGACGCCCAATAGCCTGACCAACTTCGGAAGCGGCATCTCCTTCTCGAGCAGACCAACGGCCAAGCGTCCCAGGTCTTCGCGGCTCGAGATAGCGGCGGGGGAGGACCGGCTGCGGGTGATGATCTCGAAGTCGAAAAACTTCACCTTCAATGTCACCGTGCGGCCGCGATTGCCGGTGCTTTCGCAGTGATGCCAGACCTTGTCGATTAAAGGCTCGAGCTCAGCGACCAATGCGTTCAACTCAGAGAGGTCGCTCCAGAACGTGGTCTCGGCGCCGACCGACTTCCGGAGCCGGTTCGCACGGACCGGACGTTCGTCGACGCCGCGCGCGATCCAGTAATAGTAGGCGCCCGCCTTACCGAAATGGGCGTTCATGAATTCGGGCGTCTGACGGCGCATGTCCATGCCGGTAAAGATGCCAAGCCTGTTCATCTTCGCACTTGTCGCCGGACCGATGCCATGGAATTTCTCGACGGGGAGCTGTTCCACGAAGGTAGGTCCCATTCTCGGGGTGATGACGAACTGGCCGTTCGGCTTGCGGTGGTCGGAGGCGAGCTTTGCCAGGAACTTGTTGTAGGAGATGCCGGCGGAGGCGGTTAGGCCGGTCTCACTCAAAATCTGTGCCCTGATGGCGGTTGCGATCTCCGTCGCAACGGGAATGTTCTGGAAGTTCTCGGTGACATCCAGATAGGCCTCGTCCAGCGATAGCGGCTCGACGATCGCGGTGTGCTCGGCAAATAGCGTGCGGATATGTCTTGAGATCTCCTTGTAGACGTCGAAGCGCGGTTTGACGAAGATCAGGTCTGGACACAGGCGCCGCGCCGTCACCGACGGCATCGCTGATCGGACGCCGAATTTGCGGGCCTCATAGCTCGCAGCGGCAACGACACCGCGCTCCTTGGACCCACCCACGGCGATCGGCTTGCCACGCAAGGCGGAATCGTCCCGCTGCTCGACCGAAGCATAGAATGCATCCATATCGATATGGATGATCTTACGTTGTCGCGCCTCGACGCTATTCTGATCCTGATCCGCAGATGCCATGTGGCAATCATACAGGAAGCCGTTGCCAAGGTCGCTTCCCCCGCCAGCAGTGGACAACGGGGATAGGGCTGGGATGTGCTGGCTCCTCGGGATCGCCGGGCGATGCTGGCAGTTGAACGTCTCTAAGTGGAGGATATGTTACGGCGCTGCACCTCTTTGGCGATCACATTGTTCATGCCGCATGATTGCGATGCAGAAGTTCGATGAGCGAATGACGGCCAACCTGGAGGTTGTCCTGAACAACGTTTGCCGCGGCCTCCCAAACAGCGGAGGCTCTCATGAGCACCGCAAGTTCATCGCCAAGAAGCTGGTGCGGGCTGCGCAGCAAGGGAAGAGGACGCTGGGATCGCTCGAAGTCGTAGCGCAGCAGGGCTGCAGAGACTCTCGCGAGGGAAGACCGCGTGAAGACTCTCACCTTAGCCGCAGCTGTTGCCGACATATCACCAAGCCGACGGCGCACCGGTCTATGGTCGCGCCAAAGGGGGATAGGCATGTACGACGTGTATTTGAACGGCCGGAACGATCTCCTGGTCATTCCACGGGGGCACGCCGTTCCTTTGCATTTGAGCGGCAACTGGCGGAAGAAGAAACGCGCAGTACGGTCGGTGAGCGAGAAAATCCGTCAGGACGTGCAGCGCCGCGGCTACCATCGCCGGAGCCTTGTTGGCGATCGGTCGAATGCGCGAAAAGCGCCGTCCCCGCTTTCGCTAGTCTAAGGCGGGCACTCCGGGCAGGTATCTCCGATCGAATCGAGCACTTCAGCGATCGCGGCAGCCGCAGCCTGGTAGGAAACGCCGGCCGGCGCACCCTCACGAGCGATGAGTGAGGTTGTCGCAACCCCTCAATCTCAAGACAGGACGCCCCGTTGCGCTATCCTCTTGGCTCCGCCGCCAGCCGCGCGAGCGGTTTAGTCCTTTGGCCCATCGCGTTGGTTGGGTGCCGCAGCGACATGTCTGAAGCGAGAGGTAGAGCGGAAGTCGTCCCACTCAGGGGTCGGCCGCCGCCTTTGACCCTTCTGCGACATGGACAACTGGATTTACTGTGATGCAAAACCACGCTTCCCTTCAGGGGATACGCCCTTCATCTGGCACGTCCAATGAGATAGGTCGGGCCGTGTTCATCGCGAAGATCTTCTCGAATTCGACTCGCATATTGCCGTGGCATTCGCACGCCGCGGCCGCGAGCCGCAACCGGTCGATCTCGATTCGGCCTCGTCGATCAGATTTGATCGCTCCGGATGCGCGCAGATCGCGCATCAGGAGCGTCACCGTCGTTCGTCGCACACCGAGCATTTGCGACAAGGCCTCTTGCGTGAGCGGAAGAACGTCGAGGTCGATGCAGTCGCAAAAATGGAGTAGCCATCGGACCATGCGGTCTTTGACCGGATGCAGTGCATTGCAGGCCGCGCCCCGCTGAAACTGCATCAGCATCGCCCTGCCGTGCATCTGGACCGCGTGCCGGATCGCAGGGCTCCGGTTGAAAGCGGCGCGAAATCGCGACGCGGGGATTTGCGAGGCGGTGCCCGCTGCACGAACGATCGCGGTAGTGGCCGAAGGTGACGACCCGAGCACCGAAAGAAGGCCAAGTGCCCCCTCGCGCCCGACGACGGCGGTGTCGACCGTCTGCCCGTCCGCCATGTCGATCATCAGCGAGATGGCGCCGCTGTGAGGG
The DNA here is from genome assembly GCF_055229415.2 of Bradyrhizobium sp. Leo114. Lineage (NCBI taxonomy): Bacteria > Pseudomonadati > Pseudomonadota > Alphaproteobacteria > Hyphomicrobiales > Nitrobacteraceae > Bradyrhizobium > Bradyrhizobium sp. Leo114. The sequence goes on along the minus strand of NZ_JBUYEN020000012.1, from coordinate 149,488 downwards.
AAGAAGACATAGTCGATCTCGTCCCCCGCTCGCGCAAGGATCGCGTCCTGATCGAGCGCGACCGTCTCCAGCGCGGGCCGCAACAGATCGAGATCCGATACCGGCAGTGTGGCCAGGAGACAGTTAGGCATTCCGCCCGGACGCGTCACTGCAGATGACCCGCGGTGAGGCACTTCATTCCGGGTGGTGCGAAGCGGCGGCCTTAACATATGTTTAGATCTGCTGTCGCTACTCGCGCTGAGATCCAACTCACTTGCAAATTCGGATATTCCAACTGGATGTCGGCTCAAGCGTGAGTCCTCATCGACACGAACGGATCAATTTTAGGGGCTTGCGCCGGCGACATGCGCACGGCGAGTAAGGGAAGAGAGTCAGTGCAAACGGCAGTCTCGATGCAGTTGCAGCGCGAAAATACGCAAGCTGCGAAAGGTGCTCTTCTCCACCCGCGCTGCGTAGCACCGATCTTCGGTTCCACCCATGTCGAATATGAGGGGCAGCTGGCCTTTGGCGCATTCCGCGTGTCATACAATTGTTAAAATTGGACCGGTGCGTCGATCGATAGGAACGGGCGAACAGTGCTGACGGGTGGTGGACTAGCCGCTCCCCGCATTGGCACGATGGCGTTCTAATCGCCAAGAGGTAACAGATTTAGCGGCTTCCGGTTATGGCACCTATGGACATGCCGACCGTAGTGAGCGATGTCCGCTTTCAGGGGTAACTCGGAAGACATTTGCTCACACGGAGTTCTTCTCAGTTTGAGCCCAACCGAACGTTGCGCACGCCAAGGCAGGAACTCTGGTATCCTCCGTTTACGCGATGGTTCGGTGAAGCGGCGGACCCTCAAAAGGCCTCTGCTGCTCGTGCTGAGCGTCAGTCTCCCGGGTCTCGAGGAGGACCAACGTCGTGAAGCGGGACTTCGACCTCATCGTCTATGGCGCGACGGGTTACACGGGCCGTCTCATCGCCGAATATCTGGCGACGTCCTATCGCGGCGAGGATGCTCCGTCGTGGGCGATTGCGGGACGCTCGACCGACAAGCTCCAGAAGGTGCGTGCCGACATCGGCGCACCAGACGATTTGCCGTTGGTTAAGGCGGATGCCGCCGAGCCGGCCAGCCTGCGTTCGATGTGCGAGCGTGCGGTCGTGATCATCACGACGGTCGGGCCTTATCAGCTCCACGGTCCCGAGCTTGTGGCGGCCTGCGCGGCTACGGGCACGGCCTATGTTGATCTGTGCGGCGAGCCGGCTTGGATGCGGCGCATGATCGACGCCCATCACGCAGAGGCGAAACGGACCGGCGCGCGTATCGTCTTCTCTTGCGGCTTCGATTCCATCCCGTTCGACCTTGGCGTTCTCACGTTGCAGGAGAAGGCGCGCGAGAAGTTCGGACGCCCGGCGCGGCGGGTCAAAGCCCGCCTGCGCAAGGTGAAAGGCGGCATGTCTGGCGGCACCGCGGCGAGCGCTCAGGCGACGTTGGCTGCCGCCGCGCGCGACCCGGCCCTGATCCGGCTGCTGACCGATCCCTTCGCCTTGACGCCGGGGTTCACCGGGCCGTCTCAGCCGTCAGGCCTCATTCCCGAATACGACGCGAGCATGAACGTGTGGCTCGTGCCGTTCCCCATGGCGCCGATCAACACCAAGAACGTGCACCGCACGAATTTCCTGTTGGGTCATCCCTACGGCACGGACTTCGTTTACGACGAGATGATGGTCGCGCCGGGACTTGGGGAAATCGCTGGCGTGACAACGGAGACGTTCGCCACGATGGTTTCCTTGTTCAGGACCGGCGGTCTCAAACCCGGCGGAGGCCCCACTCGGGATGAGCGCGAGAAGGGCTTCTACGACATCCTCTTCCTGGGCGAGCGGCCGGATGGCGGGCGGGTCGAGGCGGTGGTTACGGGCGACCGCGATCCTGGCTACGGCTCAACCAGCAAGATGATCGCGGAGAGCGCTCTCTGCCTCGTGCGCGAAGTGCAGGGCGAGGGCGGTACCTGGACGCCGGGCGCGCTGATGGGGCCGGCGTTGCGCAAGCGTCTGAAGGAGCGCGCCGGCCTCACCTTCAGCACGCGTTGAGGTAATGCTCAGGACTGCAGCGGCGTGCTGAATATCGCGGCTATCTCATCACAGACAGAAAAACAGGGAGGATGCCATGAGCGGCGCAAGGCTAAAGCATTACGGCTGGGGCCGCGAAGACGAAGGCATGACTGCTGAGGAGCAGGCTTTCGTGCTCGGCCGCTACCACGCGAAATTCGCGCGCGATGCGTTTGAGACAAAAGTCGTGCCGCGTCTTGAGGACCTGGACCTGCGGGCGCCGCGCGTTGCGCTGCCGACCTCACTCGCCGCTTTCTGTACGAGCGAACGCTACGACCGGGTCGCGCATACCTACGGCAAATCCTATCCAGACTACGTGCGAGCCATGCTCGGCGATTACGAGAGCGCGCCCGACGTAGTCGCATATCCACGCAATGAAGCAGAGATTTCCGCCGTGATGGACTGGGCAGGTGGCGTCAACGCCTCGCTGACGCCGTTCGGGGGCGGGTCGAGCGTCTGTGGCGGCGTCGAGCCGCGAGTCGATGGGCTTCGCTATAAGGCGGCCGTCACACTTGATCTACGCAATCTCGGTAAGGTTGTCGAGGTAGATCAGATATCGCGCGCCGCACTGATCGAAGGCGGCGCCTATGGTCCATCGTTGGAGAACCAGCTTAAGCCGCACGGCGTCACGTTGCGGCATTTTCCGCAGAGTTTCGAATATTCAACCCTTGGGGGCTGGATCGCGACGCGATCGGGCGGTCATTTCGCCAGTCTCTACACGCATATAGACGATTTCGTCGAAAGCCTGCGCGTCGTGACGCCGCGCGGCATACTGGAAACGCGTCGATTGCCAGGATCGGGTGCTGGGCCGAGTCCCGACCGCATGTTCATAGGCTCGGAAGGCACGCTCGGCGTGATTTCGCGGGCCTGGATGCGATTGCAGCCACGTCCGAAATTCCGTACCGGCGCATCGGTTCGTTTCCAGTCGTTCTTCGGGGCGGCACGCGCATTGCACGCCATCGCACAAGCCGGCCTCTATCCGTCGAACTGCCGCATCCTTGACGCGCAAGAGGCGTTCAACACCGGTGCGGCCGACGGCAGTGTCGCGATCATGGTGCTCGGCTTTGAATCCGGCGACCATTCGCCGGACGCCTGGATGGCACGTGCGCTCGAATGCTGCGCCGACCACGGCGGGACGCCAGAGGCCGCAAAAGCCGGCGATGCAAATCTCGAAGGCGCAGCAGGGATCTGGCGGAACGCATTTATTCGCATGCCATATGCGCGCGAGTTTTTGACGCCGGCTGGTCTCATCAACGACACGTTTGAGACCGCTATCACCTGGGATCGGTTCGAAAGTAACCACGACAAAGTGAAGGCGGCAACGGAACGATCGATCTTCGAAGCGACTGGCCTAAAAGGCGAGGTCACATGCCGCGTCACCCATGTCTATCCGGACGGGCCCGCGCCCTATTTTTCTTTCCACGCGCTCGGCCGACACGGTGCTCTTCTAGAGCAGTGGCAGGCGATCAAGAATGCGGCCAGCGACGCGCTGATTGAGGCGGGTGGTACGATCACGCATCATCACGCTGTCGGGCGTGATCATCGGCCGTGGTACGATCGTCAGCGCCCGGGGCTTTTCGCGGCCGCGCTTCGGGCAGCAAAAAGAGAACTCGATCCGCAAGGCATGCTTAACCCGGGAGTGCTTATCGATCCGTAACGCGGATCAACGCGCCAACGGGACTAAGCGAATAATTGTTTTGTTTGCTGCAGTGCACGAGTCCGCTCTTCATGTTTGAGACATGCCGACGGACTCTGAGAATGTTGGCTAAGCGGGAAGACCGGAAGTGGCCGGCGGACGGTCAGATCGACGCGAAGGAGCGTGAACAGACATGAGGGGATTTTCGCCCGTCACGCTAATCACTCCGGCTTTCTGTCCGGAGGTTCTACAAACTCATAAATGGGAACGTGGGTGCGTTCCGACCATGATTCCAGCGCAGCTCCGCAGACCGTGCAGATCGCGTCACCCGTATGCGGCACCAAGAACTTCTCTTCCGTGCGTCGGTACTCGGCGCCGCAATTCCATCGGACGATTGTCGCCATCGCCGGAATATGCGCTTGAGACCGTGGATTTGCCACGCGACCGCCAACAAAAACATGGCCCCAGCACCTTGGCGGCATCCTTATTTGACGCCGATCCAAGTGCCGAAGCGCAGCACATTCGTGAAGGGTCAGGGCTCCTTCCGTAGTTCTCCGGCCGTGAACGAAAATCCAGTGCCTATAAGCAGGGTGAAATCGAGCTTTTGAACAAGGCCTTCAATCACGCTCGAAACTTGCTGGGCGTGGTTGATCGTAACGACCCGTTTTGCAATATGGTCGCTCGCAAGGTTATCGAGGTCGGCGCGACAGGCATCAGCGAGCCGTGAGAGATCGCGGAAATGGCTGTGGTCCGGATTGGCCTACGGTAAGGCCGCCTCAGTTGGCGGCCTCTTCATTCCGAATTATCACCTGTTGGCAGATACTATTGCAAAAGTCGACAGTTTCGCAGATACGGCGCGTTACTCTGGCGCGTGCGTTGATAGCATTCGCGCGTGCTGAACGGGCGACGCTGCCACCGCGACTTGGGGCCGCGTTCTCTGCGCGTTGAACCTGAAATGTTCAGGCGCACTTTTGCTCTAATTGCCGCGCCAAATGCCTCTGCGTTCTGTCTGGGTAACGTTTGTTGTGGAGTGAAGGACAACGTTTATTGTGGGCCATCGCAAGGCCGTACGGAAAGATTGCTAACCCAGATCACCCTGGGCCCAGCTCGGCAGCCGCGTATCGGCGGGGAGGGCGCGTGCATCTACCGAAAGCGAAATCGCGAGACGAAACCGGCCGAAGAGTCCGATTCTATGTGGCTCTTGGCTTGGTAACGGCAGCGACGCTGATGCTGCAGATTATCGAGACCAGAATCATTTCTGTTGTCTCATGGTACCACCTGGCCTTCTTTGTCATCAGCATTGCCATGTTCGGCCTGACCGCCGGCGCGGTTTTTGTCTATTTGCGCAGGGAGAGGTTCAGACCGGCGCAACTGTCCTACGACCTGGCCGTGGCGGCGCTGGCCTTCGCATTAACGACCGATCTTGCCATGCTCGTGCAATTGACGTTGGTAACAGGTGCTTCGCCATCCCTCACCTCCCTGGTCGCTTGGACAGAATTCGCGCTCTGTCTTGCCCTTCCATTCTTCTTTTCGGGCGTTGTCGTGAGCCTGGCCCTAACGCGCAGTCCCTATGCAATCGGAAATGTCTACGGAGCGGATCTGATCGGTGCGGCCGCTGGGTCCATCGGTGTCCTCATGCTCCTAAATTTGATGAGCGGGCCATCAGCGGTGTTGTGGATCGGTGCGCTCATCGGGCTCGCCGCACTCGGCTTCGCCGGCTCCGGACTCGGCACCCTGCCCGAACCCACGTCGCTCGGGTCAAAGCTCTTTCGCTACCGCCGAAGCATTTTCATAAGCTGCCTACTCTTTGCGATTGCGAACACGCTCACGACCTATGGCGTTCGACCGCTGATCATCAAGGATCACGTGGAAACGCCGGCCGACCTTGCGTTCGATCGCTGGAATTCGTTTTCCCGCATCACCGTCAGTCGGAGCGAAACCGTCCCGCCGGCGATGTTCGGCGCCTCGGCTCGCTTGCCGCACTCGACCATCGAGCAGCGCGCGCTGAATATCGACGGCGGCGCCGGCACCGCCCTATACCGCTTCGATGGGGTCCTCGCGAACCTGGAGTTCCTGCGCTATGACGTGACCAACCTTGCCTATGCCATCCCGGGCCTGAAAACGGGTGCCGTGATCGGCGTGGGCGGCGGTCGGGACGTCCTGTCGCAACGCCTCTTCGGCCTGAGGGACGTGACGGGCGTCGAGATCAATCCGATCATCATCGACGTCCTGGAGCGCCACTTTTCCGGCTATTCGGCTGTTGCCGCATTGGATGGGGTGAAGTTCGAGGTCGACGAGGCGCGCAGCTGGTTTGCCCGCACACCGCGCTCCTTCGATGTCATCCAGATGAGCCTGATCGATACCTGGGCGGCGACAGGTGCCGGCGCCTTCACGCTCACAGAAAATGGTCTCTACACAGTCGAGGCCTGGCAACGCTTTCTCGATCGGCTTACCCCAAGTGGCCTGTTCACGGTGAGTCGCTGGTACGCGCCCGGCGAAGTGAACGAGACCGGGCGATTGGTCAGCCTTGCCGTCGCAACCCTTCTTGCAAGCGGCGCCGCCGAGCCCCGCCGCCACCTCTTTCTCGCCGCAGCCGGGAAGGTTGCGACACTGATCGTGACGAAGTCGCCGCTCTCGCCGGCGGCGCTCAGGGCGCTCGAGGTTGCCGCCAATGCCAATGAATTCACCGTGCTGTTAAACCCGAACATGTCCGCGCCATCCGTAGTGCTCGAGAAGATCGTCAGTGCTACGGACCGTCGCATGCTCGACCGGGCGACCACCGGCTTCTATCTCGACCTCACGCCGCCGACCGATGCGCGCCCTTTCTTCTTCAACCAGTTGTGGTTCGCCACGTTGTTGGACGCGGACGTGTTGTCGCACTTCACCCACACCGGGGTGTTCGCGGGCAACCTGATCGCGACGCTGACCCTTGCCATGCTCGTTCTGATTTCGGTCGCGCTGGTCGCCGCTACGATCATCGTTCCGCTGCAGCCGACGGTCAGAGAAGCCGGCTGGCAGCTGGCCGTGGGCGGCACCGCTTATTTCGTTCTGATCGGGAGCGGGTTCATGATGGTCGAGATCGCTCTGCTACAGCGGATGAGCGTCTTCCTCGGTCATCCCGTCTACGCGTTGAGTGTCGTTCTGTTCAGCCTGATCCTGTGGACGGGCTTCGGCAGCCTGGCATCCGAGCGCATGCGCCTTGCCGGAACGGGCAAGGTCTTAGCCTGGAGCGTGGCGAGTGCCGCTTACTTGTTTGCGTTGCCGTTCTGGCTGCCTCCGCTCTTGGTCGATCTTGGTGGAGCGGGCCTGCTCGTTCGCGCCGGCCTCTGTCTTCTTGTCTTGGCGCCGGCAGGCTTGCTGATGGGCTTTGGATTTCCCACCGGCATGCGACTGGTCTCTGCAATCAGCACGGTCCCCACGCCATGGTTCTGGGGCATCAACGGTGCTGCAGGCGTGCTCGCCGCAAGCGTCGCCGTTGCCACCAGCATTGCCTTCAGTATCGATACGACGCTCAGGATTGGGGCCGCCTGCTATCTCCTGGTCGCCGCTCCTGCAGTGTTGTTGATGTCCGCTGGCGCCCGATCCGGCCACACCACTCTCCGATCCCTGCACCCGAGCGAGCCTACGAATGTATAGGATATCGGGGTGGCGCGACGACGAAGTGAATAGAAATTGAAACGCGACATTTGCGGCTCTCAGCGGTGCTGCGCCCTGGCTTGCTCATCGACGTGACGGGAATTCTCTGGGGTGGGCCGTCCCTGGCCGCACCTTCCGCTTCGGGCTCAATCTTGCGCTTGTCCGGTGCGCGGCCAAGTTCTGTTTCTGGCCCATAAGGGACTTTCGACCTGCCAGCGTCAACTCGGTATTCGGGTGCGCTTGCACACTCTAGTTTACCCCTTCCATCGAGCGTAGAGTGCACATCCAGTAGAGGGCATGATGAAAACCACCTTTCTTTCAACACTGATCCTTGCACTTTCGACGAGCGCCACCTTCGCACAACAGCCCGCGCAGTGCCGAAACTTTGAGGCGACAATTGCGCTTCAGATGACCAAAGAAGGTTGCTTAAGTCAGATCGACCTTTGCACAGTCGGAACAGTCATGAGCAACGAGACCGCTCTAAGCGGCGCAACTTGGTTTTTCACGGCGCACGGAATGGCCGAAACGGCTGGACTGCCCTCTTTGCCCAAAACACTGCAATCTTACGCCGGAACGGTAGTAGTCACGGCAAAAGGGGGAACATTCACGACCACCAATGCTGGCATGTACGACACCGAGTCTCAGGCCTTCAGCCAACTGGATAAGATCGTCAAAGGAACTGATCGATTCAGCAACTCCACCGGCCGGCTCATTTTTCTCACCGGCATCGGTCGTCAAGGCGGCGGATTTGATTCGCATGCTCGCGGCGAGTTGTGCGTGAACGAGTAACCGGACGGGTCCGGTAAACTGAGTTGGAGATGGACCACACAGCACCAGGATTGCGCAGGCGACATGGGAAGCCCCTCTGTTGGCGGTCTCCAAGTCGTCCTTAATCTTAGAAACGCCGTCGCCGGTATAGATCTGGCGACGGCTCATCGTGAGTAGTTCCAGCATCACCTACAAAGTGGAGCCGGTACTGAGTGTACGGGCGGTGAGAGCCTCCAAAGACACTACCTTACGCGGGCTCCCGTTCGGTGCAGCTCACGATCCCGCCGAATATCGTCCGGAGTAAGGGGCGGACTGGCCACGTCAAAGCCGGTCCAGTCCGACTGTCGCCAGGCTGCGCTCCTCCGCCGATGGTCGACTGAAGACTGGTCGAGCAGGTGCCACTGATCGACATTCATACGCAACTAGAGCAGCTCATCATGAACGCGAGCATAGCGTTCGATGCTCATCTGGTCGGATCAGGTCGCGAACTTCCAACGGTAGCCGGAATTTTGTACTCGCCGCGGAGTTCATCCCACAGGGCCGTGTCGCTGACGAGCACGACGTGGTACTCACCGCGGCCCGTAATCCCGGCATATTTGCCCGTGCCACCAGTGAACTCGAAGGTACCGCGGAACTCTTTCGGCTTCGCGTCTTTCAGGACGTACTTGGCAAAGACCTTAGATCCATCGGCCTCTGTGAAGGTCTTGTGGCCGCCGCTGGAAGTGCCAGCATCCGTTAGATCAACCACCTGATAGCGGGCTTTGTCGAGGAAGGTCTTGCCGTCGGCGTTGAACACGGCGCCGTCGTATTCGGTGACCGACACCGTATGGTCAGCCCGGTCTTCCACCTTCACGCTCTTGCTGGACAGGGCGACCAGAACGGCTCGACCAAACCATTGGCCCGCTTCTTCTGCCGCGGCCGGGACAGCGGCCGTCGGGACTGCCAAAGCAAGCACAACACAACCCGAAATCCACAATGAATGGAGATGATACCTCATGGTTTCCTCCCAGATAGGTTGCGGGTACACGTCGTCGAGCAAAGACCTCCACTTTTGAATTTCCAATGCGTCTATTGGACGCGTGATCTCCATGCATCAATGGTCTGCCGTACTGACCTAGCTCTTTGCGAGCGCCGGGCGCCGATACTTCCTATGGACGTGCAACTGCGACGGTCAGAGCGCGCTAATGTAGATCGTGCAGCCCTCTGTCAAGCAGATGCGAGCAGCTCGCCGGTTTCGAATTGATCGAGCAATCGATGAACATCCGACGAATCTTTTGGTTGGCTCGGGCAAGTCACGAGCTTCCATTCTTCCGCTTCTGTGAAGGGTTTCGGATGCCGGCCGCTTGAGGGAGGGCGCGGCGTATTCGGCGGCCGGCGTCCGAAAGCCTCCAAGGAAGGAAACCGCGCGTGAGAAACGTAAGGCGGTGCGGCAGGCGTTATGGGGATTTGAGCGCCGCGGGCGAGCTCGTTGATTGAGATCGAGTCGGCCCAACGAGTTGCGCGACGGTGAAGTCGCTGACGAATGCGCGGCGGATGGCCTTGAACTCGACAAGTTGTCCGACGATTTGCGACGGCTGGTGGATATCTGGGCGCGCTCTGCCGTGGCCGGTCGAGGGCCAGCGAGCGCGGCGAGCGGATTTGCGGGATTGCGGCACGGTCAAGAGGTGTCGATCCTGATGTGGTTCGTTGGAGCTGTCGGCCGATGCCGTGGCATTGCACCGCGCGCGAAGACTTCGATGATGATCATGCGACCGCCGCAGCATGGACAAGCCGGCTTGCTGGGATCGACGGCGGCCGCGGTGGGCCGACCTTCAGGTTTTGCAATGGCAAGCAGCTCACGGGCGCGTGCGATGTTGCCGGCGCAAGCGCCTTTGGCGAACAGGCCGTAGTGGCGGATGCGATGCAAGCCCTTGGGCAGCACGTGGATGAGGAAGCGGCGGATGAACTCGAAGGTCTCGAGTGTCATCTGCTTGTATCGATCGCGGCCCGCGACGCGGTAGTCCTTCCACTTGAAGGCGACGTCCTGCTGGTCGCAGGCGATCAAGCGACTGTTGGCGATGGCGACGCGGTGGGTATAGCGCGACAGATAAGCCAGCACTGCCTCTGGCCCACCGAACGGCCGCTTGGCGTAGACAACCCATTCGGCCTTGCGCAGCGGTGCGAGATAAGCCGCGAAGGATTGCGCCTCGGCGAGATGGGCGTGATCGCCGAAGAAGCTCAGGCGGCCGGCCTGGTGGGCCGCGACGAGCTTCTCCTGGAACACTCGCCGGAACAGGCGGGAGAGTACGCGCACGGGCAGGAAGAAGCCCGGCCGGCAGGACACCCAGCGCTGGCCGTCAGGCGAGATGCCGCCGCCCGGCACGATCATGTGCACATGGGGATGATGGGTCAGCGCCGAGCCCCAGGTGTGCAGCACGGAGGTGATGCCGATCCTGGCCCCCAGATGCTTCGGATCGGCGGCGATCGTCAGCATGGTCTCGGCCGAGACCTTGAACAGCAGGTCGTAGAGGACGGCCTTGTTCTGGTAGGCGATGTCGGCGATGGCCGCAGGCAGCGTGAACACGACATGATAGTACGGCACCGGCAATAGGTCGGCTTCGCGGTCGGCGAGCCAGTCCTTGGCGGCGGCGCCCTGACACTTCGGGCAGTGCCGGTTGCGGCAGGAGTTGTAGGCGATGGTCGTATAGGCGCAGTCCGCGCAGCGCGCGACATGGCCGCCGAGGGCCGCCGTGCGGCAGCGCTCGATCGCCGACATCACCTTCATCTGGTCGAGGCTGACATGGCCGGCATGGGATTGACGCCATGCCGGGCCATGGTTGCGGAAGATGTCCGCAACCTCCAAGGCTGGGCGCGACACGCGTGCGTCAGCCGGGCGGCCGGATCTCCTTGAGCTTGAGCGCGATGTGCTCCAACGGGCTCATGACCTCGCTGATCGTCTTGGTGGCGACGCGGGTATAGAGCGCCGTGGTGTCGAGCTTGGCGTGACCGAGCAGCACCTGGATGACGCGGACGTCGATGTTCTGCTCCAAGAGGTGGGTGGCGAAGCTGTGCCGCAAGGTGTGCAGCGAGACGCGCTTGTTGATCTCGGCCATCTGGGCGGCGGCGTGACAGGCGCGATTGAGCTGGCGTGTGGTCATCGGCTGGGCCGGATCGCGGCCCGGGAACAGCCAGCCCTGCGGCCGCGCCGCCTTCCACCAGGCCCGCAGCAACTCAAGCAGGTGTGGCGACAGCATGACGTTACGGTCCTTGCCGCCCTTGCCCTGCTCGACGCGGATGATCATGCGCTTGCTGTCGATGTCGGCGACCTTGAGCGAAACCACCTCGGCAGCGCGCAGGCCGGCGCCATAGGCCACGCTCAGCGCCGCCTTGTACTTCAGCCCCGGCGCGGCAGCGAGCAGCCGCGCCACCTCCTCGACGCTGAGCACCACCGGCAGCCTGCGCGGCTCGTGAACGACATGGGTGTGCTCGACAATCTCGTGGCGCTTCAGCGTGACCTTGAAAAAGAACCGAGGGTCGAGACGGTCTGATTGATGGTCGGCACGCCAACGCCGCTCGCCGCCAGATGCAGCTGGTAGCGCCGCACGTCCTCGAAGCTCGCCGTATCGGGCGAGCGCCCGAGAAACGCCGCGAAGTTCTTGACCCTTTGCACGTAGTCATGTTGGGTCTTCGGGGCCAACTTGCGGATCGTCATGTCTTCGATCATGCGCCGGCGCAACGGGCTCATTGCCTCGTCGGTCATGGGGATGCTCCTGTCTTGGGTGAGGTTGTTGCAACCCCTCAATCTCAAGACAGGACGCCCCTTGGCGCTATCGGCTTGGCCACCCTGTTTGCCGCAGCGGCCTACCGCGCGAGCGGTTTAGTCCCGTGGCCCTTCAGTGACATGCCAACGGCCTCTGACGATGTCCGTTCATCGGGCTAGACCGGAAGCGACCGACCGATGGCCAAAACGACGTTGATGCCGAGTAGGCCCGGGGAATTTCACCCCGAGCCTCTCACAGATTCCGTACGTGAACCTCTCGATTCATACGGCTCGTGCCATCGCATGAAGGCTGCCGCCTTCCATTGACGATCGAGTTCCTCCCAATGCTGGTTGACCCGATCCAATGGCGATGACCTGCCCCCTTCGCTCCACGGGCATTACTCCGCTTCATCGCTAATACGAGGCAGTCCGCCCCTCTCCGGCGCATCGGTACTTTCGACCTTGCGGTGGTAGCCGCTTGTGTCTTTTCCCTTGGCATCGCCGGCCAGGTTCTCACGTTCCGTACGACAGCCTGGTCGAGCTTCGCGCCGCCTACATGCCGGATGTCGCTCGGGCAGTCTCAGGCATCCCCCGAGCTGATCCCGGAGGAAGGGTCACCCCCCGGTTCTGACATCGCCTAATCCGCTTTCGACACTTCTGCAGCGGTTCGCTTGCGCTCGCCTCTCTCGACCGTGCCTGCCGGGATCTTGTCCCGACGTTTCCGCAACGTTCACCACCATCGCTTTTGGCGACAGCAGCTTGCGGTGGCTTGAGATCGGCACCTGATTGCCGAACCCGAAGGGCCCTCCTTCATCTCTCGTACAGTTGCGCATCGCCGCGTGGACTGGCGATGCTCGTGACACAAGACCCGAAGCGGACGTGCCTCAGAAGATGAAAACTGGCGGACTTTTCCGGTCTCGATTCCAAATATTTCCGGAATTTTACGCACTCCGTTTCAAGCCGTGGCGATAAACGTTCGTTAGCCTGCGGGCTAATGTTTGTGGCAACTCGGGCAGCAGGCTTGTCATGCGTCACGGAGGAATTTGAGAGCCGCCATGTTCTTGCTCGACGACACTCACATTGCGACGTTGTACACGTTCCCATTTCTAGTCGGCCTCGCACTGCCCGGGTGGCCTTCGCTTATCATTGCCGGTTTCGCTGCTCTTGCCTCCGCCGCTTACGCGAAGGCGACGGCAGGTGGCGGGCTCGCGTCGGCTCTCGCTCTGCTCTTCGTCTTGACCGCTGTCGGCGGCCTATGCTGTGGATTGCTCACTCGCGCGGCGACGCTGTGGATCGCGCCTTTGAGCCGACATCCCTATCGGTTCATGGCAGTCGCCATGATCGGCTATATCTTGCCACCCGTCGCCTTTTCGGGGCCTGCAGAGACCGTCGCATGGCTCAAGCGGCCCTCCCAGCGAGTTTGCGCCGCAGCCGTCTATCGCGTGACGTCGGCGAACATGATGTTGCAAATAAGGGCAACACCGGTGTTTGCCGTCGATGAGTTGGGCGCGACGGGTTCGACTTACGTTCGCCATCTCGGCTTCGGTAGCGAGCGTGGTCTCAAGGAACTCTGCGGGCGCGAACTCCGAGACAATCAAGTGATCGGGCCGGTCGCGGTTAACCTGTATCCTTGGATGTTCGGCAGCTCGCATGTGCAGAGTTGGGCGGCGGCAACCTGCACGTCGGCGGCCGATAAGACGCTTATCCTCGTGTGCCTCCTAGCTGACAAGACGCATCCAGCACGGAGGATGGAACGCGCCACGATTTACGGCTCCGAGATGGACGCCGCCATCCTGCGCGGCGGCAACTTCGCGATAGAAGAGCGGCTACATCAGCGTCTAATCGAAAGCAGCGAGCCTTTCGTGCTAGTCTGCGAAGGCGATGAAGCATCTACCGCCGACGCAGCGCTCTTCTGCGGTGCGCAAGAAGTCATTGCTAACGGACTACGCATCAAGTTTCTGTTTCACACGAACGGCGCGCGGTTGAATGCAGATTCCGACGCGATCAGGGTGTATTTGCGCGAACTGGTCGCAAGCCTATCTGCTAACACGTCCTCATAGATGATCGAACCACGTCGTCTGTTGGCCCGACGCAGGCGAGCCGGCTGGTCTCAAACAGGTCCGGTTATTGGGGCGAAGCTGCCGTCCTATTGCTAAGCACAAAATGATGCGATTGACCCATAGCAGAACTGTTGCCGAGCGTAGCAACGCCCCCAATGTGGACAAAGTTTGCAGTCCATGCTTGAGTTCATGTCCTTTCGGGGAGGCGGCTGTGTGCTGCAAGGTATTTCGTTGCTTCGCCACGTTTTGTTGTCTCGCTGCCGCGCCGGCAACCGCCGAGGAGGCCGGTCCGCCGGCGCTAACTTACTCTCCCTGGACTAAGTTCTGTGTGAACGAAACCTGCTTTGTCGGCAGGGATGGCCGCTATGCTGACTGTGCACCAGTTGTCACGGCTGTGTTCATTGAGCGAAACGGAGACACCCAAAAGACGTTGCACGTTACCCTGCCGACCCGAGTGAGCTTTGAGCGCGGTGTCCGTATCATCATCGATCAGAGCAAGCCAATCGAGCGGCCCTATGTCCGCTGCCTTGCTAGTGGCTGCATGGCCCACTATGACGCTGGAGCGGAACTGATCGATCAGCTCAAGCAAGGGCGAATGCTTGTTCTCGAGACGGTCGACAAAGCCAATTCGCCGATCAGACTAGGCCGTGAACCCATAAATCTGCCGGACGGGCGGCTTGCGAGGTCCGCTATGCCCCGATAGGCGACTTATCGTTGCACAGCAGCGAAGCGACGCGATGGACCCCAAACGGAAGTCGCGCAACAAGGCATATGCCAAGTGGTACGTCGGTTCAGCATGACGTCCTGCGCGGAGCATTGCTGTTAACGCATGCGCCGCCGCCAATCGCTCGGCGTTTCACCGGTCAGCTTCCTGAACGCCGCGGCGAAGGCCGTCTGGGAGGCATAGCCAAGCGCCGCGGCGACCGAGACGACCGACTCGTCGGTGTCGCGCAGCATATTCATGGCCTGCTCGAGGCGGTGCTGGCGCAGCCAGGCATGCGGCGAAAGCCCGGTACTCTCCTTGAAGGCACGACAGAAGTGGAAGCGCGACAGGCCAGCATCGGAAGCCAGGGCATCGAGGGAGACGTCGGCGTCGCTGCCCGAGCGCAAGCGTTCGATGGCACGGAGCAGGACCTTCGGCGACAGCCCACCCATGGTCGGCCGGGACGTGGTTGGCGAGCCGGCGTGTGCAGCCAGGAGGCGCGTGGCCAGCAGGTCCGTCAGCTGATGCCTGAACAGGGTATCCAGGGCCCCATTGCCCTCCATGACATCCACCGCGCTCAACAGCAATCGGGATGTAAAGGGGTCGGGATGCGCCGTTCGCTCCATGAGATCGACCGGTGTGGAGATATCGGCTTCGTCGGCAACGCGCCTCAGCGTTGCGTGAGGAAGATAGAGCTGGACGACATCAACAGGTTTCGGAATATCCCATCGGGAGCTTGATCCTTCCGGAATGATGATCACAACCCCGGGACGAAACGTTCCAATCGCGACCGATCTTCCTGACCGCCGCTCCATGCGCTGCATCATACCGTTGTAAGCCATGATGACGTGATGGGCCATTGGCGCGACGACGTCGTGCAGTGGTTCATGTTTCCAGTGGGCGATCCCGGCACCGGAGGCGTCCAATGCCATGTGAAACGGTTCGGTCCCGAGCACACGGGCCATCTCCGCATCGGCACGACGCCCATCGGCAACGGACACGCCGCTCTGACGGCCCTCAGATATGGCGGGCGGGTGCTCCTGCAACGGATCGCGCAGGATCGGCTTATTCATGATCCAATACCAAAGTTGCGGTGGCGATGGAGCCCTCGCCGCGATGGCGCGAGCAAGTAGGTGGGGCGGTCGCTGACCTGATGGCGGAACTTACCTCAGCAAACTCCTCACGTAAACCTGACGGATAGTGTGATCTACCCGCTACGGTGAAGCGGAAGAACACATAATTGGCCGAGCTATCCGCAGAACCTGCGAAATCCCGAGCGATTGGCGGAGGCGTTAGCAGCAATCGCTCTTTAGCGACGGCAAACGCTCTGGGGCAGCGGCACGCCAGGTTCGCTAGAGATCGTCGTGCCCGCGCTGAGAGAGCGACACACGAACTCAAGGGACCGATCCTATGACCTCCGTCACCACCAACGATGGCGTCCAGATTTTCTATAAGGACTGGGGGCCGAAATCCGCCCAGCCGATCGTTTTTCACCACGGCTGGCCGCTGACCGCCGACGACTGGGATAACCAGATGCTCTTCTTCGTCAGCAAGGGTTACCGTGTCATCGCCCATGATCGCCGGGGTCATGGCCGTTCGATGCAGGTGAGTGACGGCCACGATATGGATCACTACGCAGCCGATGTCGCGGCCGTCGTAGAGCACCTCGATCTTCGGAATGCCATTCACATCGGTCATTCCACGGGCGGCGGCGAGGCCACGCGCTACGTTGCACGCCATGGCAGAAATCGCGTGGCCAAGCTGGTCCTGATCGGTGCGGTGCCGCCGCTGATGTTGAAGACAGAGGCGAATCCGGCTGGCTTGCCCATCGAAGTGTTCGATGGCCTACGCCAGCAGCTCGCCGCCAACAGGGCGCAGTTCTACCAAGACTTCGCGAGCGGTCCATTCTATGGCTATAACCGCCCGGGCGCAGAAGCATCGCAGGCCGTCATCTGGAATTGGGGGCGCCAGAGCATGATGGGCAGTGCCAAGGCCCACTATGACGGCATCAAAGCCTTCTCGGAAACGGACTTCACCGAGGATCTGAAGAGCATCACCGTGCCCACGCTCGTCCTGCATGGCGGTGACGACCAGATCGTACCCGTCAACGACTCGGCATCCCTGTCGGCGAAGCTACTGAAGCACAGCACTCTGAAAATCTACGACCTGCTGCCGCACGGCCTGTGCACGACACATGCCGACATCATCAACGCCGAGCTTCTCTCCTTCATCTCAGCCTAGTCGGCATCGACGTCAAGAACAGCGGGAGACAAAAAATGACCTGGAAGAACCTCGTCGCCCCCCTTGCAATCAGATCGCGGCCGAGAGCCGTCGCCTCTGCGGTCATCTACGGGCTGTCGCTGGCCGTTCGCTTCACTTCAGCGGCGGGTGAAGAGGTGGAGATTCCACCGCAAGCCGCGCAACGGGCGCACCCGCTGATTTCCATCATGCCCAGGGACGGCTCCCGTCTTCCCCACCAGGAGTGGGGCGCAAACCCCGCGCAACCGATCCTCTTTCGCCACGGCTGGCCGCGCTGGTCGCCGCCCGGCTGCGTCGCCCCTTAAGAACCAGATCTCGTTTCACCGCTTCGCGTCGTCGTCGGTCGCTGCCGCCCATCTGGGGCAGCGCCGGTAACGCGCGGACTTTTGGAAGCCAAAACCACAGGAGCAAATGACATGCGATTAGTCATCATCGGCGCCGGCTTTGCCGGCATGTATGCTGCACTTTCCGCCGCCCGCCTGCGCGACATCCGGGGCGTCTCGCCCGAGGAGCTCGAGATCGCGCTGGTCGCCCCCGATCCGACGCTGGTGGTGCGCCCGCGCCTTTACGAAGCGAAGCCCGAGACGTTGACTGCGCCTCTGCTCGATGTGCTCAAGGCGATCGACGTCGCCTACGTGCAGGGCAGCGCCGAGACGATCGACACCAAGTCTCGGATGGTGCAGATCGCCACAGCCAAAGGTACACGCAAGTCGCTCTCCTACGACCGGCTGGTCGTGGCCACCGGCAGCCAGCTGTTCCGCCCGAATATTCCGGGCCTTGCCGAGCACGGCTTCAGTGTTGACTCGCTCGATGACGCAATCGCGCTCGACAAGCATCTACACAGCCTGGCCGGGCGGCCGGCCATCAAGGGGCGCGATACGGTCGTCGTCGCCGGCGGCGGCTTCACAGGTATCGAGGCGGCGACCGAGCTGCCGACGCGCTTGCGCGAAATCCTTGGCACGGACGCAAGGACGCGCGTGATCATCGTCGACCGCAACAGTGCGATCGCTCCCGACATGGGCGAAGGCCCTCGCCCATTAATCGAGGAAGCATTGCGCAAGCTCGACGTAGAGACCCGGCTCGGGGCCGGTGTCGCCTCCCTCGACAATTCAGGCGTCACCCTGTCGACCGGCGAACACATCGAAACCGAGACGGTGGTCTGGGCGGCCGGCATGCGCGCCGCGCCGTTGACGGCGCAGATTCCCTCCGAGCGCGACAATTTCGGCCGGCTGTTGGTGGATCGCGATCTGCGCGTGCCGGGTGTCGCCGGCGTCTTCGCCACAGGCGATGCTGCGCGGGCCGCATGCGACGACGACGGCAACTACGCGCTGATGTCCTGCCAGCACGCCACCCGGATGGGCGCCTTTGCCGGCAACAATGCCGCCGCCGAACTCCTGGGCGTTCCGACCAGGCGGTATCACCAGAAGGCGTACGTCACCTGCCTCGACCTCGGCGAAGCCGGCGCGCTTTTCACGCGCGGCTGGGAGCGCAAGGTCGAGATGGTCGGCGACGTCGCCAAGAAGACCAAGCAGGAGATCAACACTGTCTGGATCTACCCGCCCCGCGCCGAGCGCGCCGCGGCGCTCGCGTCGGCCGATCCGGAGCGTGTGACCGACCTCTAGACGCCCCAAGCAATGGCGGCCGCGCTCCCCTGGTCCGCGGCCTGCTCAACCAAATCCCGACAGACCAAGACCAACCAAGCGCCTTTACCATAAAACAGGAGACAGACATGAACGTGCACAACACCTCATACCCCGCGACATCCAAACCCGAAGAGCTCGTCCCGTCGCGCTACGCGCTGAAGGTCGGCGACATCGACGTGCTGGTGGTCAGCGATGGCGTGCTCCCGCTCCCGACCCAAATGTTGGGACACAACGCCGACCCGGCCGACCGCGCGGCCTGGCTGAAAGACATGTTCCTGCCGCAGGACGCGTTCGATTGGGCGCTGAACGTGGTCGTGGTGCGGAGCGGCGGCAAGACCATCCTCATTGACGCTGGACTAGGGTCCGATCCGGACTTGAACCTGCCGCGGGCCGGCCAGTTGATCAAGCGACTGGAGGCCGCCGGCATCGATCTTGGGTCCGTCACAGACTTGGTGTTGACCCACATGCACATGGACCACATTGGCGGGCTGCTCGTCGAGGGGGTGAAGGAGCGGCTGCGTAAAGACCTGCGGATCCACGTGGCGGCCGCCGAGGTCAAGTTCTGGGAGTCGCCCGATTTCTCCCACACCTCCATGCCGCAGGGCTTCCCGGATGCGCTCCGGTCGGCCGCCAGGCGGTTCGTGAGCGAGTACGGTAGCAACCTGCGGACGTTCGATGAGGAGCACGAGATTGCGCCGGGCGTGGTCGCCCGTCGCACCGGCGGTCACACCCCCGGGCACAGCGTGGTCCGCGTGGCGTCCGGCGGTGACGGGCTGACGTTCGCCGGCGACGCCGTGTTTACCGTCGGGTTCGAGCAGCCCGACTGGCACAACGGTTTCGAACACGATCCCGAAGAGGCGGCGCGCGTTCGGGTCCGTCTTTTGCGGGAGCTGGCTAAGAACGGCGAGATGCTGGTGGCCACTCACCTGCCTTTCCCGTCCATCGGACGGGTGGCGGCCGACGGCGACGCCTTCCGTTTCGTGCCGGTCTTCTGGGACTACTGACCGCTCGTTGGGTTAAGGC
Organism: Bradyrhizobium sp. Leo114; assembly: GCF_055229415.2. Classification (NCBI taxonomy): domain Bacteria; kingdom Pseudomonadati; phylum Pseudomonadota; class Alphaproteobacteria; order Hyphomicrobiales; family Nitrobacteraceae; genus Bradyrhizobium; species Bradyrhizobium sp. Leo114. Next base: position 129,930 of record NZ_JBUYEN020000012.1, on the reverse strand, counting down.
CGACCCAGGGCGCGTATGAGTTCGCGCCCTGGTTCAATACCTCGCAACCACTGAACCCGAAGCGGTCGTTTATGCCCGCTTGGACCAACTTCAAACTTTACAGATGAGTCGAACGAACATGCAGAACGAAAAAGTCATGATCATAACGGGTGGCAGCTCTGGCATTGGTCGGGCGGCCGCGCTCCGTTTCGCGAACCAAGGCGACAAGGTGCTCATCACCGGCCGCCGCGCCGGCCCCGTCGAGCAAACGGTGGCGGAGCATAAGAATATCGCGGGCATCGTTGCGAATACCGCCTCTGCTGAAGACGCCGGGCGGACCATCGCCACGGCGGTCGACAACTGGGGCCGAGTGGATGGGCTCGTCAACAACGCCGGCGCGGGAGCCATCCTTCCGTTATCGGATGCGACAGCCGATCGGATCGCAGACATCTTTTCTGTCAATGTGCTCGGTCCGAGCCTGCTGGCCCGCGCCGCCCTTCCTCACCTGAAGGCGACGCAGGGCACCATCATCAACATCTCCTCGACCTTCGGTCACCGGCCGGCGGCGGGACTATCCCACTACGCCGCCAGCAAGGCGGCGCTGGAACACCTGACCCGCTGCTGGGCGCTCGAACTCGCGCCGCTCGGAATAAGGGTGAATGCGGTCGCCGCCGGGCCCACGGAATCCGGCGCCTTGACCGGGATGATGGGGCTATCTGCGGAACAGGCAGAAGCCGTCAAGGAAGACGAGCGCGCACGGATTCCGCTCGGTCGGCGCGGCGTTCCCGATGACATCGCGGAATGGATTGTCCAGCTTGCGGGCCCCGCCTCGCAATGGCTGACGGGCCAGGTTCTCGCCGTCGATGGCGGCTTGGGACTGGCTTAGTTTCCACGCTGCCAAAAGTCCAGCCATGTCCGTAAGTGAATTCAGAGCATGAGCGACTGCGCGTTGGTCATGGCGAGTTGATGGCGCTGCTCGAGACGTGATTCAATCTCTGACCGGGAGCCTCGAATCATGCGCTACGAACTCAGCGACTATGAATGGACCGCAATCAAGCCGATGCTGCCCAACAAGCCGCGCGGCGTTCGGCGGGTAAATGACCGTCGCGTGCTCAATGGCATCTTCTGGGTTCTGCGCTCGGGTGCGCCATGGCGCGACCTGCCGCCGACCTATGGTCCGCGCACCACCTGCTACAATCGCTTCGTTAGGTGGCGGCAGGCTGGCGTCTGTGACCAGATCATGGATACGCTTGCCGCCGGTCATGAACCGGCGGTGCAGATGATTGACACCTCGGTCGTCCGAGTGCACCAGCACGGAGCCTGCATCTCGGACAACAATCAGCAGGATATGGGTCGCTCGCGAGGGGGCCTGACCTGCAAGATTCACGCGGTGGTGGACACCAATGGCCTGCCGGTCCGTCTTGCCCTCACGCCCGGTGAAGCGCACGACAACCGGCTGTGTTCGGTCCTCCTCTGCGCCATGCTTCCCCAGACGATGTTGCTCGCGGATCGCGGCTACGACGCCGACTGGATCAGGGAGCTTGCCCGCCAGCAAGGCCCTTTCCGAGTTCGAGCAGCGCCTCTGAAAGCCCGAGTTTCGATCCCAGCGTCTTCCGTTAGCACTGGTAGAGGTGCCATTCGCCTTCGTGTCGGCGGAGGGTTAGAAATCCAATGACATCTCGGCCCTTATCGTTGGCGCCGCCGACCCGCTCCACGCTGACGTATAGCTTCGACTTTTGGCTCGCCCAAAGATCTACGAACTCCTCAAGCTGGCTGTCATCGAGTTCCTGGATCCGAATGGCAGGGCTTCTCATCGACTCCTCCGGTATGCGGTGCCGGATATAGCAGGCATGACCTTGGGTTGAGAAGATGTCGACCACCGCCCCTGCGCTAGAGGATTACTCACTTCGTCTGAGGCCTTCGAAGCGGGAGTCCCGTCATATCGCCAGTCGACAGGGTCACGCCGGCTCCTCGGAAACGACCTGCTCGGCCCAATTGTCGAGCGATGCGTCGGCCTTCCGGAAGAGCGCCGCGCGGATGGGATCATGGAGCATGATCTGCTTCAAAGTCTGGCCAGCGATGGAATCCTTGAACGCGACCTGATGGCCGAGGAAATCTCCGCGATGCAGCCCGAACTCGTGCGCCAGAAGCCGTACGTCATCGCTGTGAAGGTGCCCGAGAAACAACCGGGGCTCACGCGCTCTGTCGTGGCAAACAGCCCAGCCCGGCGGACCGGAATGGCTTCCGCGGCGCTGCCAGCCTGCTTCGGAATAGCAAAGGCAAGGCAGAGCGAATGCCTGTCCAATGAGGTCCACGCTGGACTCGCGGCCGCTCGAATTCTCCATGTGAAGAACAACGCGACGGGCTTCCACCATCGCACGAAAGCCGACGTCGCCGACCTCTTGCTCATGGAAGGCGAACTTCGTCGGTGGCTGCTTCATGGCTTCCTCGCGAGGCCGTTGGAGCGGGGATATGCAGGCATCTGGGGACCCAAAGAAGGTGATTTGACCCCCCTCACTTTTTTCGAGCTCAAAAATCGGCGAAAAATCGAGGCAGAATTTACGAGAAATATCAGCGGGATCTGCGATCGAGTCGTTCTCAAAACGAAATCGAGTCGTTCGTAAAGCGGAAATCGAGTCGTTCTCAAAGTGTCCGCACAAATTTGAAATCGCTGGTGGGCCCGGCAGGACTCGAACCTGCAACCAGACCGTTATGAGCGGCCGGCGCTAACCATTGAGCTACAGGCCGCCCAGCTGCCGCGCGCGCGATAGGCCTAAACCGCCGCAACAAACGTTACGAATTCGTTGGGCTTTCGCAGCTTGAAGGCCCGCTCAGGCGTGGAAATCTTCGCAATATTTGATGACACTTTCGCAGGTATCGTTGGACTGTCCAATCGTTCCTCCTTTGCCCGGCCATGCCAGATCGCGAACGCACCTGCGAGCAACACAGCGGCCGATATCACGAGGGAGGCATGCGCGCCCGTCATGAACGCGTTGTTCCCTCCGACCTGCGAGCCGAACAGGGCAACGCCAAGCACGCTGCCGGTCTGCCGCGTCGCGTTCAATACGCCCGCGGCGATGCCGGATCGCGACTTCTCGACACTGCCGAGCAGCGTTGAGGTCAAGGACGGCACGAGCAGGCCGAGCCCGCCGCCGAGGACCATGAGCTGAGCGCCGATCGCCCCGTAGCTGGTGCCTGAGGCCATGGGCAGCAGCGCAACGCAGCCCGCGGCAGTGATCACACAAGCCAACGCAATGGTTTGCGGCGAGCCGAGGCGCTCGCTGACCGACGCGGTGACCAGGTTGGCGGGCAGCACCATGGCCATCATGGGCACGAAGGCGAGGCCCGTTGCGAACGGCGACCAGCCATTGACCTTCTGGAAGTAGAGACTGAGCACGAAGATCAGGCCGTAGAAGGCGATGCTGAAAAGAAGCCCGACCAGAGCGGTCAGCGCGAACATGCGATGGCGGAACAGCGACAGCGCCAGCATCGGTTGTGGCGCGCGCGCCTCGCGCCATACGAACACGAGTCCGATTACGGCCGCCGCCGCGAAGCCTACGATGACGAGCGGGTGGCTCCAGCCGAGCGCGCCGGCCTCGATCAGGGCGCCGGCCAGTGTGCCGAGGGTTGCAATCGCCGCGATCTGTCCCGGCAGATCGATCTCGCGCTGCGCGAGCCGCGGCGTCTCCTCGGCATAGCGCCAGGCAAGCCAGAGGCCGGCGGCGCCAATCGGCAGGTTGACGAGAAAGATGGCGCGCCATCCGACCAGCGCGATCAGCGCGCCGCCGACGAAACGGCCCCGAAGTCAGTGCGACGCTCGCACCTGCGGCCCAGAAGCCGACAGCGCGGCCGCGCGCCTTCGGATCGGTATACGCGTGATTGAGCAGCGTCAGCGAGTTCGGCACTAGGATCGCCGCCGCCAGGCCCTGCACGGAGCGCGCAGCGATCAGGAACATCGCTGACGGGGCCAGTGCGCAGGCGAGCGAAGCCAACGTGAAGATTGCAAAGCCCCCGATGAATATCCGTTTGGCGCCAACGCGGTCCACCGAGCGCGCCGGCGGTCAAAATGAAGGCAGCGAACGCGATGGTATAGGCCGTCACCACCCATTGCAGCTCGGCGACGCTGCCGCCGAGCGAGGTGCCGATGCTGCTCAGCGCAGTGTTGACGATGGTGATATCGAGCTGCACCACGCCGAGGCCAAGACTCGTGGCGGCAAGCGCCAGCGCCGTCGCGAGAGGCGAACGGGATGACGTGTTGTGGGAGCGGGCTTGTTCCGGCCGCCTTGCGTTGAGCGAAGCTGTTTGCATTGATCACACTCAGTTGTCTGTGAGAATTTGACGGCTCGGATAAGCCTACGTTGCGTTCACATTCGATACCAATCGAATATTCGCAGCCGCGGGGATGATATCTTTCGCCCATCGCGGCACTTGCTTTCGCTGGGCTTGTTGGTGTCCAGGCAACCTATGTCCGGTGATCGAACCAGTCTTGCGGAACTACTACGGTCTCGGCCGAAGCATTTGCGCTGGCACTGCGTCCTCGTCGGCGTTAGGAGAAAGACATGGACACGGGACCCAAAATCGCCCAAGTCGCGGCGCTCATCGGCGATCCGGCGCGCGCCAACATGCTGAGCGCGCTGATGGATGGCCGAACGTTGACCGCCTCGGAGCTTGCCTATGTGTCTGGCGTGGCGCCACAGACGCCGAGTGGCCATCTTGCGAAACTCAGCGACGCCGGATTGCTCGCGCTCGCAAAGCAGGGCCGACGACGATATTTCCGCTTGGCCTCTCCGTCCGTCGCGCGCGTGCTGGAAGGTCTCATGGTCGTGGCGCAGGAAGGCCCCGCCCGGCAGCGCAATCTCTGGCGCGGCGGAGAGACGCTCCGACACGCGCGCACGTGCTATGACCACATGGCCGGCCGCATCGCGGTCGCAATCACCGACCGCCTGGTCCAACAGTCGTTTGTTCTGCTCGACGAGGATGGCGGACAATTAACCGATGCCGGTCGGTCATTCTTCGATGAGTTGGGCATCGATCTTCGCCTCGCCTCGAGGCGCCGAGTGTTCTGTCGCCCCTGTCTCGACTGGAGCGAGCGGCGGCCGCATCTGGCAGGGGCGGTCGGCGCTGCCATTCTTCATCACGCGCTCGAGCACGATTGGGTCGAGCATGTCCGGGATAGCCGCGCGCTCGTCGTCACTCCGGTTGGCGTTAGAGAACTCGCCACAACGTTCGGCATCGAGAGCGCACGCCCGACGGACGGTTGCGAAGGGCCTGTTGCATCACTGTCCCGAGGCCGGGTAGCGGTTATCCCGGTTGAGTCAGCGTTCCCCGGCCGGAGGTAGCGCTGCGATCAGCCGCTTCGGCCGAGAGTACTGTCCGTACTTGACATTCAGAATCACGGTGGACAGTGCACTTGGTTCGCACTCCGTCAGCGCAATTGCCGTTTGCTCTCTTGCATCAGGTAAGCGGCGCATTTTGGCGGTGATAGCGCATTCCGAAATGGCGCGCCACGGCCGATGAAGATGGGCACTATAGCTTCGCCGTGGCGCTATGACGCTACAGCCTTGCACGCGCTCGCCTCCGAAGACCCTGCGACCACCTGCGACTTGGCGCTTCGCCGCGAAATTGGAGTAATTTCCGAGATCGAGGGCAAAGTCGAAAACAGAAGTCTGATGTATTATTTCGTAGTTTTACCCATTCAGGAGTCGCCCGGCCGCGAGGGCCTTCTCGATCGGCCGCGCGTTGCGGCACTTGCGGGGCGCGACGGAGTCTGAATATCGAACGAGAGCAACGCATCGACGAGGTCCTCGTCCGACAGCCCGGCGCGCATGAAGGGTCTTATTCGATTGCCCACCCGCATTAGCGCAAAGCCGTGCGCCAGCGACGCATAGGCGATCGTCATCGCCTTTATCGTTTGCTCGTCTGAGTTGGGCCGGGTCGCTCTCACTCGCTCTTCCAACGCGACATAGCAGGCGCTGGCCACCTCTGCGAGCGCCGGGTCAGCCGACGTATCGCTCAGCAGGTCGGAGGCAAACATCAAGCGGAAAAGCTGTGGCCGATCCGCGGCCAGTTCGAGAAAAGCTCGGCCACAAGCACGCAGCCGGGCGCCCGGGCTCTTTTCGCGCGCGCTATCCTTATAGCGCTTCAGCAGTTCTGCAAAGCCCTGGGCCGCAAGCGCCGCCAACAGAGCGTCACGGTCGGTAAAATGCCGATAGGGCGCGCTATGCGCAACTCCGATCAACGACGCGAGTTCGCGCAACGAAAGCGTCTCGAAGCCGCGGCGCTCAATTTCAGAGGCCGCCGCCTTGAGCAGCGCCGCCCGCAGGTCTCCATGATGATAGGTGCGTTTCGTGGTCACGACGAACTTGATGTTGACACGGCACACATCAAGATGCAATGTGACCGGTGTCTACATTGGGCGCATGGAGCCCCGCACCTCCGAACACTGAGAGGTTTCACATGCATCTGCGCTCATTCCTGATGATCGCTGCCACCGCATTCGGAACAGCGACAGCCCATGGACAGGCCCTTCAGCCAGGCCCAAACCGGGTCACGTTTCAATCCGCGTCATATACAGAATTTCGCCAACTCCAGTCGCGCGAAGCCCCTGCCGCAACGATCACGGTGCCTGCTACCTTGAGCTTTCCCGACGAAGCGGGGAATCGCTATCCCGCTGTCGTCATCGTACACACGATTGCTGGCTATCTCGACGCCAATGAAGGGCAATACGCGGCTGAACTACGCAAGGCGGGGTTCGCCACCTTGACCTATGATAGCTTTGCTGCACGCGGAACGACTGGGATTGCAGCATCACGTTCCGGCCCGGGCATTTGGCCGACTGGGGTGGCAGATGCCTACGCAGCGTTGGGGCTGCTCGCCAGCCATCCTAAAATCGACGCCAGTCGAATCGCTATCGTCGGCTTCTCGTTTGGCGGCGAGGTTGCTCATCTGACGGCCTTTGAGCAACTGCGCGCCGCGGTCAATCCGAGTCAAGCTCGCTTTGCCGCTCACGTCGCGTACTATCCGGCAGGTGTCTTTGGCGCGATCGCTGAACGAGGGGCCTACACCGGATCGCCGGTCCTCATACTCCTCGGCGAAAAGGACGACAATCTGCCGGTGGCGAAAGTCGAGGGCTATCTCGCTTACGCGAAAGCCGCGGGATCCCCGACTCCGATCGAGGTCGTGACCTATCCCGACGCCTACCATGCATGGACGGTTCCTAGTTTGACGACCTTGCGCTTCTATCCGGAATACCCGAGCGCGAAGAAGTGTCCGCTTATCCTGATCGGGCCAAACAGACCCTCGCTGCTCGTCGATGACCAATTGGAGCCCTTTGACCCAGGCACTTTCGGCTCCTGCATGGGCAAGGCGCCGGGCTATTCCATGGTTTACGATGCTGCGGTTCGCGCGAAGTCGGCTGCCGAAGCGATGGGATTCCTACGACTGCATCTCAGGCCTGAGTAGCCGTGGATAGGGCTATGGGCGGCGAAGTTACTCCCGATCGAAGGACGGCAAGATAGAAGCGGGCGCCGTCCGCTCGCCCGGGTTGCAAGCGTTTGTCTGCACATTGGTTTTGGAGATGGCGCATGGCTGGCAGGGAAAGGGGCCGTGTTGGCGCAGCCGACACGATTCGAACGTGTGGCCTTCGTCTTCGGAGGGCGACGCTCTATCCAGCTGAGCTACGGGTGCTTACTGCTTACGCAGTGCTTACGCGAATTTCGCGAATGAGTGAACCCCAACGCGTAACCCTCGCAAGCCCTTGTAGTTCAATACTCTTTCTTCGTCACTTTTCACACCAGCCGGCTTGACACGTGCCTTCGGAGGGCAACGCCAAGCGACCGCCTGAAATAGCAATTTGAGATGGTTGCATGTCCGCGCTTTGAACCGGTTTCGTCTGACGCAGGCAGCGCGGAAATTTTACGCCGCTCTGCGACGCCGCCGCCGAAAGCGCGTTCGCCTTCGATTTTCTGCGACATTGCTCGCTTATCGCTGATGTTCAACGTTAGGAACCTGACAGCATTTGCATAGACCGCATAAAACCTGAGCTGGCCCAATCGCTTGCGTTCCGCGTCAAGCGGATGATTGAAGAAAGTAACGCAAGCTGATCGGGCCTGTCCGGCATGATGACCACCTTCGGCGGCGACATCCAGGTATGGTCGGCCGAGGGCGACATCAGCCGCCGAGTTCGAAGCTTTCGCTGAATTGGATCGGCGTCTCGTCGATCAGCTTTTTGAGATGTGCCTTACGTTCGACCAGCGGCAGCTTCCGAAGATCGTAGCCATTGAGATAGAGCAGATCGAACGCTACCATCACGATCTTGGCAGACTTGCCTTTCAGCTCGTTCTGCAGCACCGAAAAATCCGTCGTGCCGTCGGCTGAGGGGACGACGACCTCGCCGTCGATGATCGCAGAGCCCGCGTTGATCACGTAAGCGTCGGCGGCATTCTTCTTGAAGCGCTTGGTCCAGTCTTTTCCGCGCCGCGTGAATACCTTGATGTCGTCGTTGGCAAGATGAGGCTGGACGCGATAGCCATCGAACTTGATCTCGTGAATCCAGCGCGTCCCGGAAGGCACCCGATCGCCTGTGTCGCCAACGCGGGCTCGATGAAGCCGGGGTAGGGGGCCTTGGTACCGATCGCGGCCGGCTTCTTACGCTGAAACGTCACTCAAGAGACTCCACGCGATGGAGGCCGATTCAAGGTGGCGCAACTTGGTTCGTTTCGGCTCAGAGTGTTCCACGTGTTTTGTCGCTGTTCCGACTCCGGAACTTGGAAACCTTTTTTGGTATTGCCGAGTTTTCCCGACCGATAGGACGTACCTCAGGGAGACGTCATGCAGGAGTATCGCATTTTCATTCTGGGTCGGGACGGACACATTATGGACCGACACGAATTCCTGGCCCCTGACGATAACGCGGCGAAAGAGCACGCCAAGCAGATGGTGGATGGCCACGACATCGAGCTATGGGAGCGAGGGCGAAAGATAGCTGAACTGAGGAGCAAGGAGTGCCGGGCGCGATGACGATGGAAGATATGCTTCAACTTGCCTTGGTTGTTGTCTTTTCCGCGGTGTTGCTGGCGACCAGCCAATCGTTTACGCACTATCGATCGTCAAGAAACGCCGATGTGCCTGCTGCTGCAGTGATCTTGCGTGCGGAGAGACCGACGTTCCTCCTATTTGAGCATGCCCTAGTATCAAGAAAATGTCAGTCCTGCTTCCTGCGGCGCCTGATGAGCCAGTAGACGCCGTAGCCAACGGCAAGGATCGGAAGACCTGCACCGGCGATCGGCCCAGGGGCTCCGCTGACGTGCTTGTTCTGGCCCGGCGCTTTTGCGCAATTTCCCCTGTCGTTGCAGGCTTGCGCAGGCGGGGTGACCGTCGTCAGAGCGAGGGCCAAAATCGCGGCCGCCATGCCAAAACCGGTCGTCATTGCCTTCTACTTTATTTCTGACCGACATTAAATGTGAAATTAAATTATACAGTAAAAAATTAAGGTACAATTAGTTAATTGCCGAATTTTCCCGACTATATTAGGATCCGTTCCCTTCTAAATAGGGAGGGCGGCTGGTATGCGCGCTTCAACATGCAGTGCCAACGAGCTTTGCGAGCAACTGGCGTCAGATACGGACGTGCTGGCACGAAAGATGTCCGATTTGCTTTCGCTTCGAAAAATCGTTGCCGGCGTTGAAATCGTCGCTGCTTCGCATAGCAGCATACCCAGCGCGCCGCGAATGGGGCCCGAGCACACGCGCGGTTGAGCTTACAGAGGGGCAAATCCGGACCCGGCTTCATCGGTTTTACGATGGCGCGGGACGCCCATTGTAAACTCGATTCGCAGGGAGATGGCCATGGCTGTTGTTGCCGCTTGTTCCCGGGCTGCTCATCATATGTGAGCGCTCGTGCGGGCGGCGGCTCGTAGGTTTCGCGGGCGACGAATTTCTGACCGCGATTGTACGTTAGCGGCATTTATTGAGAGAGAGCAATCGACAGGCGCATCTGGAAGGGCGCCGAAGTTGTGGGCAGAGTGCGCTCAAATCCGCGACGTTGCGACTGACGTGGACAAACGGAAGTTTTTCGCAGAACTGGCCGGTCACCGAGCCTGGCCGCGTCGGATTAGAGCGCGCCATTGCGGCCGAGAAGGCGAACGAGCTGTGAGCGGGCTATTCTGGCGCCTTGGCTGCCATGCTTTCGGCCTACGGTTTTAGCGCTTACCCGAGCATTATCACCCGTTCGAATGCCGCGTCGACCCCATCTATAAACGCCAACGCGCGGGGCAGTGATGTCGCCTCGTAGCTGATGGCGCCGCCAGGGCCGCTCCACATGATCTCGACGCGCCAGTGATCGTCGACCCGGGCGACCGATCCGGCCAGCGTGTTCGGGGCGCGCTTGATGTTCACCCTGTTGTCGTCAACTTGGTCGGTTCGGAACGTTGTCATGGTTCGGCCCTTCCTTGTCTCGGGCCTCCGCCTGGATGACGGCCGCACTTAAACTCGGCCCCATCTTTAGCGTTCCAAAATCCGGCCGGCCAACAACACATCACAATGGAGCTTGACGGCCTCGCTGCTGGCGGAGGGAGCTGGCGTTTGTTGTATCGAAGTGTTCAAAAGATCTCGTAATGCAATCAAATTGTCCAACGTTGTGACAATGCGAGCACGCACGATGCTTTCATGCTCAATCCTATTGGAATCAAATAAAGGACCTGCCTTTGGTCGAACGTTTGTAAATGTAAGAGTCATGAGCGGTCCAGGCCCTGATGCGAAATTGATTTTTCCTACGCAAAGCGTTTCGGGAACATTGCCCGCGTCTACCGAGAGCGGCTCCTTGGTCATGAACGGTCTCCCAAAGATTTTCCGATCCTGGCGGCTTATTGAAGAAAGACTTGACCCCGGCCTGCGGAATTTTTGCGTACAATGACTAGGTCGAAGTACGTTTGAGCGACTGCTTCGTTCCTCTGAGCCTGCGTTGCATATTTTTCCCGACTGTGGGAACCGGCCTGTTCTAGCGAGGTTTCTATGGCCGCACGCACGTTTCACCACCATGGCGTGTTGTGCAACTGCAACTTGGCAGCCCGGTTCTCACGACCGGGCTGCTTTTTGGAGCGCTGGCAGAGGGAATTGGGACGCTTGGTGCTGCCGCTTGGTGCGCGACTTCTGGGCTACCTTTTCTGGATGGCCTAGGGGCCGTCCTCGATGTATTTCATGCTGCGAGCTTGTCTTCCTTATCGGGGCCGCGCATGGCGATCTTAAGGGCGTCGTCGCGCATGCGTCGCGCCTGGCTGAGCCACAAGTCTAGGGCGCGTACTCACAAAATGCGACGTCCGCTTCCGGGGGTAATGCGGACGCTTTGTGCCTGTCCCGAGAATTTCGCCTCATGACCCTGGCTGTGTGAAAAGCCACGAGTCGGCTACGATTCCTCCGTTTCCTGATTGGGGGATACGGATGGGACGCTTCGTTGAAGGCGCGGACAGATCCCAGCTGACGCTCTTGCCGGAATGTCTGGAGGATTGGATAAGCGAGGGCAACGCGGCCCATGTGATCGATGTGTTTGTCGAGGCGCTCGACCTGCATGGACTGGGGTTTGAGCGTGTGATCGCGAAGGAGACGGGCCGGCCCTCCTATCATCCGGCAGTCCTTCTGAAGCTTTACATCTACGGTTATCTCAATCGGGTGCAATCCAGTCGTCGTCTGGAACGTGAGGCGTGCCGCAATATCGAGGTGATGTGGCTGATCGGCCGCCTGGCTCCCGATCACAAGACAATCGCCGATTTCCGGAAGGACAATGGTGCGGCGATCCGGAAGGTTTGTGCGAAGTTCATTGCACTATGCCGGCAAATGGGCCTGTTGCAGACCCCAAGCGTCGCAATCGACGGCAGCAAGTTCAAGGCGGTGAACAACCGCGACCGCAACTTCACGCATGCCAAGATGGCGAGGCGGATGGCGCAGATCGAGGAAAGCGTCGGTCGATATCTGCGTCAACTCGATAGCGCCGATCGGCAGGAGCCATCGGAAGCGATCAGCATCAAGACGACGAGGACCAAGGAAAAGATCGCTCGGCTGCAGCAGGAGATGAGCCGCCTGGAAGTGCTTGATGCGCAGATGCGCAACACGCCGGATCAACAGATATCGCTCACCGATCCGGATGCCCGTTCGATGGCCACCAGCGGACGCGGATCGGGTGTCGTCGGCTACAATGTCCAGGTCGCGGTGGACACCGAGCACCATCTGATTGTTACGCACGAGGTCATAAACGTCGGCAACGACCGTGGGCAGCTTGCTCGGATGTCGAAGCAAGCCAAAGAAGTGCTCGAAGTGGACAAGCTCGAGGCGGTCGCCGACCGTGGCTACTTCGACGGAGAGGAGATATTAGCCTGCGAAGAGGCTGGCGTTGCAGTCACCTTGCCCAAGCCCATGACGTCGAACGCCAAGGCGGAGGGCCGGTTCGGCAAACAGGACTTCGCCTACCTGCCTGATGAGGACGTCTACCGCTGCCCATCCGGCCAGCTGCTGCCCTATCACTACACCAACATCGAGCATGGAATGACGCTGCGCCGTTACTGGTCGACAGCGGCGTGCCAAGGCTGCGCGATCAAGAGCCAATGCACGCCGTCAAAGGAGCGCCGCATCACGCGCTGGGAGCATGAGCATGTGGTCGAGGAGGTCCAGAGACGGCTCGATTCCGATCCCGACGCCATGCGGACGCGGCGCGAGACGGTTGAGCATCCCTTCGGCACGATCAAAGCCCGTATGGGTGCAACGCACTTCCTGATGAAGCGCCTACGGAATGTCGCCGCTGAGATGGCGCTGCATGTTCTCGCTTATAACCTCACACGGGTGATGAACATCGTCGGCAAACCGAGCCTGATTGCAGCCATCCGCGCCGCCTGAAGGCCGGAAAGTGCGTCCAAAAGCGCGATAACGCGTCCCTATATCCACCTTGGCCGGCTATCGGACGTTTGGAACGCGTGGCCTGCAACGATTGTCGACCACGGCCGCGTCCCGTTTGCACACAACCAAGACCCGAAGCAGACGTCAACGCCAACTTCCTCTTGGTTCATATGCGCTCGATAGGAGCCGAAGTAGCGGGAGCGTGCGCGACCCTGACGTCCTTGTAAGTCGATCGAACGGCGTCGAGCACCGCCTCGTCCGATGAAGTGAGTTCGTAGAAGGTGCTGCCTGTTGCGCGTACAATAACCCATGCGCCGCTCTGCTCCGGGAGAACTGTCCCCGAATTATCTGCCACGCTGCATGAGCGGCCTCCGAAAGCGTATCGCCGCTGACCGACGAGCCACTGGCCGCGAGCAGTTCCAGCTTATCCTGCCCGGCCGACTTGGCCCCGTCATCATGAATTCATCAATGGAGCGGCCAAGACGTGGATATTCCACGCTAATCGGTGACACCGTCCAACTGGCTTCGAGCGAGCGTGGAGCAGTAGATCGATAAGATCGCGCAGATCGATGGCCAGAATGCCATCCCGACAATCGTAGATGCGTAGTGTCGTCATTGGTGCCATATCAATTGAGCCTCAGCGATAAACTGCAATTCGCTGAGATGAATCGTCTCTCGAAGCATAGATTGAACGCCAATCAAGTACGTCCGAACGAGTTCCTTCTGTCCGTCAGCGAAACCGGTCCAATATTCCTGCCACCAACTTCCAGTAGTTCGGCGCTCCCTTCCGGCTGGTAGAAGACTTTCCAGAGGCCAATCGACAAAGGCCAAATCATTCAAACCGCCGACCAACAGGGATGGTAAATAATATCGAAAGGCATTCGGATCGATGTACCGCCTAGCACTACTCGCGTGAGCCCCCCGTCATCCTCCAGTCGAATATCGTCACATCAACCCAAGGACGATGCGCAATCCTCCTCGCAAGATCTTCCGGGATATCACCAATGAGTGGTTGATTGCCGTCGATCCAAAACTTTTCGGGGACAGGTTTGACGGGGAACGCGTTGTGTATGAGTTCAGATAGTTCGGCTGCTACCATGGCGATGCACGTGCCCTCGCGGCTTCGAAGTCATCGATCCCACGAAGTTGTAGCATGCGCGGGGCAGGTCACCGGATCGTCCTATCTGTACCGAAACAAGGCTAGATTGATCGAGCGCTACCTCTATTACTTCGTGATGATCACGAAGCATGGAGCCTATATTGACGGATTTTCTGGGCCGCAGTATCCCGACAAGGAAGATGCTTGGGCGGCAAAGCTCGTATTGGAATCGCGACCGCCATTCTTGAGAAAATTCTGGCTGTGCGAGCAGAGCAAAGAAAAACTCCCCGGCTCTATGAGCGCGCCTCCGTCATCGTGACCACCAATCTCACCTTTGGCGAATGGCTGCTCTTCTGCGCGCTCCATTGCCGTGAACCGCTGCCCGACCTTGTCGGGCTTGCGCGGTTCATAACGGACTTGCCCGCTGATCACCGGTCGAGCAAATACGCAGTGCTCGCCATCCTAAAAAGGGAATCCCTCGACGTCGCGGCATTGCGTCGGGACGTCGATGGGCTTCTATCCTGGCTTCCCCTCATCGATACGGCACCCCCCCGAGGATTTCACGGCAATCCTGAGCGAGGCATTTTCGCCCAAGCTCTGGGATGCTCTCGATCGTGAGCATAGGTCCAGCCTTGTCGAAGCGGAGATGCTCTTCGCTCGCTTCCGTCGTATGAGACCATCCGAGAGGGGCGGGCAGCCGATCGACGCCCTGGTCGTGCGATGGTCCAGAGTTGCGGAGCCCATTCTTAGGCTTGTCCTAGCGGCGTTGGGCGCTTCGGCGGAGGGGAGGCCACTGGGTCAATTGATCGGGATTACAAAGAAAATCCTAGATCGCGACGGCATCGCTTGGAGCGCCGAACTTCGGGAAAGATTTCGCTTTCTGCCGGTAGCGCTACATGAGCTCGACAGATTGGACCTCGTCAACAAGAAAGGGGTTAACCATTCCGACGGCGTTAAATTGACGTGGGCACACGTCGTTGACGCACATACAAGCATCCACTGGGTTATGAGAACTCTTCTCGAAGCTGCTGTCGGCCCCGCGTCTTCCGAGTGATTCAGGAGGGGTCCGCGGTGGCGACCGACTCGCATAGCTTGCCGTGATCGGATGGTGGAAAGCCGCAATGGGTGCGGAGCCGAGGCGGAAGGCGGTGAGGAAAAAAGGTGGTCGCCGGCCGCATGAGCCGGACGTCTACTACGTCATCGCGATCGACGGCAGAGATTGGAGCTATTTGCTCAGCCTGAACACGGAACGGGCTCCGATCCTTACCATGAATTTCGCCATCTCGAAATTCGAGGCCGGCTGCTGCACCCGAAGGGGCTGAAGACGGACCGGATCGCGCTAACTTGATCTATTAGGATTCGACAAGGCTCAGCTCGCCGACAAGGTCGGCATTTCGCGAAAGACGATTGCCCTTATCGAGACAATGAAGGCGAGCCCGATTGATCCTCGCCGACGGGCTATCCTTCAAGAGCTCCGACGTCAGATGGAAGATGACCTCGCCGTTGAGTTTGTGTTTGCCTCACCAGAAACAGGCGAAGGTGTTCGAATTCGTCGTCCTCCGATGAACCCTGACATGACATAGCGGATGCTTCGCGACGACTTGCTCCATCATCGTAGCACTTGAGTGTCTCGGCGATGATCGCGTCAACTTCGCGTTGCGATGTCAGCAGCGCAAAAAGCGCTTGAACCGCGGCCCCGGCCATTCGATCAGTAAATTGCTACACAATCAAATCGTGAGCCGCATGGAGATTGGCGTGCCATGAGTGATCGTTGTGCGCATCTGAAATATCAATCCCGTCAGCATCCTGGGCCGGCTCAGGCCCCTCGCGTGCAACAGCATGCTGGCCATCTCCATAGGCTTTTCCATTTCCCTGGCTCAGTTGCTGAAGGTCATACATTTCTGAAGACGTATTGTCGGCGCCACTCTTAAAATGAAAGGAATCGCCAAGTTCGGTGCCAATCGCTGATTTGGCCTGGTCTGCGTTGTCAGAAGAAGGCCCGCCCTTTCCTTCAGTCGTAATCTTCAATGCCGAATGTGCGTCGTTGGCAGAATTTACGGACGCCGTTGGCATATTCTGCCGCGGTTTGCCAGTATCTAGATCACCTGCCTGTGGATGCTGTGCGTGTTGCTTGCCGGCCGCGGAGCCATCTTCAAAAGTCTGCAAATCGCAGTGCGCCTGTCCGCGATTCGAATCTTGTCCCGGGGCCTCATGCTTGGCATCTCCCTTGGCGGCTACGGAGCCGTTGTCGGACTCATGCAGTGCCTTCTGAGAGTGGCCGTGATTTGAACCGTCTTCCGGGACCTCATGCTTGGCATCCCCCTTGGCGGCCACGGAGCCGTTGTCGGACTCATGCAGTGCCTTCTGAGAGTGGCCGTGATTTGAACCGTCTTCCGGGACCTCATGCTTGGCATCCCCCTTGGCGGCCACGGAGCCGTTGTCGGACTCATGCGGTGACTTCTGAGATTGACCATGATTTGAACCGTCTCCCAAGGCCTCATGCTTGGCGTGCCCCTTGGCGGCTTCGGAACTGTGGTCGGACTCATGTAGGGTCTTCTGCGATTGACCGTGCTTTAAATCGTCTCCCGCGGCCTCATGCTTGGCGCGCCCCTTGGCGGCTCCGGAGTTGTTGTCGGACTCATGTAGGGCCTTCTGCGATTGACCGTGATTTAAATCGTCTCCCGGGGCCTCACGCTTAGCGGCTTCGGAGCTGTTGTCGGAAGCGCGTAAATCGGATTGCGATCGATCCTGATTTGACCCGTTATCCCGGCCCGTCTGCGTTGGGTCACGCTGCGAGGCTTCGTTCGCGGCCGCCGCAACAACATCAACGGTCCCGGAACCTCGGGGAATAGGAATTTCTCGGTCACTGCTGCCATCCTCCGCATGGGCATTGCCGACATAAAGGTCGCTGCCGTCTGTGGCGATTGTATCGCCTTGGGCGAACTCGAATGCGACCCCCCCATCGTACACGGCCGTGCCGCCGAAATTTGCGAAGCCGGGAAGTGCGGATGCCAGTCCGTTGGCGTCGCTTGCGGTAGATGAAGTTACAATGTCGTCGCCGAAATCGAACGCCTGCACCGCGTGGTTGGCACCATCGAGGTCGTAGATCAAGGCGGCGAAAGCTGCAACCATGAAGATGCTGTAGCCGCTCGAACCCGGCCTCGGCGCGTTGAGTGCCGCCTGCGCAAATAGGCTCGCGGCAATCTCGGCCAAGGGGTCGACGAGTTTGCCGGTCGGCGATGATGTCCCAGTTGCGGCGCCGCCGCGGTCCTTGCTCGCGCCTCTGGCCGGGGTGCCACCTGATACTGCTTCCTTGCAACTGATTTTGATGGTGACGACCTCCGCGCAGCCATTTGCGGCCATGACCGTGAAGCTTTCGGTTGCGGCGTGACCGTGCGAATCGTCCAACGCTGCCAGGATCGCAGCTGCCAGGATACTCATCGCGCCATAACGGCGCGACCTTGCCAGCGCAGCGAGCTCCGTCCGGCTGTTGATTCCGAGCTTCTGTCGCGCGTGGTCGATGTGAATCCTGACGATCTCCAGAGAGACACCGAGCACCCGGGCAATTTCAGTGTCCGACAAACCTTCGGCGACGAGATCCATGATCGTCCGCTCGTTGACGGTCAGGAGCGCCAGAACGTTATTGCCGAACGAGGCGATTCCATTAGCTTCGTTACCGACCCTCGCCAGGTCTGACCCCGGTTTTTCCAGCCTCAGGGATTGCACCAGCGCTTCTGGTTTGGCGTTCATCGAAATTGCGCGGCAAGCACCACTCGCCAGTGCCCTGGCTAGATCGCCGCAGGCGACAGTAGCAGTGAAGAACACCAGCCGGGAGGAAAGGCCTTCGTCGTCAACGACGGCGAGGATGTCGGAAGCGCTTACGTCGGTGAACCCGTCCTCCAGTAACACCACATCGGGCGTCAAGCTGCGAATGGCCGCAAGGCAACTAGCTCCATCAAGACAGCACGCAACCACTTCGAAATCGGGCTGCGCTCCGAGCAGCGATGCAAAACCCTGTAGAACGATGGGACGTCGATCTGCTATCACAAGTCGAACGCGACGCATGGGCTTCCTTCGCTCGGCTCGCAACACAACATGAGAGGCGGCGATCTAACTCCGCTCGGCCGATTGCGTTCCTAATTGTCATATTGGGTTCGTGCGGACGCTTCTGACGATGAGTTCAATCAGTTCGTCGGGATAGCTCCATATGGCTCGCCCTCTTGGCCGTCCGTCAGAGGTCGTACCGCTCCCAGTGCGCAGGGGTGCTGCAACTTGAAGGTAATTTTCTGGTAATCCCGCTTTGCGACCGAGGAGGTGAAGCACTGCTCATCCCATAGGATGGCCTCCGGCCGGCCTTAAAACTATCAAAGAATTCGATTTTCAAGCACAACGAATGATGGCATTTGGTGAGCAGAACTCTCACCGATGTCGCTATTGCGCGAAAACCGCCGAAAAACAGGATTCCAGTCGACGACTCTTCAGCGGTGCAAATCGATCTCGACTGCAATCCGGACGAGGTCGGAGTGATTTTTGGCGCCGAGCTTGGTCTTCAGCGTGGAGGTCGTGTTGGCGACGGTTTTATAGGAGATGCCAAGTTCGGACGCGACTTCTGAGATGCGGTCGCCACGACCCAAAAGCCTCAGGATCTCGAGCTCGCGTGCGCTCATCTGCGTCAAAGGGCTGGCCTTGATCGCCGCGCTCGCGAAGGTCGTCGCTTCAGCCAGACGCGGCGAGACGAAGCGCTCCCCAGCTGCAACCCTCCGGATGGCCTTGGCCAGGAGCCGGGGATCATCGCTTTTCGAGATATACCCCTGAATGCCCATCTCGACCGCGCGCACCACGAACGCCGGATCCTCACTCACGCTGAGCATGACGATTTTGGCGGCCGGATCATCCTTGCGGATTCGGCGCGTCAACTCGAACCCGGTTAGGTCGGGAAGCCCTACGTCCACCACCGTAACGTCGGGATGCTTCTGCAGGTACGCACGGTGGCCCTCCTTCGCATTCGAAGCCGCCAGGATCTCGACGGAAGGGTCGGCCGTGAATAGGGCTCGGCATCCCGTCACGACAACGGGATGGTCGTCGACGATCAGTACCCGCATGTCGATCTGGTCCTCATTAGCACGTCGTCGCTTCCTCCAGTTGTGGAGAACGTCGCGAGCACTGTAATGGTTCAAATATCTGAGCGGGACGTCGGGCGAACCGACCGAAGGAGCACGAATTGCAGAAGATCTGGAATGTTCTTTCCTTTCGGCAGAGGCTGCTGCTTCCGATCGCTTTGATGATCCTGAGCGCGCTGGCGTCCGGCGCGGTGGCGCTTCTAATCTTCTCCCCCGACCAATTCGAGTACGAAAATGAACAGGAGTCGGGGTCCGCACGCGCTGTCGCGAGAGCCCTCAATGGAGCTCTTACAGCTTCGCTCAATCCGGAGCAGACGCTGGATGCCTTTGGCAAGGGGCTCGGAAATTCCGAGGCAATCCGATATTTCCAGCGGGAACATATGAGCCGGTGCCACCTTTGCGCGGGAAGGATAGCAGCGTGCCCGCCTGGTTCATCTCCAATCTCACCATTCCCGACCTCGAAAAGAGCTACCCCATCAACATCGTAGGCGTAGGGCCCGCCATAATAGCCGGTTCTATAGTAGCCGGGGCCCCCCTAGTAGCCATAGCCGGGCCCCCAGCCGTACGCCGAGGAGGCAAGGCCGCCGATCACGGCGCCTGCGACCAAGCCGCCCGCGATGCCGGGTCCCCTCCACCTCGCCAATGAGCTTCGGCCGGAGACGTCGTGGCGACCGAGGCCAGACCAAGAGCGCCGGCCATCAGCGCCGACATTGCGATCTTCTTCATCGAATGATCCTTTCACACTGTTCGCGCCCCGCCGATAACGGGAAAAACGGGCAATGGTTTCTGCTGGCCCCGGCGGCAGGGGCAATGGATATGCTCGGCGCCGGGGCAGCGTCGCTCGAAACCGGCGCTCGCGCTCACATCGCTTCGCGGATTCTGGAAGCCGCTGCCAAAGGCGACACCGCGCCGGAAAGCCTGAAGCAGGTAGGTCGCGACGCGTTGCACGTTGCTTCCACCATGCTGCGATAGCGGAGGACGGGGGTGAATTTCCAGGTCACCGTGCTCAAGATCCTGGTGAGCTATCCGGATGGATTTGCCGTCATGGCTGACCTCAAGCGCGACATGGCCATCCTGGCGAGCAGCGGCCGCGACTGGGCCGAGCGGACCAAGCGCCTAGCGGCGCGCGTGCCTGATCTCGACATCTTCTCGCAGGCGCTGGTCGAGCGTCTGAATGGAGGTGGCGCATCACCGAGAAGGGTCGGACGGTACTCGACTTCATGGAGAACAGGTTGTCTGGGCCACAGACGGGACCCGATGCTCCCGTCGAACAACTCTCAGTCGTAGAGCCCGCGCCCAGACTTTTCGCCTCGACAAGAGCGGGCCGAACCCAACGCCTGCACCGCCGACGGGCGGCGCGAGCGCGCGCGGAGGCATCCTGATCTCGTCCTCACTTCGTCTACAGTCGGGAAAAACAGGAAACTTTCCGAAGTGCCTTGAGTTGGCAGTGACGGGACCAGTCTCCGGAGAGCGAGCATGGTTGACGAAGCCGTCTTGAAGAACGCCACGGAGACCGCCTGGACGGTGTACCGAGCGCGGCACCCCGACGTGGAAGCTCATGACAGCCGACGCTGCTTGCTGGAGCGTCATCTGCACAGGAGATGGGAAGAGCGAGAGAGCGATACCGAAGAGCTCGCCAGCTTCGGGATTGCCTACCTGCACCGGCTTCCCCGCGACGAATGTTGACGAGCATGAAAATGCTCGTCGCCCGTGTAGCCCGCGGAAGCACAAGGCCCAGTTGGACGTTGCTCGCAATCTCGTTCCTCATTTCCGCGGCAATCGTGATCGGCTTGCGGATCGTTTTGGGGGACTAGCGCGATGCGGATCGCCCAGCTTGCGCCGTTGGCCGAGAGCGTTCCACCCAAGCTTTACGGAGGCACCGAGCGAGTGATCGCCTGGCTGGTCGACGAACTGGTCGATCTCGGACACGACGTCACCTTGTTCGCAAGCGGGGATTCGAACACCAGGGGAAAGCTCCACGCGGTGTGGCCCCGCGCGCTTCGTCTGGGGCGGAGAGGTGTCGATCCGAACGCCGCCTGCGCATTGCTGATCGAAGCCATCGCCGAGCGCGCGCGCGAATTCGACGTGATCCACTCCCATGTCGACTGGTTGCCCCTGCCGGTCCTGAGCCGGACCGGAGTGCCTTTTCTGACGACGATGCATGGCCGACTCGACCTTCCGGGGCTATCCGACGTGATCAGGGCTTTTCAGGAAGCTACTTTCATCTCCATCTCCGACAACCAGCGCCGTGCGCTTCCGGACGCAAACTGGATCGCGACGATTCCGCACGGGCTACCCAAGCATCTGCTTCAGCCCTCCTACGAACCCGGTTCGTACCTGGCCTTTCTCGGCCGGTTGACGGCGGAGAAGGGCCCGGAAGACGCCATACGCATCGCCCGCGCCGTCCGGATGCCGCTGCGGATCGCGGCCAAGATACCCCGCGCGGAGACGGGCTACTTCAAGAAGAAGCTCGAACCCGAGATCGACGGTGAGAACATCCGGCTGGTCGGCGAGGTGGATGAAATCCGGAAGCAGCCGTTCCTCGCCGGCGCAGCAGCCCTTCTATTTCCGATCGATTGGCCCGAGCCGTTCGGGCTAGTCATGATCGAGGCGATGGCCTGTGGCACGCCCGTGATCGCGTATCGTTCGGGATCGGTGCCCGAAGTCGTTGAAGACGGCGTCACCGGCTTCATGGTAGACGGCGAGGAGCAGGCGATCGAAGCGGTCAAGGAAGTCGTCCGGCTAGACCGGAGAATAGTCCGTGGCCGGTTCGAGGAGTGCTTTGGCGCCGACCTGATGGCGAGAGCGTATGAAAGCCGATATCGCGAGTTGGTCGCTCGCGGAGGGCGCCAACCGTGAGGGCAAAGCAGTGGCGCGCGAAGGATTCGAAAACGGAGCAGCTCGTTTGATCGCTGCCGGAACGGCTGACGACGCCAACCGTTGTCGCCGATCAGGAGGAACCCCTGAAAATCATTCTTGCCGCGACGGCAGCTATCGTCATTCTCGGGACGCCGGCCCTCGCGGACGAAACGCCTCCTTCGCAGCCGACGATCCAGCAGGTCCGCGACTCCACGTCGGGAGCGGCAGAGTGTTCGAAGCAGGTCTGGCCACATTTCTCTGATCACTGCCTGCGCTCCGAAGGTAAGGGCGTTTCCGTCCGCGTCGTGACCATCGAACGTCGATAGGGACGGGGATCTGATCGAATCCTTCACGACACCCACGGGCGCGGCGTCGACAACGGCCACGAGCCGCAAAGCGAACGATTGGTTCCCCGAACACGCCGTCATGAGCGGCAACGAGGAGCAATTGAAAGCGATTCCGCAGTTCTAGAGTAGGGTGTTCGCTCATTGAGATTGGGGTCCCACACGGGGCCCTTTTTCTGCCTTATGGCAACCAGCGGCGGCGGGGTCAAAAAACGGCCCGCCCGATTGCGGGCGAGCCGTTCATGCTGACGATCGTTCGCTCAGTGCATGTGAACCAAGAAATAGCCGACGCCGCCAACGACCAGAACGGCGGGAACGGCCCACAAAATCAGTACGGGCATTTCTCCTCCAATTGCTGTCAGAACGCTTCCGTCGGGTCTTAAGCCCGATGATCGCTTTACTGTTCGGTGCAGACCTTCGTGGTCTTGACCGCGGACTCGGCCTCGACCTTGGTCTTGTAGACGCCATCGCCCACGACCGTCGTGGTGGTCGTCGTCGGCTTGGTGTCGACGACGGTGCATTTCTTGGTGGTCGCGTCGCGAACGATGTAAAACTCGGCGGCGCTGGCGGCCTGGGTGCCGAGGGCGAAGGCGACGAGAGCGCCGCACACGATCAGCTTCTTCATGGGTGTTCTCCTCGTTGGTTGTAAGCAGTCAATGCCAACCGCGAGGTGCGAGTGAAGTTCCGCTTATTCCCGGCTGCAGCGGGCACGCGCCATTTCGGTACACCAGAATGCTTCTGCGCCTCGGAGGACATCCAGATCCCTGCTTCAGGAGAGTTACCAAGTTTTCCCGAATTGGAACCGCGCGCCGCATGGAATGTTGACCGACGTCCGCATTTTGGAGGTTTCAGATGAACAAGCGTTTACTCTTGGCTACGACCGCTGCAGTGGCAATCGCGACTTCGGCTCTCGCGCAGTCTTCTCCGAGCACGTCGAGCTCCAATCCGTCGGCCACGCAGCGCCAGCAGGATTCCACATCGACGACGCCGTCCTCTTCAACTTCGACACCGTCGTCGAACTCGTCTTCGGGGTCCGCGCAGACCAATCCTTCCACCAATTCGGCCCAGACGCAGTCTCCATCGTCGACCGGGCAGACCGCTGCAGGCCAGCCGTCCAATTCCGGAACGGCCAATACGACGCAGGCGCCGACCTCTAATAATTCGACCAACCAGGCGCAGACCAACTTTCCTTCGAACACGAACACCCAAACGCAAAGCGCCAACCCGCCCGCCTCGGGCTCCAACCAGGCGCAGTCGCCGACGGGTACCGGGTCGAATACGGCCCAGCAGCCGAACAATCAGCAGAACACGGCCGATCGTTCGTCGAACACCAACGTGAACGCGTCGGTGAATATCAACGATCAGCAGCGGACCCGCATCAGCACGTCGATTTCGCGTCTGAACGTGCAGCCTCTCACCAACGTGAACTTCTCGTTGTCGGTGGGCACGGCCGTGCCGCGCGATGTCCGCCTGCAGCCGCTGCCGACTGAGGTGGTCGAGGTCGTGCCGCAGTACCGGGGCTACAACTTTGTCTTGGTCAAGGACGAGATCGTGATCGTGGAGCCCTCCAGCTACCAGATCGTCGCGGTCCTGCCGTATTCGGGGCGCTCCACGGCGGCGGCGCCGGCGCGCACCGAGCAGCGCAAAGTGACGTTCACCGATCGTGATCGCGAGGTGATCCGCAAGCACGCCAAGGCGCGTCCCGTCGAGCGCGAGCGGCAAACGACCGGCAGCACGGTCCGAACCGAGATCCGCCGGGGCGAGCGCGTGCCGGAGGGCGTCGAAATCGATGCCTTCCCCGACGAGGTCTATCGCGATGCGCCGAGCCTGCGGGAGTACCGGTACATTCACCGGGATAGCCGCACCTACATCGTCGAACCGCAGGAACGTCGCGTCATCGAAGAAATCGACTGATCTCGCCAAACGGAGGAAGACGAACATGAAGACAATTGCGCTCGGTGCTTTCGCGACCGCCTTGTTGGCGTCGGCTGCGTCGGCAGCTCCGCTCAATCCAACCTCGCTCGGGTCGGCGGAGGTGGCCAACGTCGATCAGGTTCGCCTGGTCTGCAGTGAGTACGGTCGCTGCTACCGCACCCGCGGTCCCCGCTACGTCCAGCGATACTACGGCGGAGACGACGGCTATGTGGTGCGCCGGAGCTACGGCTCCTATGGCGGGCCCGGCTACTACGATCGCGGCTACGGCTACTACGGCGGTGGCCCGAGCATCGGTTTCAGCTTCGGCACCGGCCGCTGGTGAACTAGGAAAAGGGCCGCTCTCTGAGCGGCCCTTCGATATGGCTACTTTTCTCGGTGATGAGATGACTGCCGTTGCAAAGCTCCTGGGACAGAAGGAGCAATTGCTGGCGCGGCTCGAAGCCGATCCCGGCTCGAACGAGCGCGCCGAAATCCAGGCGCGCCTCGCCAAGATCGAGACCGCGTTGAAGCTGCTCGGCACCCAGGATTCGGCCGCCGCAGACGAAGACCAATAGCCTCTGGGGAGCAAAGGATTCGGAAGGGCGGGAGCTTCGCCGATGCCTCCGGTTCGCGGCGCTTCCCAAGCTCGCCGGATGAAGGCCCAGCTCGGGGGGCAGGGGCTATGAGCTCGGGCCAGTACGGGCTTCGCCCCTTGGGGCAGGGGCGTCGGGGAAAACCTGGCGCTCGCGCTATCGTTCCTCTGCGCGCAGCGAAGTTTCTTGATCCAGTCGCCCGGAAAGGCAGACGAGTACGACCGCAGGTCAGCGGCGCTCTTCGCTAACTACCTCTCACTGCATCCTCGCAGGACGAAAGTAAGGCGGCAGTTCGCGAAACCAAAATTTGCTTCGACGATGCAATGCTCCTTCAGCGATTGGTGCCCGCATGGGAATAACAATTGGCCATCTACCGGATAATTCAAAACTCACCTCTCGGGCCTGAAGAGATCGCGCGGCTGTCTCGAGCCTACGAACATGCCCTGCGCAGGATCGGCGTACAGGATCGCAACGACCCCTCACCGAACTGTTTGAAGAAGAGAAAGGCTATGCCATGAGTAGAGCAGCTAACCAGGCGGTGCCCCCTTTTTCCTCGCCGAGCTCCTTGATTGTCCGGACGATCTCCTCCGGATGGAAGGGCTTGTTCACGATGCGGCTGCCGGGGGCGTGGTGGGGTGGGCGAGAAGCCCGTTGCGTAGATGACCGGCAGGTTCGGATCCTGCTCTCGGTAGCGTTCCGCGATCTGCCATCCATCGACTTGTCCGGGCAGCCTGACGTCGGTGACCAGCGCGACGTGGTGCTCGCACCAGGCCAGAGCCTCCTCTCCAGTGCTCGCGTGGATCACGTGATAGCCTGCCTCGCGCAGCGCTTCGACTACGAATTCGCGGATCAGAGGGTCGTCCTCGACGAGAAGTACGCTCACTGGTGGCTCACTAGGAAATGGCATCCGTCGCGCAGTCGAACGGCCCAATCGGCCGGTCGTTCCCGACGGAAAGAATCGAGCCGACGTGATGCGAGTCCGTATCGGAAGGAGACCCGCACCGATTGGCGGCCCGGCTCGCCGATGGATTGCCGGACAATTCGACCGCTGTTGTTCGAATGCACGGTCGTGTCGCGATCGCCGTGGAAGACGATGGTCGGAATGGGCGTGCCGTCGCCCGGCTTTGCTTCTGGCCCGCCGCCTTGCTTCATGGCGATCAGCGCGGAGGGAGGACGCGAGAGCGGCGCGGGCCCGAGGAGGGAACTGGGGGGAACTGATGCGGTCACTAACGCAAGCTGAGGGTCCCCGTGACCTTCTTCAGTCTTAACCCATCGACTGCGAGCGAACCATTATCGTGGGATTCCATGCCCAATGCAGCTCTTCGCCCGTTCGAGGAAAGCCGCGATCTTCGCCAGACAGCGCCTTGCCGACGCGCTTCGCGGGCAGCTGGCCGAACTGAAGCGGGCCGTCTTGATGTGTCACGCCGAGATCGAAGCGCAAGGCGAAGACCGAAACGGGTGATGCGTGAAAAGGCAATGCAGTGACTGAAGTTGCGGTACCGCGAAACGCTTCGGTGCTCAGCATGGAAGGCGCATGTCCGCTCCGTTATGAAGCGCATGAGGGTTTCGTCATGGACCAGGCTCACGGTCGCGATCGGCCGCCGAAAGACCCGGCGATTTCATAGTGCTCAACGCGCTGCGTGGCTCCGATCAGCGCAGGTCTGCGGCGGCGTCCTCCATGCCCTTGCAGGCTTCGCGTCAATCCGCGCGCTCGCGGTCGGTCTGTCGCTGACGCGCATAATGGTCCTGGCGCACTGGGTGACGTAGTCCCGGGATTCGCGCTTGGGGCAATTCTCGACGCCCTCCGGATTTGGACCGGCTATTCGACGAGGCGAACTGTTGGCTGCGACCTTGGCGCAGCCATCACTGTTCTCATCCCTGAGCGCAACGAAATCGCAATGAATTGGGTGAAACGACCGTGAACAAAACGGGACGGAAGCACCTGCAGCATCAAGAAAAATCAACAACTTAGAAGATGCTCACTGCGTTCGGGACGCATGAGGCGGCCTCGATCAGATCGCAACTTGAACCAAATGTCGGTATCGGTGGTTGCGCCTCCGGGATTTCAACCTGCTCGGCGGTTGTTTGGGCGATGATCCGACTGAACACGCCATCGACACTGTTTGCTGTTGGATCGGCCCATTGAAGCCACCCATTCCCCCCAATGCGATCCACTCTTCGAGCTGCGTCCCTCGATCTCACTGGCGGCCGCGGCGCTCATTGATCGCCAAGACCGTCAGAAAATCGCGCACGCCTAGCACGCGCCAGTCCTGCGCTGATCGCCGTTCCATCTCCAGCGATATGTACCAATAGGTCTGGAATGGTGTTCGAGGTCTGCAAATTGCACAGCACCTCATGAACCTCACTCATCAACTTCCCCATTAAGGTGAACGGCGATTTTACTTGGTCACCGGGTGCGCAACTGGTGATATAGCTCGTAGTCCTAAAACACGCTCCCGATAGATTGGTGTCCACCATGGATCCACAGCTTCATAAAGCGCGTTTCAATTGCGGCAGTCGCGCTCTCCGGCACCATCGTCAAGCATGCGAACCTCAATGTAATGCTGGTTAAGGTCTATCGGATGGGCGGCAGCATGCGCACGCATTCATCAATGACGTACTCGGGTATGCTCTCAAACTTATGCGGGTTGAGCTGCATCACGTACTCATTCTCGATGTGGTACGACTCGTTAATAAATTTGCGGATCACGTCATCGTCGTGTTCGATGTTGAAAATCCGGAACAGCTGGATTTTCTCGTAGCCGACGTCCGTGGCCGCGAATTTTGCGCGGATGGCGTTCGCGTCGTTCACCTCGGCGACCAGCGCATCGTAGTTGAACCCTGGTAAGTGTTCTTCTCGGATGCTTTCCTCTGCTGCCTGTTTCTCCTCCAGGCTCATGTTCCGGTTTTCAGCTGCCGTCTGCAGCGTGGGAACGGCGCGGCCTTTGAACAGGCTTGCCAGCAGATTATATTCCAAGCCGACTTCATCACGTAGCTCATAGTCGCGCCGCAGATAAATGGCCTGCAGGATCGGATCCTGCAGCGTGGCAATATTCGCCCTGCAGACCCTGGCAAAGGTCTGGATGTCTTCCCTCGCGATCGGCACTTCTTTCACAATGCCCCCGCGCGAAGAAAGGAAAGATGCCGATGGTTTTGCCCCCTGAAACACGTCCTTGGTACTTTTGATAACATCGATGGCAGGCTCGATGTCATGGGTCAACAAAAGGGTGGTCCGCCCTCTCAGGCTTGCCTTGCCCTCGAACAGTTCGTGCAGGATGGCGAACTTCTTGTTCTTGTCGAACGACGATATGGGGTCGTCCAGCACCACCAGGTCCGGGTTTTCGCTCAGCACTTGGTGCATGAAAAGAACCAGGGCGAAGGCGTTCTTTTCGCCGTAGCTCAGGTGCTTCGACGCCGTTTCCAGGTGACCGGCCAGATCCCGGTGCACCAGCTTCATTTTGTAGGATTGCTCCTCCGGAACGATCTCGACAGCGTACTTGTAGCCGGCGGACTTCAGAAACGTGTTGATGCTGACCTGGTTGGCCTCTATCGCCTTTTTGATCTTGGCCTTGTGCTTGTTGACCTTTCCAGTCAGGTCGCCAACCTTCGTAAGCAGGTCTTCAAGTTGCGCGTTGACAGGGTCTGTGATGCTCCGGGTCTCTGGGGAATCGAGCTTGTCCATCAGCGCCAAGTCGATCTTCAGCGGGGTGATCTTCTCACTGATCTGGTCCACGTCCCGCAGGGAGAAAAAGGAGATAGCCCGGAGACCTTCCAGCTGGGTGATCATGCCGTCGATCTCAGCCTTAAGCCCCGTAAGGAAACTTACCTCGGCGGCGGTCAGGTCAATCTTGGTTTTGGTTACCCTCTGCAGGTTTTCGCGGCACTTCTCGCTGAAATACTTGCCAAGCCTTTCGATAACGGCTTTGAGCGTGTTGAGGTGACCGACAGCCGCGGCGTCGAATTCCTTCTCGACTGCGAGCGCGATGTCTTTCTGCCCCTCACCAACAAGGGGGGTGGCGCAATAGGGGCAATTGTCACCCAGCTTTAGATACTCGTTGCCCTTGATCTGCCAGCCAATCCACTTGGAGGGCTCCTGGCTCTTGATGAAGGTCTCGAAGGGCTTCAGCGCGTCGGGAATGTTCTCGGTCTTATTGCCGGTACCGAACGCCTTATGAATCTTGCTGCTCTTCGGAATGTTACCGGGCTTCGACTTGCCGAACGCATCCCGCAATTCCTTGAAGTCTGAAATGGTCTGTTCGATTTCCGCATTGTTGGTGAGCGTCTGCTTCACAGCAGCTAGCAGAATGTCGATGGCCTCCATCGCCGCGACATAATCCGGCGTTTTGATGAAGATGTCGAAGCTGTTTTTAAGGACTTCGTCTTTCTGGAAAACGAATTGCTGAACGTAGTCATCGTCGAAGACAAGGGCGGACGCCATACCGTCAATACCCTCCACAGATGGCGACGGTGCATCGGCCTTGCCTCGGCTTTTGAATGGCATGAGGTCACCTAGAGTGCCGTCTCCACGAATTTGGCTGACAATGGCTTTTGCCAGAGTACTTTTGCCAAGGCCGTTGGGTCCATATTTGATGTTCAGCGTGCCTTTCAGCACGCTAATTTCGGCGCGATCCACGCGGTTGCAGTTACTGATGACTACGGTTAGTTGGGTCAACCCGCATCCTCCGAAGAAGGAGAGACTATGAACCTAAAGCTCTGATCTACACGTAGCAGGTAAGCTCAATCCCCAAGAAAACTCAAAGTTATCAGCGAAGTTAGGGCGTCTCGGACGTTTTCCCGCGGTTTGGCTGGCTGTGATTGCTGGCTTGTCCGCTTTGGGATGCGACTAGGGCCGCCCAAATGACAGAGTGAAGCGCTGCTGGCATTCAAAGCCTCATACGCGACGTCTGCGTAAGGTCAAAAAATGAGCCCTCGACCTACGGTTCGAATTTTATACCGCAGAACGCCGCCGCACGTCATCGATGCCGCTCTCTTGCGAATGCATCAGGTGCCCAACATGTCACGTCCAGGAGACCGGTCGGCTTCGCCGTCGGCCGATGCAGCGCTCCGTCACCATCTGGACGCACAACTCCAAGAACTCATCCAAATACGAGCGGCTCTTCGCCGAGAGTTTGCTATCGGGCCATTCCGACAAGGGTAAAACCTGTTGGGGATTCAATGCAGGTTTGAACACGTGTTTGTCGGAATGGCCATTGATTTTACTGGGAAATCATACGCCTCTTAATCAGCGGGTCCCAGGTTCGAGCCCTGGTGCGCCCACCATACAAATCAAGACCTTAGCGCGAGAAACCGTTTGAGAAGGCCGAACTAAAACGGTTTTTCAAACGGTGTTTTTGGCGGCAGGTCGGCGAGTCCACTCTCAGCATTGTGATCTGCGCTACTTGTCTCGGCGGAGGCCAAGGCAACTCGAATGTCGCCCGACAGAACCGCGTATCTGGGTAAGAGCCGTCCGACATGGCCGGCATTTTCCCACTTCTGTTCAATGTCGTCAGCGACGCATTGCGGCGGCTGCGCCGCGCTTCCATCGAAGTAGCGCTTGAAGTCAACGTGTACCCTCATGTTATCCGGCCGATAAGCCGCCATGCGGTCATAGAGAAGAACCGATCCCGCCTCGAAAACGCCGATAGACCGACTTGTGCATCGGTGATCTCGACTCCTCAGTCTCAGGATCAATGGGAAGGTCGCGAACCCCAGCCTTGAGGAAGCTACCCGCCTGCTCATTGTGTTGCGGGCCGGCGGGATCGGGTGACAGCCGTAGGACACTGCCGTCGTGTTTCAGGCCGCCCGGGATGAGCGAAGCTCCTGCGAGCAGCCAGTTCAGCGCGATATCGGACAAGCGAGCCTCGTTTTCCAGATAACCGCCGCCGACATCGGCATGCACGCCCGGAAACCAGACCTGCTCGAAATAGAGGTTGCCGTGCGCGTCGCGTACGTCCTGCTTCTCGACCGTGGGCGACCAGCCGACGCGCTTGAAGTCCGCGCGGTTCTCGTCGATCGAGATCGCATGCTTGGCATAGCCGACATTTGGATCCAGCGTCGTGTCGTAGAATTTGTGCTTCGGCGGGGCGAAATGCACGGTCCGGAGGCGCTTCAAGAACCCGTAGCCGGGCAAGGATGGCGCGATCTTGAGATAGTTCATGAGAAAAGCGATCAGGGCTGCGGCGACGCCGAGGTAACTCAGAATCCAAGCCCCCCATCCCGCCCATGGAAAGACCGGCTGAAGGAAGCCACCGAGCCAGTGCACCCCGATCAGCAGCGCAATGCCGGAGGTCACGAGCGCCGTGCCGAGATATTTGTGGCCGAGGGCGGCGACCGTATCGAACACGCCGATGAAGTATGGAAAGACGTTCGCCCGCTCGGCGCCATTGATGGTGCTTGAGCTACCGTACTGCTGTCTGAATTGGGCGGCGATCGCGTCTCGAGTCTCCAACAAGAATTGCCGGTATCCAAGAATTTTGCGCGAGTAGGATGGGCAGAATTGATAGACATCCTTGACGGCATGCTCGGCCAGCTTGTGGACGCTCTTTGGATCGCGGCGCAGAGGCGAGCCATCCGGCATATGACGAGGGACACCGCAATAAGTCATAACGCCGGCAACTGATCGAATCGTGTAGGCCCCTCGGCTAAAACCGATCAGAAAGACGCGGTCGCCTTCCTCATAAAGGGCAATGATCGCGGCGTAGCAATCGACGATGTTTCGGGTGATCCCGAGGCCCGTCGCCATGCTGGCAAGGTTGTAGAGCCAGCGCATCCAGCCGATCTTGAAATGACCGCCATCCGACGCCGAACCGAGACCCGCATCGTAGAAGGCGACCTGTTCGGATGGTTCGACCTTCGTGTCCGGGCCGACGCGGCAGACGCGGTAGAGCTTGTAAACGTTCGTCCGCGCTTCGTCGAAATTGATGCCGCCGGCTTGGCCTGTGCCGTCGGAGAAGATCACAATATTCTTCGGCATTGCACACCATCCCCAAAAGTGCGCCAAAGGCCAATCCATATCACAGATTGCACGGGCCGAAATGTGAGCTTGCCCACTTGCGCACAGCGCGGGTGGTCACGTCCGCAACAATTATCGTCTACGCCGCGGGAGCTGAAGCTCAACCGCAAGCCTCTCGGCATCCGCTCCCTTATCTTGCTCCCTCGGATCGCAGAACGCGGCGCTCCAGATTGCGGCGCCGGCGCTTTTGTTCGGCGGACACGGCCGCGGCCTGCTTCAGATAAGCCGCCTTTTCCTTTCCCTTCAATTTCTTGGCGAATTCTAGGATTGTATAATACCAACTGTGATGCGCTGCTGTATCCGTCGGCTCAATCTCTGCAGCCCGGCGGTATTTCTCAAATGCCGCCTTATAGCTCCTGGCAGCGCCGGTCCTACGCGCGAGATCGGCAAGTGCGTGGCCCCAGCTCAGATAAACGCTGTAATAGTTTGGATTAGCCGCTCCCGCAGCTTGGAAATGCACCATCGACTTCTTGAACAGCACGAGGTCGTCCGTGATCCGCGCCAAATCATGTAATGCCTTGGCAAAATTATTGTGAACGACGTCTGGCGTTCGAGTGTGTCGGAGCGCCGCTTCGTAACGGCCAAATGCTTCTCTCAGTATCAAATTGTCGCTGCGGGGATATTCTGCGCGCGCCAGATCCGCCAACGCATTCGCCAAACTGTTGTGGGCGTCTGAAAATTGAGGATCTATTGCCAGTGCAGCCCGATATTTCACGACGGCGCGCTTGAGCAGCGCTTCCGCCGCCTTGGTCATCACTTCCGGCGCGCCATCCCGGGCTGCCAGAGACAGGTCGAACAGGACATTGCCCCAATTGTAGAGCGCGTCAGCTTCTGTGACCCGAATCTTCGCGGCGATGGCGAAATGCTCAGCGGCCTTCCGATAAACGTCACGATCATCGTCGATTTTCGCCATTGAGTGCGCACGATCGCCCAGAATCAGTTGGGACCAGCCGTAAGTGTCCCGTTCCCGTTTGGTCAGCTTCTTCAGCTGCCGGCCCCTAAACAAGGCGGCAACGCGCTCATGCTCGCCTGCGAGGAAATAGTATTCGGCAGATAGAGCTTGCTCCTGGCCAGCGATCAGGGCGTCGAGCTGGGGCCGTATGACGGCGGCGACATCAACCGGCTTTCGCGGAGCCCAGGCTCGTCGTCCAGATTGCTTCTCGGAGCTTTGTAGTCCTTCAGCATCCGAAACATAGATTTCAAATGCGAAAATGGCTGCGTTACGAAACGCGGGGGAAAGCATCCGAGCCTTTGAGCCAGCGTGACGAAAAAATCATCGGCATCCCAACCCCCCAAGAAGTGCGTGCCGCGTCCGGGGGTGAGGAGCCGTTT
The DNA here is from genome assembly GCF_055229415.2 of Bradyrhizobium sp. Leo114. NCBI lineage: Bacteria > Pseudomonadati > Pseudomonadota > Alphaproteobacteria > Hyphomicrobiales > Nitrobacteraceae > Bradyrhizobium > Bradyrhizobium sp. Leo114. The sequence continues at coordinate 96,797 of NZ_JBUYEN020000012.1, read as the reverse complement.
GGAGACATGGGCCGGCGGCGTCTTTCCATAGCCCACCCAATAGAGCCCATACTCAAATGTCCTGACATCGGCCAGAAGATCAAAAACCGGATCGTTCTCGCCGCTATAACCGACCACAATCCAAATCCGGCCTTTATGCGCATCCTCGAAAACAGGTTTCACATAGCGCCGATGTTTGTTCACCTCTTCACGCGTGTTGAGAAGCACAAAGCCATCACGCTGGCCATGGAGATGGAATATCGATTTTTCACTCACCTGGTCGGGATTGAAGAGATGCGATGCGGCGAAGTCATAAACCGCCGGGAATGAATTTATAAGTGAGCAGGCCCTAGAAACGAGAGGATCAAAATTGGTGGTAAGTACTCGATCGATAAAGCCGTGATCAATAAGTTGAGCGAGCGCGAGGTGAGCCCAATTGATTTTCGCATTGTCGATGTATCCGCCAATAAGGTCGCGCCGGACTCCCCGGTCGAGGCTGGCCATGCAGCTAGGATAGTCTTTCGTGGTCGCGCGCGCGTAGGCGGCAGGATATGAGGTCCTAATATGCTCGACCACGGCACCTGCCGACGGAATCCCCGCGCTGATCGAACAGCCAGCACCGAGTAGCACGGTGCATTTTCGCGTTGTGCCTGGTTTCGGCCGCAGCGCCTCTACAATGTCTTCTAACGTACGCGGGGTCATTGGAATCAAAATATTCTCATGTTGGGATTGAGTGTACCGCCACTCACAATTCTCTGCGTTTCAAAGGATCTGCCGACAACCCTTGCGCGGATAGAATGCGAGGAGTCTTGGAAGGCTGCCATAGGTCCGCTCGGCAATCTAATAGTTGGCATTGGTCCCCGCGCATCTCTTCTACTAGCAGTGTTACCAAGCATCGCAGGCCCACGGTAAAATTAGGATTTGGCCCTACATCGGTCAGATTACTTCAAGTTGTAATGTTGGCCCACCAGGAATTGCCGAAACAATTCGATAGATCGGGCAAATCGCCTTGCAATGCTGATGTCACCAGAGACTTCACTGATCGTACCAGCATATAGAGTCAGCTGATCGAGGGTTGCGCCTCAATGCGGCTGTGCTAGTACGCCCGCTCTCGAATCGAGGAGCTAAAAGTGGCGAATAAGGCAAAGAATATGGTTACGAAGAAGAAAACTGTGCGTCGCGAATACACAAAGGCTGACGTGAAAGAGCTGCGCGCGCATTCGAAAGCGAAGACGCCCGTTGCAAAAATCGCGAAGCTGACAAAGCGCTCCGAAGGCTCACTCCGCCAAAAGGCGCTCAAGCTTGGAATCCCTCTCGGTCACCAGCGCTAGAGGCGACATCATGCCGCTCTAAATACGGTGTTCTCGACCAGAACGTTGTTGCAAATCATCTGCGTTCCCGTCGCTGTTATCGCAATGAAGTTGTTGAGCGCTCACTATGACTTCAGCTGGACAACTGCAGTTGGCGGTTGAATAGAGGAGCACCCTGGAATGCTGAGCAGAAAAGGAGCCATCTAGTGGCGAGCTTTCACGCGGCGTTCAAGCGTACGGAAGTAATGGCGTTTTCAAAGCCGCAGGGCGAAGGAGGCCAGTCAAAAATCAAAGCGCGGGTGATTTCCTTATATCTGCGGCAGGCCTCGCACCAGAAACCAGGCCGTTATGAGCGGCAGACCATCAATAAGCTTCGTTGATTTTGCTGCATTTTCGTTTGAATTTGATCGCGTTCGTCGTGGTTTGTTCACGTCGTTTCTGGTGCGAAACTGGTGCGGTCAGTGAGCTTCGGTAGGCACTTTACGTCGCTGGCGACACAGTCGGTCCCATGATGGAGTGGACCGAGAGTTTAGGTTTTTCAATCTGTTAGTAGCCTCCGTGTGCACGACGTGTGCACTGAGAGATCAAGAAAAACCCATTGGGGGCAGGTGTAGGCAGTCGCTCTTTGGAAGTGGATGCGACGTCCGTGGAAGCCTGGGGTCTAGAGAGTTGGATCGTAAGGGCAAGGTGCACGCGAGGACTTCGGAGCTGATTGCTGCCATCGCGAGCAGCGATTTGTGTTCGGCCGTTCTCGAAAAGCAATGCAAATGACAAGCATCGATATCGGGGTTCGAGTTGCTCCACCGCTACTCAATTCCACGATTTCCTACGCCACTAGCGATTTCCCCCGCGTTGCTACGGGCCTCCTAGATCATCAGCGCGGCGCCCGATACGAGGAGCAGCGCCAGTACGATCTTGCGGAATATTGCCTCGTCGAGCCGGCCGAACAATTTCATGCCGAGCCAGATGCCAGCGAGAAGGGCCGGCAATCCAATCAGGAACAGCTTGATTGTCTCCGGACTCATGGTGCTCTTCGCGCCGATCCACAGCGCGCTCATAAAGAAAACTGCGACTGCCACCGGCTGGAATAACGTGCGCTGCACCTCCTTTGGCCAGCCGCGCAGTCCGCACCAGATGGTGACGAGAATGCCGGCGAGGCCGGTGATGCCGCCAAGCACGCCGTTGAGAGAGCCGACGCCGACATCCGCTACCGCGCCGCCGGCCTCGGCCGGAGGGATCGACGAACGGAGCAGGGCATAGAGGCAGTACGACACTAAGAACACGCCGACACCCGCGCGCACATGAGCAGGATTAGCCCAGGTGAGGACGCGACGCCTACGGGAACGCCGATGGCTGCGCCGACCATAAATGGCCAGAGCTTGTGGTGATCAAGCGACCGCCTCAGCTTCCAGACCCAATAGCCCTGAACGATGAGGCCATAGGCGATGATCAGGGTGGCCGTCTGCAGCGGCGAGAGAATGTTGAGCCAGATCGAGGCGACGATGAGCCGAAAGGCAAAGCCGGAGCGGCCGGCGATCAGCGCGCCGGCGAATGTGACGAGAATGAAGATCAGGAGTTCGCATGAAAATCCATCCATCTGCCCGGCGCCGGCAATCCTGGAAATCCCCGCAATATCGCTTGATATTTACCTTTATCGTGATCGATCACTTCGACTGTGCTGCGCGTTGTATGCGCGATGAAGACCCGCCGGGTCTTCGGATCGAATGCGGCTGGTCGAAGGCGCTGTCCGGAGCGCCTGTATTTTGATGATGAAGGCTCTTCAAGGGCATGGCGACCTGAAGTCGCTACGTCGCCGTGAGCGGGCAATCTGTCTGGAAGATTGAATGGAAGTCCCGTCCATGTGCAATCTCATCGAAAATCGAGCGTTGCACAGAGCTTGGACGGTTTGGCCGTCTGGTGGGGAGTCTGTGTTTCCCGTAGTAGATGTTCGGCCTTGCCCATCACAGGCTCGAGGTCCTGGAAGGTGTTGGCCACGTCCTTGTGGCTTAGCACGAGCCGTGTTGACAAACGTGCTTCGCGGAAAGCCGTAAACAGTGATTTCAGACATCGTTTCTCCTCCCAGGTCGCTCGCTTGCAGTCGATCGAGTTCGATCAGCGCCAGGTAAGACCGAGGTCGGCAAGGAGGTGTGGGGATCATCGGCCATCGCGCGCAGACCGGCGCACTGGTGCATCGGCTCGCTGCTGGCAAGCCAGCGGTCGAGCAGCGCCGGCCATGAATTTCGTTGACGATCCCCCATTGTCGCGCTGCGGCGACTCGCGCCAGAAAGTCGCTATTGGCAAAAGGCATTGACATTTAATAGCTCCAAATCCCATGATTTCGCAGTGCCGCATAGGCAAGGCGCAGTCCGCAAAGCATCCTTTCTCGGGCCTGCCCCAATTTTCCTCATGAACTCTTCTGGGTGGATTGGAATGCGCCGCATTTGCCGCGCTGAACGCACTGAAGGCCTTCGAAGCCGCGGCCCGACACGAGAGCTTTACGCGCCGCAGAAGAGCTGTGTCTCACTCAGGTGCGGTGAGCCATCAGGTGAAGGCGCTTGAAACAGGACTTGCGATTAAGCTCTTCAATCGTGAGCGGCAATGCCTGATCATCACCGAGGCGGGCCGGGACTATCTCGCTGTCGTGCGCGATGCGCTGGATCGTATCGCTGCGGGTACGAACGTTTGCTGCAGCGGCAGAGCGCAGGCGTTCTCACCGTCAGTACCTCGCCAGACTTTGCCGCCAAATGGCTGGTGCATTGGCTCCGTCATTTTGCGGAAGCGCATTCCGGCATCGATGTCCGCGTCTCGGTCACGATGCATCACGCCGATTTTGCCCGCGAGGAGGTCGACCTTGCGGCAGGCCACGGCGATGGCAATTGGCCGGGCCTCGATGCCGTAAGGCTCTGCTCGGAACGGCTCATTGCGGTGTGCAGTCCAAAGTTGCTGTCGGGCCGCCGCTACATTAGCGGGATCGCAGATATCCTGAAATTTCCCCTGATCCACCTGGACAGCCGATCCGACTGGGCGAATTGGCTGCGCGGCCTCGGCATACATGACGCCGATGTCACACACCGTCTCGTGCTCGATCGTGCGAGCATGGTTATTGATGCCGCGATCAACGGGCAGGGTATCGCCCTTGCTCGCACGACACTAGCGGCTTGGGATCTGATCAACGGTCGGCTGATGTTGCCTTTCCCGCAGTCCTTGCCGGTGTCGAAGACTTATTGGATCGTTTGCCCCAAGGTGACCGCGTCGCTGCCGAAGGTTGTCACTTTTCGTGAGTGGCTGCTCGCGGAGGCGTCGAACGACCTGCGCCAGTTCAAATCACTCGCCGGGACCTCGAAGGCGAGGCGGCGAAAAGGCCAACCGCCCGACTTGCGGCGAGAACCACAAGAATTAGCTCCTCTCTCGAACAAAAATTTGACCGAGCCGTTAGCCTCGGTCGAACGGAGGAGGAGAGACCATGCGCGTTCTTGCAGTAGCAATGGCAACATCGTTGTCCTTTGCTTTGGTTCCCGCATCTGCAGAAGAGTCCGGATTATCCAAGACGTATAAGGAGGGGCAGTCGGTTCCGGTGCAGCCAGACCGTACGCCACAACAATCGGACCAATCTCGCAACCAAGATAAGGCGCGTGGTGAGAACGTTCAGATCGACCGCGACTGGAAGGCTCAAGAAAATGTCAGCCGACCGGCTACCGACCACGAGGGATCTGCGGGCAAGACTGACATGGACCATCAAACAGTGGGTCGTGACTGGCGAGCGCATCCTGAACGTGACGAGAACCGCTGAAATCAGCAGTGAGCTTTATGAGAGCCGGACGTGATTGGCCTGCGTTGTAAGAGCCCGTGCTCACGATGTCCAAGGCCGCCATCTTTGCAACAACCTCGTGTCATCAGAGACTTCGCTCTTAGGCCGCGAACGGAAGTCGGCGCGGCAGCCGGATTCTTAAGTTCGCATAAGACGGTCTTTAACCGTCCGCGCGATCGTTGCCGGCGCCTCGTCGGGAATGGCAAAGCATGAACTCACGTTGATTTCGCAGAGCACGTAGGTATCGCGGCCGGACTTGTCGCGCGAGCCATAGAGGAAATCCGCGTCCCAGATGACCGGGAGCGCCGTTCCGTCGATGCCGAGCGTTTCCAGCATTTGTGGTGTCCATTCGTCTTCCATCAATCGTCGCAGCGCCTGGAACGACGGGGCGTCGGGCCCGTGCATGATCCTTGGCCCGGGTTCCGCTTCCGGCGAGTCCAGGCCTTCCGGCGGCGGAGGTATCAAGGCCTTGATCAATTGATGCCCAAAGCCGGCGACCTTGGAGCCACTCATGTAGCAGCGGATCATCCCTTCCGGCAGGCGCGGCTGGAACGGTTGATCGATGATGCAGCCTCCCCACCCGAAATATGGTTCGCAGCGAACGATGAAGGCCTCCAGCGGTATGTCCTCAGGCAGGCTACCGCGTTGGGCGTGCAGCACCCGCACTGCGGCGTCAGTATCTGGCAGAGACTCGACCTTCCAAACGCCTTGGCCTGCATTGCCCCGGTTTTGTTTGAGCACGCGGGGACCGTTAGCCCGCAGGCGCGACGGGAATTCAGCACGGAAAGCCGCCGCGCTGTCGTAACGATGCGTGTCGCCGCCCCAACCGAGATCGCGCGTTCGGTAAAGCACCTCCTTGACCCCCATCTTCAGGATGACATCGGGATGTGCGCTCACCCAGGGGCCTCTTGCCGCAGCCTCCCGCAGCAACTCATCGAGCGCCGCGCGCGTCTTCCCTTCATGAATGGGATTGACCCAGACAAGGACTCCATCGACCTCAAGCAATTGGTCGCGAACCGCATCAGCGAACATTTCGTCGTAGATGACGGGGCGGGCCTCGACGCCAACTGAGGCTAGGGCCTCGAAGACGCGGACAAAGCGGCTGTTCTGCGGGGTTGCGTCCCGGCGTGCGGCAGCATCTCCGCGCGAGAGGATGGCGACGGTGTGTTGGAGAGAGGCGTTTCGTTCGGTGTCCATGCGCAAGCTCCACGACGGATCGCGTGTTGCGCAGAGCTTGGACCGAAAAGTCTGACGGGGAGTCTGCCTTTCCCCACGGAGAAGCTTACGCGACTTTAGACACTCGTTGCAAGTTGCCGATTGCCGCCCTTGTAGGGATTGGGGGTCTTGCGATGATCCCCTCCAGGGGGATAGGGTATGGGGCATGGCAAACGAGCACGTCCACGAAACCCACCCCGAGATCGTCAAGCGGCTGCGACGCGCCGAGGGACATCTGCACCGGGTGATCGAGATGTTCAGCGAAGGCCGGTCCTGCCTCGATCTCGCCCAGCAGCTACACGCGGTCGAGAAGGCGATCGGCGAGGCCAAGCGGACCCTGATCCACGATCATGTCGATCACTGCCTGGATGCCGCCGCGACTGGATCCGCGAAATCGACCAAGAGCGTGGTGGCCGAGTTCAAGGCCATCTCAAAATATCTTTAACGCGATGCATCCGTTTTCTTCGCGCCGGATCAGAGACTTCGATGGCTAATGGCTCCTTCATTGCAGTCGTCGCCTTTCTGGCAGGCGGTGCCTTCGTAGCACTGATGCCGGACGTTTCGACCAGGCTGCAGCGCACCGTCGGTATAGCGCCGGGCAATGCCCCGACGCAGGCGAACGGCACGTCTGGACAGGCCGCGCCGAAGATACCCGTCGTTGCCATGGACGACGATCGGATCAAGCTGGCGCACATCGACTTGGCAACGGTCGGTCCCGGCATGGTCGCAAAACGCCTGGCCGTACCGGGGACGGCGATTCCCGATGCGGGCCGCGTGTCCCATGTTTCGGTGAAGCTGTCGGGGACAGTGGCCGAGTTGCGCAAGAATATCGGTGATGACGTCACCAAGGGTGACGTGCTTGCCGTTCTTGAAAGCACGCGAAGTGGCGGACGCCAAGAGCGAGTATCTCTCCGCCCGTCTTGCCAACGAGTTGCAGCAGGACCTCACCTCACGCGACAAGTCGCTGTGGGAAGGGCGGGCCGTTCCGGAGCAGCAGTACATCAAGTCGCGCAATGCCGCCGCGCAGACCGAGATGCGCCTCAACATCGCTCGCCAGAAGTTGCTCGCATTGGGCGTGGAGGCGGACGAAATCGCCGGCCTGCCGCAATCCCCAGACGCATCGTTGCGCAGCCAGAACGTCCGCGCCCCGGTTTCGGGGCGGCTTGCCGAGCGCAAGGTCGAGCTTGGCGCAGCGGTGGGGCGCGACAACCTCGAGACCGAGTTGTTTGTCATTGTCGATCTCAGCCGCGTCTGGGTCGAGCTGTCTGTCTCTTCCGCCGACCTGCCGCAGGTCAGGGAGGGTCAGTCGGTGCGCGTCTCGGCGCGCGGATTGCCGGAGACGGCAACGGGCAAGATCGTGTTCGTCAGCCCACTGCTTGACAAGGAAACCAGGACCGCCCGTGTCGTGGCGGCGCTGGACAATACGAATGGATATTGGCGTCCGGGATCGTTCGTCACGGCCGCGATCGCACTGAGCGAGCGTGACGTCGGCGTCGTCGTGCCCGCAACCGCGATCCAGAATGTGGATGGCGGAAAGGCGATCTTCGTCCGCAACAAGGACGGGTTCGAAAAGCGCAGTGTCGTGCTTGGCGAGCAGGACGGGCAGTCCGTCGAAATTGTCTCCGGTATCGCTGCCGGCGAGACCATTGCCGTCTCGAACACGTTCTCGCTCAAGGCAGAATTCGCCAAACCTCGCGACGAGGACTAGGCGATGATCCCGTGGATCGTCGATTTCTCCGTTCGCCGGCGCTGGCTCGTTGTGCTGGTCACGCTGGCGGCTGCCGCTTCCGGCTTCTTGTCGCTGACCAAATTGCCGATCGACGCCGTCCCTGACGTCACCAACGTCCAGGTCCAGGTCAATGCGGTCGCGCCGGCGCTGACCCCGGTCGAGATCGAGAAGCAGGTCACGGTGGCCCTGGAAACAGCCTTGGCCGGCACGCCGGGCCTGGAGTCAACCCGGTCGTTTTCGCGCAACGGCTTCGCGCAGATCACCGCCGTGTTCGCCGACCGCACCGACATCTATTTTGCCCGCCAGCAGATCGCCGAGCGCATCAACGAGGCGAAGATCAACCTTCCACCCCGGGTCGATGTCCGGATGGGTCCGATCTCTACCGGCCTCGGCGAGATCTATTGGTGGGCGGTGGAGTATGAAAAGCCGGGCGCGACCACACCGGTGGAGGACGGCAAGCCCGGCTGGCAGAGCGACGGCAGCTACCTTACGCCCGAAGGCGAGCGGCTGACGGACGATTTTCGGCGCACGGTCTATCTCCGCACGGTCCAAGATTGGATCATCCGCCCGCAGATGCGGACCGTTCCCGGGGTCGCTGGCGCGGATGCGATCGGCGGTTTCGTGAAACAGTTCCAGGTGCAGCCCGATCCGGTCCGGCTGGCAGCCTATGGGCTGTCGTTCACCCAAGTGATCGACGCCATCGAGGCGAACAACATCAGCCGCGGCGCCAATTTCATCGAGCAGAACGGCGAAGGTGTCGTCGTCCGGGCCAGCGGGCGGGTGGAAAATCTCGATGATATCGGCCGGATCGTGGTGACCACCCGGGGCGGCGTGCCGGTCCGCGTCTCCGATATCGCCGATGTCGCAATCGGCAAGGAGCTGCGTACCGGCAGCGCGAGCGTCGACGGCCGCGAGGTGGTGCTCGGCACTGCGCTGATGCTGATCGGGGGCAACAGCCGCACGGTGGCCGCTGCGGCCGACCGCAAGATCAAGGAGATCAGCCGGACGCTGCCGCCGGGCATCCATGCCCGAACGGTGCTCAACCGAACTCAACTGGTCGACGCCACGATCCAGACGGTTGCGACCAACCTGGCCGAAGGCGCGCTGCTGGTGATCGCCGTGTTGTTCCTGATGCTCGGCAATTTCCGCGCGGCACTGATCACAGCCTGCGTGATTCCGCTGACGATGCTGTTGACGGCGACCGGCATGCTGCAGGGACGGCTCAGCGCCAACCTGATGAGCCTCGGCGCGCTCGATTTCGGCCTGATCGTCGATGGCGCCGTCATCATCACGGAGAACAGCCTGCGGCATCTCGCGGAACGGCAGCGCGAGCTTGGGCGCGGCCTGTCATTGCCTGAGCGGCTGGAAACGGTCACGGCGTCCGCAACCGAGATGATCCGGCCCACCGTCTATGGCCAGCTCATCATCATCCTGGTCTACGTCCCGCTTCTCACCTTCACCGGCGTCGAAGGCAAGACGTTCGAGCCGATGGCGCTCACGGTCATGATCGCGCTCGCGGCTGCATTCGTGCTGTCGCTGACCTTCGTCCCGGCGGCGATCGCGATCACCATCTCAAAGCCGGTGCGGGAGCAGGAGAATGCCATCATCCGCGCGCTGAAATCCGTCTATGCGCCGCTGCTCTCCCGCACCGCCCGCGCGCCGCTGCCAGCGATCGGGCTGGCGTTGCTCCTGATCCTCGGGGCGGGTGCGCTGTTCACCCGGCTCGGTCAGGAATTCACACCGACGCTGGACGAAAAGAACATCGTGATGGAGGTCAAGCGGGTGCCCAGCACCTCGCTGGCGCAGGCACAGGCGATGCAGCTCCTGATCGAGCAGTCGGTCAGCAAGTTTCCGCAAGTCGCGTTCGTGTTTTCACGAACCGGCACGCCGGACCTTGCCGCCGATCCGATGCCACCAAGCGCCTCCGACACCTACATCATCGTCAAGCCGCAGAGCGAGTGGCCGGATCCGTCGATGTCCAAGGACGATCTCATCAAGGAGATCGAAGCCGAGGCGAGCAAATTGCCGGGCAACAAGCTCGGCTTCTCGCAGCCGATCGAGATGCGCTTCAACGAATTGATCGCTGGCGTGCGCGAGGACCTCGCCGTCAAGGTCTTCGGCGACGATTTTGCCGAAATGCAGCGGACGGCCGGGAGCATCGCCAACGTTCTGCGCCGTATCGAGGGTGCCCAGAACGTCAAGGTCGAGGAGACGACCGGCCTGCCGTTCCTGGAGATCAGGATCGACAAGGCCGAGATCGCCCGCCGCGGACTCAACCTCACCACCGTCCAGGACCTGATCGGAACCGCCATTGGCGGCCGGGTCGCCGGCCTCGTGTTCGAGGGGGATCGCCGTTTCCAGATCGTGGTTCGCCTGAACGATGCACTGCGCTCCGATGTCTCCACGCTGGAAAACCTGCCGGTGCCGCTGCCGCATGCCAATCCCAATGCGCCGGCAGCCTCCATTCCACTCCGAACGCTCGCGTCGTTCGAATTGACCGAGGGCGCCAACCAGATCAGCCGGGAGAACGGCAAGCGGCGCGTGGTCGCAACCGCCGAGGTGCGCGGGCGGGATATCGGCTCGCTGGTGGCCGAAGCGCAGGCCAAGGTCGCCGAGCAGGTGAGGCTCGCGCCGGGCACCTATCTGACCTGGGGCGGCCAGTTCGAGAATTTCTCGGTTGCCCGGCAGCGCCTCTTGTTCGTCGTGCCGGGCTGCTTTGCGCTGATCTTCCTGTTGCTGCTGGGAGCACTCGGATCGGCACGCGACGCCCTGCTGGTGTTCAGCGCCGTGCCTCTGGCCTTGACTGGCGGCATCGCCGCGCTGTGGCTCCGCGGCATGCCATTCTCGATCTCGGCCGCTGTCGGTTTCATTGCGCTGTCCGGCGTTGCCGTCTTGAACGGGCTTGTGATGCTGAGCCAGATCCGCAAGCTGATCGGCGACGGCGTGGATACACGGACTGCGATCCAGGACGGCGCATTGACCCGGTTCCGACCGGTCATCATGACTGCTCTGGTTGCGTCGCTTGGTTTTGTGCCGATGGCGCTGGCCACCGGCACCGGTGCGGAAGTGCAGCGGCCGCTCGCCACTGTCGTGATCGGGGGGCTGCTCACGGCGACATTGCTGACCTTGCTCGTGCTGCCCGCGCTGTATGCCTATTTCGCGCCGCGGCACTCGCAACTAGAGACAGAACACCATTTCGTGCCGAGACGGGCAGCGGAATAGCCTGCCATGCTGTCCGTCCTCGCCAACCGGACCTACCGCCATCTGTTCGCCGCGCAGGTCATCGCCCTGATCGGCACCGGCCTGATGACGGTGGCGCTCGGACTCTTGGCCTTCAAGATTGCCGGCGAGAAGGCGGGCGCGGTGCTGGGAACCGCGCTTGCGATCAAGATGATCGCCTATGTCGGCATCGCGGCGATCGCGGGAAGCCTCGCCGGCTATGTGCCGCGTCGGCCGTTTTTGGTCGCCATGGACCTGCTGCGGGCTTCGGTCGCGGTCGCGCTGCCGTTCGTCACCGAGGTCTGGCAGGTCTACGTGCTGATCTTCCTGCTGCAATCCGCATCCGCGGCCTTCACCCCGACCTTCCAGGCAACCATTCCGGACGTGCTGCCGGAGGAGCGCGACTACACGCGCGCCCTGTCGCTTTCGCGCCTGGCCTATGATCTCGAGAACCTGCTCAGCCCGACGCTGGCGGCGGCGCTGCTGACGGTCATCTCGTTCAACAATCTATTTGCCGGCACAGTGATCGGCTTTCTGTGTTCCGCGCTGTTGGTGGTGTCCGTGCGGCTGCCTTCGACACAAGCCAAGGCTGAAGCGGGCCAGTCGTTCTACGAAAACACCACGAAAGGCGTCCGGATCTACCTGGCGACGCCGCGCCTGCGCGGGCTACTCGCCCTGAACCTGTCGGTTGCCGCGGCGGGCGCCATGGTCATCGTCAATACCGTGGTGCTGGTCCGCGGAGTGCTGAGGCGGCCCGACAACGATGTCGCCATCGCGCTCGCCTGTTTTGGCGGCGGCTCGATGCTGGCTGCACTGTTGCTGCCGAAAGTGCTCGACCGGTTGCCGGATCGCGCCGTGATGCTTTCCGCCGCCGCCCTGCTCACCCTCCTGCTGCTGGGACTGACGGCTGTTCTCCCCACCGGGCACGATCAGATCTGGCCGGCTCTGCTCGTGGGATAGACATTGATGGGAATTGGCTACAGCGCGGTTCAGACCCCGACCGGGCGGTTGTTGAGGCGCTCGGCACAGCCTTCCGACCGCCCGGCGGTGTTCGCGGCGCAGTTTGCGCTCTCCCATGCCTGCTGGCTGCTCACCTACCCCGTGGCCGGCTGGCTCGGCAATTGGGCAGGCCTGTCTATCACGGCGTTCGTGCTCGCGGCGATCACGCTCGCGGGCGTGGTCGTAGCGCGAATGCAGTGGCCGGCCGACGACCCGGAAGTGGTCGAGCACGATCATCCTGGCCTTGCGCTGGACGATCCCCATTTGCAGGGCGCGCCTATGAAACGCCATGCTCACTTGTTCGTCATCGACGAGCATCACCGGCGCTGGCCCAACGATGCCTGAGCAAATCCAAAGCGGGCGGGTTCATTGATCGCGGCGTTCGATTCGATCTTCGAGGCGCAGCGCGCGCTCTATGCGAACGCAGCGCAGGCGCTGAACGCGCTGCAGGCCAACGGAGCCGGTGCGCTGCCGTCGCTGGCCGCAGCGGCCTTCGCCTTCGGCATGTTGCACGCCCTGCTGCCCGGCCACGGCAAATCGGTGCTCGCCTCCTATTATGCGGCAGATGGCCGCTGGCGAAGCGCCCTCGGCTCAAGCCTGCTGCTGATCCTCACACATGTCGGCTCGGCCGTCGTCCTGGTGCTGTCCGGCTATGCCGTCCTCAAACACACGATTGGCGGCGCCGGTCGTGCGCCAGCCCTGGAGCAGGCCAGCCAAATCCTGATCGTGTTGATCGGACTCTGGCTCTTGTGGCGCGCGTTTCGTCCCGAACCTCATCGCCATGACCGCTCCGCGCCGCTGCTTGCGATAGCAACCGGCCTCATTCCATGCCCGCTTACCACCTTCATCATGACCTATGCAGCAGCCCATGGTGCGGTCAAATGGGGCTTGCTGCTATCGGCCGTTTTCGCCGCCGGCATGACCCTCACGGTTGCGCTCTTTCCATTGGCGGCGGTGTTCGCTCGGACATGGCTTCTGCGCCTCGTTGAGCGCACGGAGACGATCCGTAACTGTGCCGCATCGGGACTGGAAGCCTTCGCGGGCATCGCGGTGATCGTACTTGGAGCTTGGCCTTTAATGTCGAACTGGTGAGCTTCGGCTCTCCCATGAAGCGACATGCTAAAGAACCGCACATAATCCTCTATCGGCAATGCCAAATCACGCGCAAGGTCCAAAGCCTGGCGGAATTGGTTCCCGGAATTTCCGCCCGAGCACGGGGTTCATTGGGTATCCGAAGCGGATAGGCAACACGAGGGACAGCAACCGCCGAGAAACTCGAGAGGCAGGAGATGAAAATGATCCGCCGTGAAATGCTTTACCTTGCTGGAGCGGCAGCAGCGCTTCCATACATGCCAACGATCGCCTGGGCACAGACGCAGACAGCGCCCAAGCTCACCCAGATACTCCGAAAAGACCTCGAAAGTCAGGGCGAAACCGTCCAGGAGACGATCGTCAGTGTCGTCGACTTCGCACCCGGCACGGCTGCTCCATGGCACAAGCATCCCGGTGCGCAGGAGTTACTTCATGTGTTCGAAGGAAGCCTTGTCGTGGAAGTCGAAGGAGCAGCCGCGACTCGGCTCAATGCCGGAGAAGCAGGAATCATCGCGGCCGATCTCGTCCATCTCGCCCGCAATGAAAGTACCAGCGCAAGCGTCAAGGCATTGGTCGTGCACAGCAGAGCGGCCAGGGACAAGCCGCTGATTGTCGTCGTGAGAAACTGAAGCGACGCTGGGAAGGCGATAGGGCAAGCGCATAATTCAAGAACCGCTTTGGAGGTCCGCACCACGCTTCGAAACATGGCGATTAGGCTTTCACGCATATGTTGCTACAACTGCACGCATCATCTGCCCCTCGAGCGAGATGTGGTCATGATTACGAGAAGTCTAATTGGCGCGTTATTTCTTCTTGCTAGTTTCGCCTAGGCACGTGCCTAGGATTCATTAAGAATCGCTGGCACTCAGCATAGCCCTGGAACTGGCGCAAGCCGCGCTCGCAGACTGCCAAAAGCGCGACTATCAGGTGGCGGTCGCGGTCGTCGACCGATTCGGCGTCGTCCAGGTGGTGCTGCGTGATCGTTGTGCGGGACCTCACATGCCGCCGACGCTTCAGCCAAGGTCTGGACGGCGGCGACCTTCCGCAGCAGCACGAGCGATTTTTTCGCTATCAGTCAGCACGGAATGACGTCACCCCAGTAGTGCCGAAGGCGCGACTTGTGCCAATTAATATCCTAACACGACGCTTCACAATTGCCGACATAGGCTCGAGACGCAGCATTCCAAGTTAACGTACGCCTACAATTTCTCGTCAATTGGATTTCCAGAAACGTAAATGTAAATTTAGTTGAGAAGATCACGTTGGATTGCAATGTTTGATCTTCACGTCGGGGCCTGCAGACCCCCGGCATACCAAGACGGTTCTCCGTCCAAGTTCTGCTCACTGCTCGTGGTCGTGTGACCTCGTGCGTTGGGCGTTTGGACCGAAACATGAGCTGCATTTCTCCAAAATGTGTCAGTAGCGTTTGTTGCTGCCGTCGAGGCGCGTGGGGTCGCTCGGACGCGGCAGAACCGGCTGAGGCGGAACGATGAACCTGGTGTCCTTGGCGCTGCGACGTCCGATCTCGCTTCTGACGATGGTTATAGCCGTCGCATGGGTAGGCTTTCTGGCGCTCGATCGCATGCCTCGCGACATCTTCCCGGATTTGGGGGTGCCCGTTCTATATGTGGCCCAACCTTACGGCGGCATGGACCCGGCCCAGATGGAAGGATTCATCGTCAACTATTACGAGTACCACTTTCTCTACATTACCGGCATCGAACATGTCGAAAGCAAGTCGATCCAGGGCGTAGGACTGATCAAACTTCAATTCCATCCCGGCACCGACATGGCGCAGGCCACAGCGGAGACGGTAGCCTACGTCGACCGCGCTCGCGCGTTCATGCCGGCGGGCACTGTGCCGCCATTCGTGATGCGGTTCGACAGTGGCAGCGTTCCGGTCGGCGATCTCGTCTTCACCAGCGAGACGAAAACCGTCGCCGAACTACAGGACGCGGCGCTCTTCAAGGTGCGCCCATTGTTTGCGACCTTGCCAGGCGTGTCGGCACCGCCGCCATTCGGGTCGAGCCAACGGACCATCCTGGTTCATTTGGACCCCGACAAGCTGCGGTCCTACAACATGTCGCCGGACGAGGTGGTGCAGGCATTGGCCGCCGGCAACACGATCAGTCCATCTGGCAACATCCGCATCGGTGATCTCATGCCGATGGTGCCCGTCAACTCCGTTGTCGGAGATTTCAAGGGCCTGAGTAACATTCCCATCCGCTCGCACGGAACGCAGACCGTGTTCATACGCGATGTCGGAACGGTCGAAGATGGCGCCGACATTCAGACCGGCTACGCGCTAGTGAATGGGCGCCGCACCGTCTATATCCCCGTCACCAAACGAGCGGACGCATCGACCCTTGCGGTCGTCCAGGCCGTCAAGGCCAACTTGCCCCGCTTCCAATCCGTACTGCCAGACGACGTTCAGGTAAGTTACCAGTTCGATCAGTCCCCATATGTGACTCGTGCGATCCTGGGCCTGTTCGTTGAAGGGGCGCTCGGTGCGGTTCTCACGGGTCTCATGGTGCTACTTTTCCTCCGGGACTGGCGCAGTTCGCTCGTCGTCGTCCTGAATATTCCGCTTGCGATACTGGCCTCGGTGATCGCGCTTTGGATATCGCGTCAGACGATCAACATCATGACGCTGGGCGGGTTGGCGTTGGCTGTCGGCATCCTGGTCGACGAAGCGACCGTCACCATCGAGAATATCCACACGCGTCTCGCTGATGGACATAGCCTCGCCCGTGCCGCAAGCCTGGCCACGGCCGAAACCACGCTGCCGCGCTTCGTGGCCATGCTCTGCATCCTGGCGGTGTTCATTCCAGCCTTTTTCATGACCGGCGCAGCGCACAATCTTTTTGTGCCGCTCGCTTTGGCGGTCGGCTTCTCGATGGTAGGATCGTATCTGCTTTCCAGCACCTTTGTGCCGGTACTGTCGGTCTGGATGCTGCGCAAACCGGCCAAGCGACACAAATCGCAAGACGGTCGTTTTGATCGGTTCCGCGCCAGATACGATCAGCTCACGCGCGCGGTCATGAAGCGCCGGCGTATCATTGTACTCTCTTATCTCGTTGCGAGTGGTGCCATCATCCTCGTAGTCGGCAGCTCGCTCGGCACGGAGATCTTTCCGATCGTGGATACCGGCCAGATGCAATTGCATCTTAGGGCTCCGGCGGGAACGCGGATCGAGCGTACCGAGCAGATTACGCTACAAACACTCGATATCATCAAGCGCGAGGTGGGGCCCGACAATGTGGACATTAGTCTTGGCTTTGTCGGAACGCAGCCGCCCAACTACCCGATCAATACCATCTATCTCTGGAGTTCGGGGTCCGAGGAAGCCGTGCTGCAGGTGCAGCTAAAGCGTGGCGCCGGGATCCGCATCGAGGACTTGAAGGAGCGGCTGCGCAAGAAGTTGCCGCAGGAACTCGCTGGTGTACGCTTCTCGTTCGAGCCAAGCGACATCGTCAGCCGGGTGATGAGCTTCGGCGCGCCAACCCCGATCGAAGTCGCTGTGAGCGGGCCGAGCTTCGCCAGCAGCCGCCAATATGCCGATAAGCTGCGAGCGAGGCTGGGACAGGTGCCGACGCTGCGAGATCTGGAATTCGAGCAGGAACTCGATTACCCGACCGTTGCAGTCGCCGTCGACCGCGAGCGAGCGGGCGTTCTGGGAGTGACGACGGACGACGTGGCGAAATCGATTGTCGCAGGTACCTCATCCAGTCGCTACACCTCGGCCAATTATTGGGCCGATCCAAAGAGCGGCATTGGATATCAGGTGCAAGTCGAGATCCCTGAGCGCCGGATGAATTCCCTGGAAGAGGTGAAGAACCTCCCAATCGCTCGCCGATCGGCCCAACAGATCGACCTTCGCAATGTTGCTCATGTTACGGATAGCACCGCGCTTGGCGAATATGATCGCTACAACATGCAACGTATGCTGACGCTTAGCGCGAATATCTACGGCGAGGATCTAGGACGCGTGGCAAGCCGTGTGCAGCAGGCGATCGGCGACGTGGGAAAGCCGCCAAATGGGGTGAGTGTGACGCTGCGCGGAGCGATCCAGCCGATGGCAGAGATGTTCGGCGGCCTCCGTCTCGGGCTCTTGATAGCCGTTGGCGTCATCCTTCTGCTGCTGGCCGCCAACTTCCAGTCGTTCCGGCTTTCCCTGGCGGTAGGATTGACGATTCCCGGCGTAGTGGCGGGAGTTGTAATCATGCTTTGGTTGACCCAGACCACACTCAACATTCAATCGTTCATGGGCGCGATCATGGCAATCGGCGTCGCCGTGGCAAACGCCATCCTGCTTGTAACTTTCGCAGAGCGAAGCCGCGCTGAGGGCCGCGAGCCGTGGGAGGCAGCCATCGAAGGCGCACGAAGCCGCCTGCGTCCGATCTTGATGACGAGTTTCGCGATGCTGGCGGGGATGCTGCCGATGGCGCTCGGACTAGGCGAAACCGGAGAGCAAAGTGCACCACTTGGGCGGGCGGTGATCGGCGGTCTGCTCGGCGCAACCTGCGTTACGCTGTTCATTCTGCCCGCGATCATAGCCATGCTCCAGTCGCGACATACGTCGACGTCCGCGTCGCTGGATCCCGACGACCCGCATTGCCGCTATTTCGAGCGGGAACCGCGGCTCGGGCCAGTGCGGTATCCTGGCGATCAAGCAGCAGAATCCCGCGATCTGGCGGCGGAATAAGCGAATGGCCAGAGTGGATGCTAAAGGTGGCGTACTATGAATTTCACGAGCCGAACCGTCATCAGGGTCTTGTTAATCGGCGTCGCTGCAGGAAGCGTCGCTGTTGAGCGGCAACACCTGGCGGCATCGCCATCACCGGTGAAGCAAACGAAGGTCGACAACCTTCCGCGGGTCGAGGTTGTGCGGCCACGCCGAGTCACGGTGGCCCAACGTCTTCAAACCAATGCGACCCTCGAAGCTTTTGAGGAAGCGGATCTCTTCGCCAAAGTCTCGGGATACCTGTCGGAGGTGCGGGTCGATATCGGCGATCATGTGAAGGCGGGTCAAGTGCTCGCCGTTATCGACGTTCCGGAAATGAAGCAGGAGCTTGCCGAAGCCAAGGCCGAGCTGGAAGCCAAACGAAGTGTGCTGGAGAGCGCGCGCCGTCAGCTAGATCACAACAAGGCAGAGCTGGCGCTTCAGGACGCCCTGGCGAAGGACCGGGAGGAGCTGGGTCAGGGACGGAACTTCATCAGCGACCGGACACTCGATCAGGTGCACGCCAATGCTGCCATCGCCAAGGCGGACCTCGGCGTTGCGGAGGCGAACAGCGATCTCGCGGCCCACCAGGTCGACGTCGCCGCCGCCACCGTGGAGAGGATCAAGACGCTGCTTGCCTATACGCAGGTCGTGGCGCCTTTCGATGGCGTGGTGGCGCGGCGCCAGGTGAACCGGGGCGATCTGGTCCAGGCCGCCGCGGCAACGCGGACTACGCCGTCCGCAGGATCACTTTTCACACTGCAGCGGATCGACACGATCAGGGTGTTTTGCGACGTTCCGGAGAACGACGTGTCTCACCTTCACGTCGGCGATCCGGCGGTTGTAAAGCCCTCTGGTTTCGACGGTAAGCCATTCATCGGCAAGGTAACCCGCTTCTCGCTGCGCCTCGATCCCGAGACCCGCGACATGCGGACCGAGATCGACCTGCCCAATCCCGACGAACGGCTTTATCCGGGCACGTATGCGGAGGTCTCACTGGAAATGAACCGACGGCCCGATGCGCTTACCGTACCCACCGCTGCCGTAGGTTCGGATGATGGCGGCAACTTCGTCTACGCCATCGCTACCGATCGGGTCACGCGCCTCGCCGTCAGGACTGGTCTCATCGATAACGGTCGCATTGAGATTACGGCGGGCCTGTCGGAGGAGACACCGGTCTTGGCGACCACCAAGGGCATTCCGCCGCTTGGAACGGTGGTTCGGTCGGCGATGGTTCGCGAGAACACCTAACATCGACGCCGAGGCCTGGGGCGTCAGTAGTTTTGTCGAACCAATGCCTCATCCCCGTACTCGCGCCTTCACTTCATTACTTGGCGCAAGTTCTCTCAGCTGCCAAAGCTGTTTGCGCTTCCGCCTGTGTCGGATGAGCCGTACCGATAACCTTCATTTCACCAGGCGCGGGCTGGGCAGTGACAACTTTACATTTCATCGTCGCGGGATCTTGAGCTACGTAGAACGCGGAAGTGCCTGATGGGGGCGCTTGTCCGGTGGTTTTATCCTGCTGCGCAAATGAAGGTGCCCCAAATGCGAGAATGGCGACCGTCGCAAAAAGAATTTTCGTCATAGTATCTACCTCCTAGCATTGGACAGCGAGCAAATAGAGGCAGCCGACAAAGGTTCCAGCGGAGGGATATATTTTTCTAGTGGAATCCCCGCAGGGTCGCTTCGTGTTTACCCTCAGCGTGATCGATCACTTCGACGGTGTTGCGCGCGATATGCGCGATGAAGACGCGCCGGGTCTTGGGGTCGAATGCGGTGTGCAGAGGCATCCTTGCCTCGCCGCGGTTTCCGACAAGTTTGGATTTGCAGGGTCAGTATCTCGGTCGGTGCGAATTCGCCCACTCGCGGGCATGCGGAATCGGTTCGCGCGGCGGCAGGATCGCGCGAAGCTTTCGCGTCGCCGGCAGGTTTTCCATGCGCTCGCGCCATCGGCAAAAAGCCGGATAGTTC
The DNA here is from genome assembly GCF_055229415.2 of Bradyrhizobium sp. Leo114. Taxonomy (NCBI): domain Bacteria; kingdom Pseudomonadati; phylum Pseudomonadota; class Alphaproteobacteria; order Hyphomicrobiales; family Nitrobacteraceae; genus Bradyrhizobium; species Bradyrhizobium sp. Leo114. The sequence continues at coordinate 76,752 of NZ_JBUYEN020000012.1, read as the reverse complement.
GGGTACATCGCCTTGCCTTCGTCCGTTAGGCTGAAGGCGAATGTGCTCGGAAGCAGGAAGAAGTCCGCGATCGTGATTTCCGTGCCGAGCAGGTAGTCTTGGCCGTGTTCCAATTCATGCTCCACCATGCCAAGCGCAAGCTCGACCTTGGGTATCGCGTGTGCCACGACCTTTTCGTCGGATGCGATGCCGAGTTCCGGAAAGACCAGCCGTTCGTGGGTCACGTGATAGATCATGTAGGGGTAGTAGTAGGAGTTGACCGCACTGATCCACTGGTTCATGCGCGCCCGGAGGCGGACGTCGCGCGGCGTCAGCTTTGGCCCTCCGAAGGCTTCGTCGACATAGGAGGCAATCGCGCTGGTCTCGTAGACCGTGAAGTCGCCGTGCCGAAGAATCGGGACCCGGTTGAACGGGTGCAGCGCCAAATGCTCACGCTTGCCCATCACCGGTTCAAGGTCATGAAAGCCATACGCTACGTCCTTGTGCGTCAGAATCAACCGCACGATGTTGACGTAGGTGCTTCGCGGGAAGCCATAGACGATTGGCTCTGCCATCTGTTCCTCCTCTATCTTGTTGGTAACGGGCGCTTGTTATCGCCAGAATGGCTTAGCGGCCTCGTCCAGCGCCTCTTCGCGTGTGAGGCCGATGTCGGCGAGCAGATGCTTGTCGTCGGCCAGATCGCGGAGTGCCTGACGCAGCCTGCGCCGCGCGGACCAAGCTCGAAGCCCGCGTCCCGGAGCGCCGAGCCTTTGCACCGAATTTTCCTGATGAAGTTGTGGGAGCGGACCGGCCGGCCGGATCAGCCGAAACGTCGAGGCGTTGCGGGCAACGGTTGACATCGACAAGCTCCAAATCTCATGAAATGCTGCATTGAAGCTTTCCCATAAGGTCAGCGGGCCGTTATCCGCAAAGCATCGTTTCTCTGGCCGGCCCTAGTTTTTCTCATGAAGTCTTTGTGCGATGCGTCCACGCTTGCCGCCCCTGAATGCGCTGAAGGCTTTCGAAGCCGCGGCGCGGCATGAAAGCTTTACCCGCGCAGCCGAGGAGCTTTGCGTCACGCAGGGCGCCGTGAGCCATCAGGTCAAGGCGCTGGAGGCTGAGCTTGCGATCAAGCTGTTCAATCGCGAGCGCCAGCGCCTGATCATCACCGAGGCCGGCAAGGACTATCTGACTATCGTTCGCGATGCCCTGGACCGCATTGCGATTGGCACAGAGCGGCTTCTGCAACGGCAGAACGCCGGCGTCCTTACCGTCAGCACCTCGCCGGACTTCGCGGCCAAATGGCTCGTTCACCGGCTGGGCCATTTTGCCGAAGCTCATTCTGGGATCGACCTTCGCGTTTCCGCAACGCTTCATCACGTCGACTTCGCGCGAGAGGAAGTCGACCTTGCGGTGCGCCATGGCGAGGGCAATTGGCCGGGGCTCGACACGGTCAAGCTGAGCGCGGAGCAGCTCTTTGCCGTTTGCAGTCCAAAACTTCTCTCGGGCCGCCGACGACTCAGCAAGCCGGCCGATATCCTCAACTATCCGCTGATCCATATGGACAGCCGAACCGATTGGTCCAGGTGGCTGCAGGCGGCGGGCGTCAATGACACGAATATCATTCACGGCCCCGTGCTCAATCGGGCCAGCATGGTGATCGACGCGGCGATCAACGGGCAGGGTATTGCGCTTGCCCGTACGACATTGGCGGCATGGGACCTGATCAACGGGCGGCTGGTGCGGCCATTTCCGGAAGCGTTGCGACTATCGAAGACCTAACTGGATCATCTGTCCGAAGGCGACGACAGCCCAGCCGAAGATCGTCACGTTCCGCGACTGGCTCTTGGCAGAGGCTTCAAGGGATCTGCGGCAGCTCAAGCAGCTAGGCTGGTCCTTGAGCCCGCTCAAAGAGAGCGGGGACTGATCCGCCCTCACGCAGACGATTGAAGATCAAGCAACGGTCAGTAATCCTTCCTGATCGCCGTTGCGAATAGGAAAGGCGGCGGAAAACCGTCGCTCGTTGCGGCCGTTCGCTTCCTGCGCTAGTTTACTGATCGGGGACGTCGCAGCCTCCCCGTAAAATGGTGACCCCATGCAAGCGCTGCTCGCTTTTCTATGGAGCGAGCGCATGGACGGGTCCACTTTTGAACTGCCGCTGTTTCTGCTTGCGACCTTTGCGGGTGCACTTGTTGCTGGGCTCTCGGGCTTTGCCTTTGGACTTGTGGCGGCTTCGCTATGGCTTTACATCCTCACGCCGCTGCAGAGCGCGACATTGATCGTCGGCTTCGGTCTTCTGGTGCAAGGCTACTCAGTCTGGAGACTGCGCCGCGCGCTCGATGGGAGCAAATTGCTGCCGTTCATCGTCGGCGCCGCTCTCGGGGTTCCGACCGGAGTGTCTCTCTTGACCTGGTCCGATCCTCGAACCGTCCGCATCGCGGTTGGTGCGTTCCTCGCTGCGTACAGTCTCTACGCACTTCTTCGACCCAGCCTAAAACCGATCTCCACCGGAGGGAGCGCGGCCGACGCTGCGGTTGGCTTCCTCAACGGCGTGCTTGGAGGCCTGACCGGCTTAGCAGGCATACTGGTGACGATCTGGTGCGGCCTGCGCGGCTGGTCCAAGGACCTTCAACGCACGATATTCCAGCCCGTTGCCGTTACGACCTTCCTCATGTCAGCGCTCTGGCTTGGAGGAAAGGGAACGGTGACCAGCGAGACCGTTAAACTCTTCGTGATGGGTTTGCCGTGCTTGCTAATCGGAACATGGTTTGGGCTGAGACTGTTTGACTACATTGACGAAGCGATGTTCCGAAAGATCGTCCTCGCTTTGTTGCTGATTTCGGGAGTCTTGCTGGTTATCTGACAGCCGATTGACAGCAGCGACGGCAATCGGTTTATTCGATCTATGGGGGCGTGCGATCCCCCCACGAGGCGACATGCCCAAGAATCGCGTCCGGTTTTCAGAAGGACGCAGCATGCCCGCCGTTAACTCGACAGTCCTCTACAAGCTCTGGCCGAACAGCAAGCTTTTGCGTCGTCTCGACGTGGCGCCGCTTCCTTTTCGGCGGCGCAGCGCCGGCCAGCACAGTTGGCGCAGCATTGCGGCGGCCGCCTTAACGAACTTCGTTTACTTCACAAGTTTGATCGTCCCAGCGTTAGCTCAATCCGCCGTCATCGATCTGTCGCACCAACGGGTCGGGGTTCCGCCACGGGATTTCGAATTCTGGCATGCCGGTCGAAGCGATCGAGATCGTTGGAACGTAGTTCACGAAGGCGCCGTTGACGACGACTTGGCCATCCAAAGCTCAGCAGCGGATAGGGACGAGCAGCCATCGCTGGCAATCTATAATCCTGTGGCCGCAACCGATGTGCGGATCCGTGCGCGGTTCAGGCTGATGAAAGGATCGCGGCCGAGCGCCGGGCTCGCGATGCGTGTGACCAGTCCGGACGACTACTACCTCGTTCGTGTCGGCGTGTTTGACCAGCGCCTGTCGCTGCTCCATGTGGTCCACGGCGTGCCTGATGAAATCGCCGGGGTCGACGCGGATATTGCCTGGAATCATTGGCAAACGCTGGAAGTCGCCGTCAGCGGCGATGGTTTCACGATGCAGTTGGACGGTCGATGGGTCCTGACCGCGTTCGACCGTGGCGAGCACGCAAGGGGACGGTGCGGGATCTGGACTGAGCACACGGACATAGCGCGCTTCGATCAGATCGAGATCGCGCCCTTGCCATCGGTCGGTGACCAGTCGGAACCGCAGAGGCGATTGGGAGGCTAAGGTCAAACAGCGGAGATCGCGATTATGCGAAAGATTGTGAAAGGACCGCCGGTCCGCAGCTGGCCGTCCAGGATGAGATCCTGGGGATACGCTTCGCTGCTCATCCTGGTCGCATTGGCGATCAGTGGGGAGATGCATCGCGTTGCTGCGGATGCTGAGGCCGGAAAGAACAAGGCAGAGGCCTGTGCGGGGTGTCACGGCGACAAAGGTGTCTCCGCCACCGAGAACACGCCGTCATTGGCGGCGCAACCTGATCAGTTCTTACAATGGCAGCTGGTTTTCTTCCGCAGCGGTGCGCGTAAGAATGAGGTCATGGGACCAATCGCGGAACAACTCAGCAACGAAGATGTCCGCGACCTCAGCGCTTACTTCTCTTCGCTCAAGCCTTCCGATCCAGCCGCGGCGAAGGTGTCCGACGATCATCCCGACTTGACCGAAGCTGGCAAGAAAGCGGCTGCGGCTGGGCGGTGCGCCTCTTGTCACGGCGACAACTACGCTGGCAGCAAGGCTGTCGCCCGCATTGCGGGTCAACGGGAGGAATATCTTGCGAAGGCACTCCATGACTACAAAGCCGGCGCTCGATCCGGCGGCGGCGTGGCCGCTATGGCCGAGGTAGCTTATCCCTTGAGCGAGGACGATATTTCGGCGCTGGCGCATTATCTCGCACGACTCTAGCAGAGATGCCAGATGCAATGAGGCGATCCGATCGGAACCGATCGATGATCTCCGCCGAGGACGTCTGAAGCATTGGTGGCCGACGCCAATAGGGCTCTGGTCTGGTTCTTGGGCGGACTTGCCTGTTGATCTGGTGGTGGGTCCAGTCCCACGGACTCCCTTTCCTCTGCAACATTCGAAGGAGGTCAATCATGACCACGCAAGAGCATTAGGCCGAAGATCGCGCGTACTAGACTCAGAAATGGGTGATGGGCTTGTTGTCGGGCCCGAGCAACGTGGAAGGCGCCTCTTTGAAAACCAGACTATCTGGGGCGAACTTGGTTGTCTTCCCGCCCACCACGAAGTCGGCAAAGTTGTGGGGGATCGCCGAATGAACGCCAGTGGCCAGGAAATCAGCGAGTACGAAGCAGATGTCGGGCGTTCCGCCAGATCCGGCCGCTAGAAACGCCTGGAAGTTCTGACCTGTGACTTGCGCCTTCTTGCGTGCCGACCAGTTGGTATAGCGCCGATAAAGCTTGGGAAAGATGGCAGGTCCCTTGTCCGTGGCCAGCACGCTGAGGTCGCCGACCTTTGGTTCGCGCAGATTGAAATCGAAGGGACTAATCGTATTGGACAGAAACTTCCACACAAGCGTCTTCTTTGACCGTGCGATTTTTGCAAGGGCGAGAAGCGCATTGATTTCATCATTGGTCATGCTTGAGTAGAACGTAGGATATGCCCAGCCATGCTCGACCAGCCAGTGATTCAGATTTACCGCCTGGCCATTCACCGTCACTTCGATGTCGCCAACCAGCCGACCGTAAGTGTCGAACACCTCGTTTGGGGTATCCACTTGAGTCACAACCCGACAGTCGAGGACCGTCTTTCCCGTCGACGTGAGAAAGTCGTGCAGCGCCTTCGCCGAAGTGGCCCCCAGTAGCTGCCGATAGAAGTGGATGAGACCTTTGTATGCCGTCAGCTTCGTCGCACTCAGGCCGTTCTTCTCCTTCGCCGAGAGCGCAGACGGCTGATAATGGAGCTCGGTCGCATCGATTCCCTGCAGTCGGATTGTGACTTTTCCGTTTTTGATGGGCGGAGTACTAAACTTGCCCTTGACCTTCGCATTGTTGAACACATGCGTCGGGTGAAATGGCGAAGAGCTGTCCTTGCGGAATTTAATCGCGTCGGGCCCGACGCTTAAAATGACTTTTGTAGTGTCAGCGTCCGATTGACCGCTTGGCCAGAACTGTTTGAGCTCAATTGTGCCGTCCACTTCGAGCAATCCTGCCGGCATTGATAACTCCCCCTGCCAAGCGAAACTCAAGAATTCTGTTTCTCCGAAGCACCCTGCGGCAAACCAAGGCTTTCCCTCGGCGCTCAGCCCTTCAACTGTTCCTTGATCGTTTCTGAGGCCCTCAACGCCAGCGCCGCGACAGTCGACGTGGGGTTCGCCGTTGAGCTGGTAGGAAATACGCTGCTGCCCAGCACAAACAGGTTTGGGTGGTCATGCGTGCGACAATGTTTGTCAACGACTGACGTCTTTGGATCGTTGCCCATCAGGGTCGTGCCCATGATGTGGCCAGAGCCACCATAGATGGTGCTATCCGGTGGGTCGGCCTGCATGACGCGATCGATCGCGCCGAGCTGATCAAAGATGAATTTGTGAACATCGATGATCGTCTTGAACGAGCTGCGAACGTACTCGTCATCGTCCAGATTGTAGCTGATCATTGGTTTCGCGATGCCGAGCCCATCTGAATTCGCGGAAAGCGTCACGCGATTGGTTTCGCGCGGCAGCTGCTCGCAGGCGCTGTTCAGCGTGATCTGACGAGTCACATGATCGTTGATTTTCTTCCGCAGATCGGTTCCGAAGAGAGCAAAGTTCTCGACGAAATCCAGGATTGTCCCATTCAGGTTCTGATTGCCGCTCGGGTCCTTCGGGGGAATGAAGTTTCCGCGGGGGGAGCCCGTTTTGGTGCTCGCCCAGCCGTCATTCTTGATCGAGGTCTTGAAGCCGGCGTAGCGCGCGCGAAAATCGCCGTCGCGGAATGCCGCAATATCGGAGGTGGTCTGCGGTCCGCGGAAGGGAAAGAGTGGCTGGGGCGCCAGTGCGAAAGATTGCTTGATGGGGTGATCCATCAGATAGCGACCGACCTTGTCACTGGAATTGGCGGCCCCGGACGACAGCAGAATCCTGGGATTTTCGATGCCGTTGGCGGCGAGCACCACGACGCGCCCTGACGCGCGGTCTTCGGTTCCGTCGGGCCGCTTGTACCAAACGCGCGATACCCACCTCTGCTCGGGGTCAACATCGAGCTTGGTGACGACCGCCTGTGTTCGCAGAACGGCGCCCGCAGACAATGCCTTCTCGACATGAATGACGGCTTCGTATCGCGCCTTGATCGGACATAGCGGCACACAGGACGTGTGCCCGTCGCATTCGGGGCGGCCCGCATAGAGTCGGGAGTTGATCGCATGCGGGACCGTATTGACCTTCAGCCGCAAACCATGATCCGGAACCTTCTTGTCATTGATGACGCGCGCGAGCTCATTGTCGAGGAAGCTAGGCGCGAGGGCCGGCATCGGGAACGGTTCGCTGCGATAAGCTCCCCACTTCCGTTCGTAATAGTCTTCATTTTCCTCATCGCTGCCGGCAACGCCCATCTCGTATTCGGCTTTGACGTACCAGGGTTCGAGCTCGCGATAGGTGATCGGCCAATCAAATCCTACCTTGTAGAGCGTCTTCATCCTGAAGTCGTTGGGAAGCATCCGGATGTAGATACCCTGCCAATGCCAGGTGGAGCCGCCGACGATGCGCTCGTAATAGCTCTTGAAGAAGCGCTTCTTGCCGATCGCTTCGGCGGTGTAGTCGTAATAGTTCTTGCCGCCGTCTTCGATCGGGCTCGGCTGCAGAAAACGGTATTTGCCGGGATCGGTCTTCGGGTCGACCTTCGGATCGACCGGCAGCACATCATCACCGCAGAAAGGCGAGTCCGGCGCCTTGGAAGGAGAATTGGTGTAGTTGTGCACCATGGCCCAGCGGCCGAGTGAGTCGGGAGGGACGCCGCCGGCCTCCAGGATCAAGACCCGGAAGCCGTCCTTCGCGACCTGATGCGCAACCATCGCGCCAGCCACGCCGGAACCGATGACAACGAGGTCGAATTCCGCATGTTCGAGAATTGGTCGCATGATCATGTCTCCCGAGCAGCCATTGATCGCGGATCCGGAGCGTTGCGGTTCAGGGGACTAGAACCGGACTCTCTTCTTGCTATTGGCGACTATGTCGCTTCAGCGACTTTCCAGTTACAGTGCGTGGTTGCCGGTCCACATTCACGCGACGTGCGGTTTGCTGGCCCAATAGCGGCGAGGCCCGCCCGGCGTCATCGGCGCGTGCGCATGGATCACCTGCCAGATCATGCCGCGGCTGTACTGCTCCGGTGTGCCATAGACCCAGATCTTCTTCCGAGTGTCGGCAGGATCATCTTGCAGCGGCGGCTTCGGGCCCGGTGTGATGTCGAGCGGAATGTAAAAGGCCGAAATGTACCAGAGATAGATGAGCTGCTTCGCGCCGGCTCGCACGGCGGCATCCGACGACATCCAGATCGACTGCTTGACCTCATTCTCACCCGGGTTGCCCCCAGGTATTGCTCGATAGGCCCGTATCAGCAGGTCCAGGTTCTTTGAGAGCTGCGGATGGGTAGCAAAGCGTTCCATGTACTGGTTTGCGATGTGCCGGTCGAGCTCGGCGAGTCCGGTTAGCGACTTCGACACGCCGATGAAACTTTCGAGATACGCAATGTCCAGATCGTAGCCGTCCGGTTTCTGCAGCGCCTCGTAGTGAACGCTGCAGAGCGGGTCGCCTTCCTCCCACAGCTCCATGACCGCTTTCGCCGATCCCGGCCAAAGGACGGCTGCAGTTGCGCTGGCCACGGCGACCTTTTCGAGAAAGTGCCGTCTGCCAAGATCGATCTTGCTGGGGAATTCCGAATATTTGGAGTTGGCTGTTCTCATTGCCGTCTCCGTCAAGCCGTCGGTCGTTCGTCACCGCGGGTGCGGCCGGAAAAAGTTAGGCTAACCTTGCATCCGGAACAAGCTCTTGCGACAGGCGAAGGCGATAAAATATTCAACCAATCATTGAATACAGAAGGCTTGCTTTTTCTGTTCTTGAAGTGCCTGACGAGTTGTGCACGAGAAGAAAAGTACCTCCTGCGCGAATTCTCTATGATCTGGTTCACACAATCCTGCTTTTCTTAGATTAGCGCGGGAGCTGGTCGGCATCCGTGATCAAGCCCCGACACTGATGTCGGCGACCCGACCGGTATGGGATGGCGAATAAATTTCGCCCGGCAAACTGCCCTGATCTGAAGGAAGCATCTTGAGGGAAAGGGCGGCGGGCTGCGCAGGCAGATTGACGGTCTTGCTACAGCGAAGTTCCCTGGATTAGTTCCCAATCCAACTCTGCCAGGGCGTGGCAGAGGGTCCCGATCCCCGTTGACAAACTGGTCTTTGCGGGACTTACATGCGGCATGGGGAAAGCGATCTCCCCACGAGGCGACATGCCCAAGAATCGCGTCCGGTTTTCACCAAGGGCGCATCATGTCTGCCGTTATCCGAGTCCTCTCCCGCAAGCTTTCTGATCCGACTGTGCCTTTGGCTGCCGGCGTTCCCACCGCCCGGTTGCTTGCCGGTACATGCGTCAGGAAGCTGCCATGACCTACACCATGAAACCCCTTTCCTGCGATCCGAGCCGCGTGCGTGGCATGTCGGAGCGGATGATCATCAGCCATTACGAGAACAACTATGGCGGCGCGGTGAAGCGGCTAAACCTGATCGATGAGAAGCTTGCTGAACTCGACTACGCGACCGCGCCGGGCTTCCTGCTCAACGGATTGAAGCGTGAGCAACTCATCGCAAGCAATTCAATGATCCTGCACGAAATGTTCTTCGATGGCCTTGGCGATGAAAGCGAGCCCGGAACAAGCTTGAAGGATGCGCTCACGCGCGATTTCGGTACCTATGAACGCTGGAATGCCGAATTCGTTGCCATGGGCAAGGCGCTCGGTGGCGGCTCCGGCTGGGTACTGCTGACGTGGTCGCCGCGTGACCGGAAGCTCGTCAATCAATGGGCATCCGATCACTGCCATACGCTTGCCGGGAGCACGCCGATCCTGGCGCTCGATATGTACGAGCATTCCTATCACATCGATTACGGCGCCAAGGCTGCCGACTACGTCGGCGCGTTCATGTCGGCCGTCAATTGGCCCGCCGTCGAACGGCTTTACGAGGGTCTCTCAAAATGACGCTGTCCGCTCCTTCCGGGCACGCTGCAGGCGGAGGCCCTTCTATCCAACCATGGAGGTTCACCATGTGTCTCAGATATCTTCTGGCTGCTTCAATTCTGGCGCTGTCATCCGCGTCAATTGCGAATGCGCAGACCATCGACTGGAACATCTTCACCGAGCCGTTCATCCCCAGTGCGCATGCCCAGGCAATCGAGTGGCAAAAGATCGATGAGATCTTCGGTCGGAAGCCGGCAGTTTCCGGCGAGGTGCATCGCTATGGATTCCCGCGCAGCGACCTGACCGTCACTTTGGATAGCGTGACCATCAAGCCGACGCTTGCGCTCGGTGGCTGGGTCGCGTTTATGCCGATGCACGGCGAAGCCATGGTGATGGGCGACCTCGTGCTGCTGGAAACCGAGATCAATCCGGTCATGGCGAAGCTGGTCGCCGGCGGGCTTGAGATCACCGCCGTTCACAATCACCTGCTCCGGGCGAGCCCTGCGACTTTCTACATGCATGTCGGCGGTCACGGCGATCCCGTGAAGATGGCTGCTGCCATCCGCGACGCGCTGGCAGTGAGCAAAACGCCGCTGGCGCCCTCGGCAGCTGCCGCACCGCCCGCCATCGACCTCGATACCGCCCAGCTCGATCAGATCATCGGCGCCAAGGGACAGAACAATGGCGGTGTCTACGCCTTCGCCGTTCCGCGGCGCGATCCGATCAGCGAAGCTGGGATGCAACTCGCACCGGTCGGCCCGATGGGTGTGGCACAGTCCATCAATTTCCAGCCGACGGGGAGCGGCAAGGCAGCCATCACCGGCGACTTCGTGCTCACCGGCGACGAGGTCAATCCTGTGATCAAGGCGCTGAAGGCGAACGACATCGATGTAACAGCGGTCCACAACCACATGCTCAACGAGCAGCCGCGCCTGTTCTTCAGGCACTTCTGGGCCAATGACGATGCGATCAAGCTGGCCAAAGGGCTGCGTGCGGCACTCGACAAGACCGCGAGCACCAAGAGTTAGGTGAGGAGCAGGCAACACGGAGCAGAGTCAAGAGGGGACCGCGGATGAAGAGAGTTGTCGTTGCGCTGTCCGTGCTGGCAGGCCTTTTAGCCGCCGATCGCGTGGCCGAGGCACAATCGTCCTGCAAGGTATGCGCCGAGCAGCACAAGGCATGCATGAAGAACTACGCGGGCCCTGCCTGCAAGACCGAGTACCAGATGTGCCTGAAGTCATGCAAATCGAAGCCGTAAGCATGAGCAATCTCTGTGCAAGGACGCGCGTCGGATATGCCGCCGTCGGACTGCTGACCATGCTCACACTCTGGAGCGGCAGTGCATCGGCCGAAGAGTTGAAGAAGTTGTCGGGCGCACAGATATGCGCGCGGTTTTCTGACAGGCAGCTTACCGATGAGGTGCACTGGCGCGAAGTCTACCAACGTGACGGGACGTTCAGAAGTTACTCGATGGGCAAGGTGCTGACAGGCAAATGGTTCGTTCGTTCAGACGATCTCTGCCTCGACCTTCCGGAGCCGGATGACGGGTGCTTCGAGGTGGCATCGTCGGGTTCATGGATTGTCATGACCCCGAGGGGACTGGGCCTACCGGCTGTCGGCGTTCTCGAGCCCATTTCGGATCGCGAATAGCCAGTTTGAGCGGTCGAACTTGCAAGGGAATGGAACGATGAGGAGCCAGCGATGATCAAGGGAAAAGAGCGGGCGTCCAAACAGACTCCTGGCGACAGCGAATCAGCGCGAGCGTCCGGCTCGTCTACCCTCGTCTTCTATGGCGATCCGCAGCTCGTCAGCGACGCCTTCGCAATGGCGCTCAACGCCATGCAGCGCACGAGTCAGTTTGGAGTTTCCGGCGGGCCACGCCGATCACGAGAGAGGGGCACAGGTGACGACGACAATGCAGGCAGAACACAATAGCAAGAGTGAACTGGCACGGTATTTCCTTCGCCTTGGCTTTCTCGGCTTCGGCGGCCCGGTCGCACTCGTCGGCCAGATGGAACGGGAGCTGGTCAACGACAAGAAGTGGCTGACCAAGGAGCAGATGCGGGAGTCGATTGCCATCTGCCAGTCGCTTCCCGGCCCGCTCGCGATCCAAGTCGGCATCTATGTCGCCTGGCTTCGCTGCGGCTTCTGGGGTGCCTGGATCGGCGGCTGGTGCTTCATCCTGCCAAACTTCATCATCGTGGCGGCGCTCGGCGCGCTCTATGTGTACCTCGGCGGCTTACAGCCGGTGACCGCGATCTTCTATGGCGTCAGCCCTGCGGTCATCGCGCTCATCCTGCATTCCTGCTATCGGCTCGCGAAGCTTGGCATGGAGGACTGGTTGCAGTGGGCCATCGCTGGGGTTTGCCTTGTTGTTACTGTCGTCCTGCAGGCCGAAGCGGCGCTGCTGTTCATCGGCGCCGGCATTGTCGGGATCCTCTACTACGGAAACGTCCTCAAGCGTTCCTCAACCGCGATGCAAATCGTCGTCATCCCCGCCGCCGCGCCGGCCATCGCCCCGGTCGCGACTGGCTCCACGCTCGGCAAGCTTTTGCTATTCTTTCTTAAGGCCGGGTCGCTGACCTTCGGAAGCGGTCTCGTCATCGTCCCGTTCCTGGAGCAGGGGCTGGTGCAGCAATATGGCTGGCTCGACGAGCGGCAATTCCTGATCGCCGTTGCGATTGGCATGATCAGCCCGGGACCGGTCGTGATCACCGCGACCTTCGTCGGCTACCTGGTTGCGGGCTTTTGGGGCTCGCTGGTTTCGACCGTCGGCATTTTCCTGCCGTCGTTCCTGCTGGTCCTGATCGTTGCGCCGTTGCTGGCGCGCCACCGTGGCAACGCCAATGTGCAGGGGTTCGTCAAAGGCGCCTACGCGGCCGCGATCGGCACGATCCTGGGCGCATGCATCCTGCTTGGCAAGATCGCCATCGGCGACTGGCTGACGGTTGCGATCGGCGTGATCTCACTCGCGGTTCTGTTCCGCTGGAAGGTCAGCAATCCAGCGCTCATTGCAGCGACGGCGGTCGTCGGCTTGATCGCGTATCCGTGGCTGCAGCCAGCGTGGGTGATGATCAAGTGACGGGTTTCGGTGCGGGGCGAGGGGGCATTGAGGTCAGTGAACGGAGGGACCCATGACTCGCAGGAAGTTGCTTCTCACTTCTGCTGCCGGGCTCGTCATCGTTGGTCTGACGAGATTGTCTGTTGGATTCGGGCGCGCGGCCAGTGATGATGAAGGCGAAGGCGTTCTGGTCAGATTGTTAGGTTCTGCCAAGGTTAGCTTGCAACAGGCCTTGGTGACCAGCGAACGGGAAGGCAGGCCAATCTCCGGAAAATTCGAGGCTGAAGATGGCAAGCTTCAGCTTTCGATCTACACCGCAAAAGACGTAAAGTTCTTCGAAGTCATCGTCGATCACATGACCGGCGAGATAAGCAAGGTCGAGCCCATCACCGAAGGCGAGGACCTTGAACACGCTGAGGCCCAAAAGGCTGCGCTGGACAGGGCAAAGGTGACGCTGGCCGCTGCCGTGGCCAAGGCAAAAGGATACGGCTCGCAGAGCATTGTGGTGAGCGCCGTGCCTGAATTGAAAAACGAGCAGCCCATTGCGTCGCTTGGTTTCTTGAACGGGAAGAAACTTTCGAGCATTAGCGAACCGCTGGATTAGCCGACTTGCGGGTCAAGGCATAACTGGGCGTGCATGACCGATCCATCGATCGCCGCAGCTCTCTGACAACAATTTCAGAAATTCTTCAGTAGTGGCGCGCTGAGAGGCTGGCAAGATCAACGTGGCCAGGGTCGGTTCGGCGACTACAGCGATCCAGAAGAGGTTCTGGGAAGAGCCCTTCAGCGCCACGACTGATGATCGCCGTCGGCAAGCGCGAGCAATCGAAACCGCGAAGAGGAGAACGCGATGGATCGAAAGTGGATATTGGCCGGTGGTGGTCTGTTACTGTTGGGATTAGCTGGCGTAGCCATGGTGACCGCCGAACCCAGCAGGGGCCCGGTTTTCATCGCCGGCGATCAACCGGTCACCGAGGATCAGTTGCGCCAGAAACTGCAGTCCGATGGTTGGTCGAACGTACAGATCGTTCGTGATGGAAGGTATCTCGAAGCGATCGGCTCAAAGAGCGGCCAAACCACAAAGGTTTCAGTCGACGCGCAGACCGGCCGGTTGCGCTCTGCCGATGACGACGACGAGGATTGAGTAGAACCGGCTTGCTCCGGCGTACGGTAGCCGCCCGCCGGAGGGCAGGTTGCGGCAAGAGCTCTCTCGCACGCGCGCGGTCTCGTGCCACTATCCGAGCTGGCTGCCAACAAGCATTCAGTAGTGCGGTCGAGGTTGTTCTGCTGGCCGGAATGCGATTCTCGAGGGTGTCGGAGCCGCTCGATTAACGGATCGAACTCGAGATCGCCAAAGGGCAGGAGAAGAGAATGAACTCTCCGCCGCGTTGCTGGCGGTACTTGTTTCGCCCATCGCCCCCAGGTGTCGACCGCGGACGAACGAAGATGCTCATTGGTGACTCGTTTCTAGTTCGATGCGCTGCGGCATCGTTGATCTTTGTCGGTGTCGCGGCATGCTCCGGCCGTGCCTTCGCCTACCGGCCGTTCGACGGCACCGATGCCGCCGTGGCCGCCCCTGGAGAACTCGAAGTCGAACTGCAGCCGGCCGGCGTTCGCCGCGACGGGGCCACCCCGACGCTGGTCGCGCCATGGACTGTCCTGAATTTCGGATTGAGCGAAGGATGGGAGGCGGTGTTCGAGGGACAGGGCGAGACGCCGCTTTCGCCGTCGGGGCCGACAAACCTGATCGCAGCAGGTGCGTTCCTCAAGCATGTCGTGGTGCCGGGCAGCCTGCAGGACAAGAGCGGACCGAGCATCGCGACCGAATTCGGAGTGCTGCTGCCGGACAGCACGGGGGACAGCGGCGTCGGCGCAAGCTGGGCGACCATCGTCTCGCAGCGCTGGGACTGGGGAACGATCCACCTCAACGCGGAAATGCTGCTGACGCGGGACCATCATGCCGATGTCTTCCTCGGCAGTATCATCGAGGGGCCGTCGAAATGGAGGGTGCGGCCGGTCTCGGAATTTTTCTACGAAAAGGAATTCGGCCAGGAGGAAACCTTTTCCGGGCTCGTAGGCTTGATCTGGCAGGTGAGCGACAAGCTCTCTTTCGATCTCGCCTATCGCCACGCGCTGACCAATCACCGTCCGGTCGACGAAGTTCGTGTCGGATTGACGTTCGGCGTTCCACTCTGGTTCTTCGAGAGCGCCCACGTCAGATAACAGGAGAAGTGCAGATGATGTCAGTACGTACAATCTCCCAAGCGATCCTCTGCTGCCTGATGGTCAGCCTAGTCGCGCCGGCTCATGCCCTGACCCAGCAGGAACTCTTGGCTAAGCTTCAAGCGGACGGCTACACCCAAGTCCGTGACATCAAATCCACCGCTGAAGGCATTTCGGTCAAGGCGGTGAAGGACGGCAAGGACGTATCGCTCGTCGTCGACAGCAGCGGTCAGGTCAAAGAGCGGCGCTAAGCCGGCCGACTACTAGAGACTAGGTCAACATCGCGTCCTTAACCGTGCGACCGCTACCTTCCGGGCTGGCCGCCTACCTTGCCGATGAACCCTGCGGCCACCGTAAGCGAGCCGTCGGCGATAGCGAGTGGAAGTGCCGCCAGACGGCGGGGTGCCGGTCCGAATACGACCTGCGCACTTTCTCGGGGATTGAATTCGGAGTTATGGCACGGACATTTCAGAATGTTCTTGTCGCTCTCTGCCGCCTTCACCCACTCGGAGACGGGACATCCGGCGTGAGTGCAAATCAGCGAATAGGCGACGATGCCGTTGGCCGATCGCGACCGGGACTCATCGTCGAGTTCGCCCGGATCAAGCCTTAGGAGGACAATCTCATTGAGCCGCGATCCTTTGCGGATCACCGAGGATTTCGGGTCCTTCGGCCAAGCGTGCACGGGCGGCCCACCAACCTCCAGATCAGCCGGTTTGATGCTTTCGCCGGCATGCTCCCCCTCGGAGTGAACGAGAAAGTCGCCTTTTTGCGGTCGCTCATCGCTGCCTGGCTGATCCTCCTCCTCCGCCACGGCCGGCTTTGCAGCCAGATAAGCCCCGGCGGCCAGAGCCGTCAGCAGCAGCGAGCGTCGTACCGGGTCCTGACACGCCATCGCCGCCTCCGTTCGGCTTCTCTTGCAACAAGGGTTTGCGCTAATCATAGCGCAAATTGAGCGCCGCGACTCAGCGAAAATGAAGGCGACCAACGAGTGCCTATCGCAGCCGGAGAGGCGCCTGACCGATTGCGATCGATGTAATTCGGCGCGCGTCGCACCGAGCGTGCGCATGAGGGCCTAAATCGGAACAAAGACGGATAACCAGGATGCACTGGGGACTACGCCAACGCGGCATAGCAAGCATCGTGTGGTCGACAACCAGGTTCTGCCGCTGTCGGTCGGCGCTGGCTAAGTAGCTGCCCATGCGAAGTCAGGCCGCATGGTGAGACCAGCCTTCGAAGCATAGCAATGAGTCTGGTGCATTAAGACGTGGCCGCTGGTTCGGTGATGCCCAGCAAGCTGACGATCAGAACGATGGCGAAGCCAAGGCCCTGTTCTGCAGCGACGTTGATCAGGAGCCGGCGCAGCCCGAGCTTCGCACCGGTCGCGGCCGAATCCAGGAGAGTCGGGACCACGAAGAAGCGATTGAGACCGGCAAAGCCGACCATCACGACAAAGAGAAGAAGCTTTAAAAGAAGCAGCCGGCCGTATGTTGTCGTGACCAGGTTTATAAACGAGCCTACAAGAAACCACGAATTGATCAGCCCGGATGCGACCAAGATAGCGACGGCGGTGTACCCCATTGTCGAAAACCGAAATGCTGCCTCGCACGCCGGGTAGTACGGTTCCTTCTCGCCGCGGAGAGACATGACGGTAAGACTAGACAAACCAACGAGTCCGCCAAGCCAGGCACCTGCTGCAAGAAGATGGAGAGCATCCGACAAGGTGTGTGCTGCCCGGCCTTGGCCATCCTCGACCTGTGTGTGACCAACGCCAGCCAAACTGCCCAGCAAAATTGCACACAATGCGACGAGAAGCAGCTCAAGCGTCCTCGACGGACCTCTGAATAGCAGGGCGAGGATCCCTGTTGCCACTATGGCTAGACTCAGCCGCAACAATGAGATGGCGCCGAAGGAAGTTTCCGTCAGTATGAAACGAGCCGTTTCCCAACTGAGCTCGGCGTCGGCCATGCTGATTGCAGCGCTTATGAACCAGAAGATGCCGCTGACAAGAACGATAAGTGAGACCGGTAACGACGCGGCCAGCCCGCGGCTGCCGCTGTCGCGACTTCTGACTGGCGGACACGCATAGAGGGGAAACAGCACCAGACCGAACAGGGCGAGAGATGACCCGTAGTGCACGAAACGCGCGAGGACGAGCCATGACTCCACGGCTAGTTGCCGATAGCGAAGGTGTATTCGCCCTTGACGCGGTGAGTATCCTCCGACACCGCGTGCCATATCACCCGGTACTTGCCCGTTTCCAGCGGCGCATTGAGGGGGACCACAAGCTGCTTCTTGTCCTTCGGATCGATCGCGGGCATTCCTGTCGCAATCGATTTTCCGCTCTCGTCTCGCAGCTCTAGGCCGGAGAATTTGGCGATGACAGATTCCGAGAAACTCAGGCGAATTTCCCTGGTGGGTGGAGCGGCGCTCTCCGTGCCGTCAGTCGGCGGAACAGTAGACGTGAGTCTAGGATGAGCTATTGCTCCGGTCGTAGCAAAGGTAAGGCCGATTCCCACCCCGATGGTCAAAAGTTTAGCCCGCATGACTTATCCTCCTCGCCTTCAGCGGCCGGTCATGGCTACCATCCATAGTACCATCCAGAACTGCGGTACCTCGGTTGGGAATAATAGTAGCGCGACCGGTAGGAATAATAGCCTGCGTAGCCATCGCGATCCTCGTGATAAGCCTCGTGCAAGTTTCGAAGGGCGCGGTGATAGGCGCGATGCTCGGCGTGGCTCTCAAATCCTTCCTCGTGGGCACGTTCATGAGCCTCGCCAAGCTCGCCATGAAACGCTCCATGCCCGTAGCTCTCGTCGTCATGAGCGAGCGCGGGCAGCGCGGTAAAGGTCAATGCGGTGGCCAGAAGTGCAGTCTTCAGCTTCATAACAGATCTCCCAATCCCTGACGCTTCGACAAGCGAACCACGTGTCGGGAATAATAGGCATTGTGGTTAAATGGAAGCTGAACCAATCCGGGCGGGAAGGGGACGTCGATAGGGCCATTTTGGTGCGAAATATCGCCGGATTTAACGAAGGATCCGCCACGATGATCATGTCGCGGCGCTGCCTGTCACGGCCACAATAATAGGGAAAGATAGGCGTTCCAGCCCGGAGGCTTGATCTGCCGCAAGGTCTTTGGCGCCGCGTGCGGTTGACTGGAGTTCTCACAATCTAGAGGACCGGACATGATCACCAGAACTCTCATGGCTGCAGTCGCTGTCGTTTCGCTTGTCGCAATGCCGGCTCTGGCGCAGACCGTCGATAAGGAAAAGAACGGCCATCATTCTAACGGCGGGCCGAAGACCGAAGTGCCGCACCACATGGGCAAGAAAGAAACCATCGGCAAATCGAAGGGCACCACGTCGGGCGGCCATCACTACACGGGCGATCCCAACACTTCGACGCCCCACCACATGGGTGACAAGCAGTAAGTGCGGGCCGAGCTTGCCGCGGCTTGCTCGGCGGCCCGGCCGGCGAAATTCTGGCGCAGCGAAGGTTACGTGGTACTCTTGAAAGAGAAAGAATGCGATGAAAACGAGGATGACGATCGGCCTGATCCAGCCCACAGATGCCGGATCTTTTTCCAGAGGATGATAACCCACGCACGCGGCGTGGCTGCAACGACAAGGAGCTAGTCCTTACCCCTG
Organism: Bradyrhizobium sp. Leo114; assembly: GCF_055229415.2. Taxonomy (NCBI): domain Bacteria; kingdom Pseudomonadati; phylum Pseudomonadota; class Alphaproteobacteria; order Hyphomicrobiales; family Nitrobacteraceae; genus Bradyrhizobium; species Bradyrhizobium sp. Leo114. Next base: position 58,128 of record NZ_JBUYEN020000012.1, on the reverse strand, counting down.
CGTTTCGACCGCGATCCGGTCCAGGCGCAATCGATGCCGATGATCCGTAAGGAGGCGTCCGCCTCCCATGACGGCGGCCAACGTTCCGAGACCCGTTCCGCCGGCAATTAGGAACATGATCAAGAGTTGATATTTCACGGCGTCTATCGGTTCGACCCCGGCAAGGATCTGGCCGGTCATCATTCCAGGCAAGGAAACAAGACCGATTGCCGCCATGCCGTTAATGGTGGGCATGAAGCCACTTCGCAGCGCGTCCCGCATGACCGGCAGTAGCGCCTGATACCGCGTACCCCCGAGCGCGAGGCAGGCTTCCACCGCGGCTCGCTCGCGCATCAGGCCAGTCGTGAGCACGTCCAAGCCCAAGCTTACCCCTGTCATGGTGTTGCCCAGGATCATACCCAACAGCGGCAGCGCATAGCGCGGGTGATACCAAGGCTCAGGGTGCAGCTGCGTTAGAAGCGAGAACATCGTGACGGTACCGGCAGCGAGCAACGTGCATCCTGCGCCCAAGCCGTAGGTTCCAAAACCTAGCAGCCTCCGCTTCTGCCGCACGACGATTTCGCGCGATGCGAAGAGAACCATGATGACGGCAGCGAGGGCCGTCCAAGCGGGTGAGACGGTAGCAAACAGAAACGTGAGCACATATCCGACCAGCACCAGCTGAACGACCATCCGCACAGTTGCGACGGCGAGTTGCCGTTCAAGCTTGAGGTGAAGCGCAAGCGAGAGAGCGCCGTCCATGAGAACGAGGAGCGCAGGCAGAATGAGATCACTGTAAGTCAGCTGGATGTAGGTCAAATCTGATGCTCCTCGATGCGACCGTCACTTCCCATCACAAACAACCGCGATCCGACACGGTAGGCCTGGGTGCTATCGTGAGTACTCCATATGACACCTGTCCCACTCGAGACGCGCTCAGCAATGATCGATTCAACGATCGCGGTCGATGTCGCGTCGATCGCCGAAGTAGGCTCGTCCAGCAGAAGCACGCGTGATCGCAGCATCAGCGCCCGCGCAAGTCCCAGCCGTTGCTTCTCTCCGGTGGAAAGTCGTTGGATGGGCCAGGTTCCGCAGCTGGACGGTAACCCCAATCGCGCGACCAGCGGAATGGCATCATCCCAGGCGTCAAAATGCTCTTGCACCGTGTCCGCCCACCAGCCCGGTTCAGCGGCTAGGTAGGTCACTTGCTTCCGCCAAAGCGGGGCCGGTACGGCTTCCCTGAGCGTTCCGTCCAGCTTGATCGCCCCTTCATTGGGATCGAGATCCGCGATGGCGCGAAGCAGCAGGCTCTTGCCGACCCCGGAAGGTCCCTGCAGGGCGACGCATTCGGCATCCTTCAGCTCGAACGAAACACAGATGTGCAAGCGCTTCAGCTTGCTGACTGTAAGCATGACCGTCTATGGCCTTTCAGAACAAGGCCACGCCTTGTTTTAGAGGAGGTCGCTCACTAATGTATTCCCACGGGGGTTTGCAGTCTCCCCGTCAGACGGGTGTTCCGTCCAAGCACTGGCCAATCCTCGCTTGTCGGGATGGTTGCGCATGGATGGCACTAAGTTATCTGCTTTCGTTGATTACATTGGACGACTGCGGTCTGCCGCCGTCGGTCAAAGCGAGCCCAACACGCCGGCGGTCAATGCGGTCGCCGTCTACTTTTCCCAACTGGGCGCGCCGATGTATGCCCACGAGAAGGTTACGCTGTCGGCGGTCGCCGAAAGCATCGCGCGGCTTAACGGTCATAGATACGCCGGTATCTTCGATGCCAAGAAGCATTCGACCGGAGATATCTTCTTCGTTCCGGACGACACGCTCATGCTCGACGAGGCGGGGAACCTCGGCATCCACTCGCCCCGCCAGCTTTATGGCGCGGTTGTGCCTTATCCTTTCGCCAAAACGAAAGCCATCACACACCGGCTGATAAATCCGCTCGCAGCGCACCCGTGCGGCTGGTCGGTGGCATTCGCAGAAAATGTGAGCAATGCTGTCCTGCCGGGCTATACCGCGTTCGATCCGGACGACGCTGGGACGGCCGTCAGGCGGCTGCTGTTGCAGGGACCTGTCCGCGTAAAGGAGCCGCTCGGAGACGGCGGCCACGGACAAACGGTGATTGGCACGATTGCAGAGTTAGACGCTCTTCTCGACAGTTTACCAACCGAGAAGATCGCGTGCCATGGACTGGTTCTCGAAACGAACTTGCGCTGCGTTACGACGCGAAGCATCGGTTACACAATGGTCGGCGATCGGACGATCGCTTATCACGGCACGCAACGATCGGCTACGAACAATCTCGGAGTTTCCGTCTACGGTGGCTCGCATTTGACTTGCGTGCGCGGCGGCTGGGCAGAACTGGAAAACCTGCCGATGAATGCCGAGGCACGCCTCGCCATAGTTCAGGCCCGAACCTATGACCGCAATGCAGCCCAATATCCCGGCTTTCTGGCCTCGCGCCGAAACTATGACGTCGGCCAAGGCATCGACGGGCACGGGCAATGGCGGTCCGGGGTGTTCGAGGCGTCGTGGCGTTCAGGTGGTGCAAGCACCGCCGAACTCGCGGCCCTGACCGCGTTCGCGCAAGACTCCGCCTTGCAGGTTGTCGAAGCTGCCTCTGTGAAACATTTCGGAAAGCCGCGCAAAATCCCGCCTGGCGCAATTGTGCATTTTGAGGGCGACGACCCCGAAGAGGGGCCGCTGCTCAGATATACCGTCATCATACGAGCGCTGCTCCGTGCAATGGCAAGGTTCCCGGCGCATCATTCCGGCGCCGCCATTAGTACACCACCTCGCAGTTCGAGAGATCTTTGAGCAGTCTGTAGGTCGCGCTCGTGAGTAACGAGAAGCAGGGTCTTGCCGTGTTCGCGAACTAGGCGCGTTAGCAGCCCCATCACACGTTGTGCACTTTGGTCGTCAAGATTCCCGGTTGGCTCGTCAGCAAGGACGAGCGCAGGATCATTTGCCAACGCCCTGGCAACAGCAACCCGTTGTTGCTCTCCCCCGCTGAGCTGGGACGGATTGTGGTCGCTGCGATCGGCCAAGCCGACGAGATCGAGAACTTCGCGGGCGCGGCCTTGGTTCGCTCGCCCAAGCGCAATCATTGGGAGCAGAACGTTCTCTAGCGCGGTCAGCTGCGGGATCAGATTATAACTCTGAAACACCATACCGATCTGCTCAGCCCGATACTTTGATGCCCGACTTCCGGACAGCCGACCGACGTCGATACCCGACACGAAGACTTCCCCCTGATCAGGCCGATCAAGTCCCGCGACGAGATTGAGAAGCGTGGTCTTGCCTGATCCGGATGGACCGCTGAGCCGAACGAACCCGCCCTTTTCGATCTCAAGTGAGACTTCGCGCAATGCACCAATTGTGGCGCGGTCGCTACGATATGTCTTCGAAACTGAACGCAGGGAGACAAATGCAGGAGTCACGGGCTTGCCTCCGATAGAGTCGCTGCAACCGGCTCTCGCAGGAGCCGAGCTATGGTGGAAGCCAAGCCCAGGCTCACGGCTGCAATGGCGATCGCCACCATGGAGCACACCACCACCCAATCGATTGTGGGCTCCGTCGGGCCAAGATCGGCCATGAGAGAAGGCATCGCGAAGGTGCTCGGCACGAAAGCGCTGGCGGCGAGACCGCCAACGGCAACCGCGACCAATCCAAGCATTAGCCCGAAGGCGATAGCCGGAGAGACGCCCATCCCGGGCGGAAACCCGAGGGCCATGAGCGTGGCATACTGCCGCCGACGCTCGACATAAATGTCGTGCAGCAGGTTTGCGGCGAAGGATCCGGCCAATAACAGCGTCGCGATACTCATGGCCGAAAACAACGTCAGGGTCAGAGCGAAATCGCGCACCTTGCGCTGGTATTGGCTGTATCGTTCCGTCACGAAGATGCCGGGCTCCAGCCGAAAGGCTTCCTGGAGCTTGGCGACGAGAGCTGGCACGTCAGGGGTGCTTCTTGCAATAACGAGGGCATCGGTCAGGCTTTCGCGACCGAAGATGTCTTCGCTCGTCTGGATGTTCACGAACGCACCACTCGAGACGAAGGTCGAATCGGGCCTCAGCGAGGGCGCTTCAGCCGACCTTGGCGGGGCGCCCCGTAACTCTACTCCGTCGAGAATGCCGATGACGGTGAGCTGCAGATCCGTGCCATCCGCCTTCCGTACCGGGAAGGTCCCGCCGATGTCTATGCCGAGCGCCCGAGCCGATGCTTGATCGATCACCGCCACAGCACGGTCCTCCCTCCGCAGGAATCGACCGCGCGCGAGCGAGAAGCTGCTCAAATCGCGCTCGACGTCGGGATCGATACCGAAAATATAGATATTGAGAAAGCTGTCGCCGTTGACGACGTTGCGAAATAGCGACTGCCGTTTAACGACCCGGTTGTCGCCCGCAGCCGTTCTCAGCTCGGTGGGATCGATGAGCGGTTCATAGACCGGAATTGTGAGCGGCGGCAAATATCCGCTGCGGGGGGTTTCAAACAGAGCACGATTGAAACGACTCTTCACCTCAACGACGTCGGGCCGATCTTGACGTGTAGCCCTGGTCAATGTGTTTCGGGCCCCCTCGACCACCATCAGCGAAGCCGCTACGGTCGCGCTGGTAGCAGCGAGAACGATGGCGGCCGCAAGCGCTTCGACGAAGCGGCGGCCGTAGCCTCCGAAGGTAAGCTTCACCCATATCATGCAGACACCCGAAGGAGCTGGGCAGGCGCTTGCGCAAGCGGCCAAAGCAGTACCGGAAGAGCTGCGATGCTCGCAGCCGCAAGCGCAACGGCGACGGCAAAACCGAACGTTGAAGCGCTGCGAGCGAATGGCAGAATGCTCACCGCCACTGCAGCGATTACTATGCCTGCGGCAAGCACAGCGTACAGTCGAACCGCGAGATAGAGCAAAACTCTTGACGGAGAAAAACCAACGGCCTGCAAAATGCCGAGTTCGCGCCAACGTGCCAGGACCAACTGGATCTGCTGACCCGCTGCCCCGGCAGCCACGAGCCCGAGCAGGAGAAGGACGAAGAACGACCCTCCTGCTTCCAGTTTCCTTTGCTCTTGGAGTGCCGCTTCGAAATTGTTTCGCTCCGGCACTCTCAGGCAGAAGGTAGCTTGACTGGCAGCGCCGCAGTCTTGCTTGAGACCGCGCTGATCGAGCAAGGAAGTCGCTTCGCCTTCGACTGTCGGCACTGCCCGAACTGATTTCGCTCGCACGACAAGTTCCCTGGCTGCCGCCTCTTTCGGGGGTTGTATGCCGCGGGCGGCCAATTCCTCGCCGACAAATCCAAGAAATTCCTTCAAGAGCTGTTTGTTCAAAAGAATGGGCAACGTGGTTGCCACGCCCTCTGGCGCATCCGGCCGGCGGACTGTGAGAACTTCGCTGCCGCGCGCAGCAAGGCGCCAAAATGGCTCAAATCGACCCTGATCCGGGCCTACGAGCTCGAATGTCCCGATCAGGCGTAGCTTCTCGTAGCGTCGAACGATTGGTGGATTTGCATTCGGATACGTCAGATCGACAGTTGCTTCGGCACCAGGTCGAATCCCGACATAGTCGGTGACCCCGGAGGGGATAACGACCTCATTGCGATCGGGCGGACGGACCGTTCCAGATGTCGCAAGCAGGGGGGTTCCGAGAACTGCCGTGGGCGCGGTCGGATTCAGATCGTGGAAATTCACATAATAGCTGCGGACTGGATCGAATGACCGATCGACGCCCAGCACAGTTGTCCGGGCACCGAGAGATTCCTGCTGCTTCTCGTTTTCGAAGACCACAAAGGAGGTGTCGGCCACCAAGCCGAGCTGCGTCCCGTTGTAGGGAGCATCGACTGACTGCACGCCGGCAATCGAACGTAGCGCCTCAATTAGATTCGCGACTTCGCCCGCAGGTAGGCTCCCGAGCTCAACAACAAATGTTGCTGCTCCGGACGCTTCATAGCCGGTCAGGAGCTCCGCCTGTCGAAGGCCTATTTGCCCCGCAAAGAACGTGACTGCGATCAGTGCGAGCGCGATCGCCAGCGCTGTCACCAGAGACCGCAGCCACGCCCTCTTGAGATCGACGAAGGCGAGCCAAATCAGCCCGCGATACACGATCGTTCCTATCTCAGTTCGCGCTCGATATCCTCGTGGAGCTCGCCGATCATGCCGGAAATGGTCGATTTCACCTTGGTGGCGGGCGCGCCGCTCGTGATCTCCTTGTCTAGCGAATCGAACAACAGTTGTTGCTCGCGAGCCTCACGCGCGGAAACCCTCGGCGCCAAGCTGTTCCAAGCCGCACGCGCTTCGCCAAACCGGGTTTGAGCTTCGGCGGCGTTGCCTGACGCGTAGGCTGTATCCACCGCGCGCAACGAACTCACGATCCGGTCCACCGATTCCCGACCTTGGGACCTCTTCTGGGCGACCGCGGCGCCGCTCCAGCCTGCGCTATCAATTCCGAGTCCGGTCGTCACCACGCCGGCAGCCAGCATTAGGCTAATCCACATTGGGGCAGTTCTCATCGCATCCTCCTGTAAGACGCCAGCTCGACCACGTTGATCTTGCCCGTCTCTCAGCGTGCCACCACTGAAGAATTTCTGAAATTACTGTCAGGAAGCTGCGGCCGAAGGGGAACCGCGTCTATAACACCGGAGGAGCTCACGAAGCGGAGCACCATGCACGCATTTTGGTCGTCGAGAAGAACAGACGCACGCGACTTCGCCGATCTCCCAGTCACGTACTCGCCATCGTATTGAGCGCCACCCGCAAACAATTCGTAAGCTTCATTCGCAGGCTTCGTTGGATGCTCTTCCCGAAGTCTCAAGCCCGACGCTTGGCTCGTTCAATACGTCGGACGACCGTATACCGGATCATAGGCCCGTCTTGGGGATCATCGAGCCGAATGGAGGTGAGAGCTTCTGGTGGCGGTTCAAGATCCCTGCCGAATTCTTCGACGTGAGATGCTTCGACGATCTCTACTGAGGAATCCCGCATGAATTCGGCCAATGCCGCCACTTCCGCGCCCGTGGCCCCTCCGGCCCGCCACGAGGACTCGAAAACCCCCGATCCATAATTACCGTTCACGTCAAGGCCCAAACCGACATCATAGTTTCGGCGCGAGGCCATAAAACCGGCATACGCGTTCGTCGCCTCGTCATAAACTCTTGCCTTCTCGACTCCGACGCGAACTGCATGGCCCATCGGCAGCTGATAGAGGGCGTCCCATCCTCCCCGCACACAGATGAGATCCGAGCCACCATAAGCCGGCCGATTCTCGTTATTCGTCGTCACCCTTTGCCTTCCACAATACGTGAAACTCAAGTTACTAACCGCAATGTGACCAACGCTCAACGTTGCAACTTGATGCAGATTTTCTTCAAGCACCAAGCCAGAGTAGGCCAGATTGTCCATCGAGAAGCGATCGAGGAGTTCGTCCAGCTCGTTGGGCGCGGTGATAACCGTCTGGCCTCGACCTCCAGCCTCTCGCGGGTCTTTCAAGCGGATTGGTCCGCGAAGGAGCATTCGGCCTGCCGCAATCCTCGCGTCCCGACGACAGAAGACAGTATAGCCGGGCAATACCGCATTGCGTATTCGCTCTCCGAATCTGAATAGCCATCCATCTGGCCGATGTGCGTCCTTGTCGACGAGTGGATGTGTTATGGCCTTTGTCTTGACAAATGGATGTGGAACAACGCCACCATAGAGATCGGTGGCGGCTCGAATACCGAGAGATTCTGCTTCATCCAACAACAGGGTGTCGTCTGGAACGAAGTAGATATGACCACTGCGCTTGTTGTTGGCAGCGGCGCCGTAATCGCCGCCAAATTCATATTGCGTTAGCCCGGCGATCGCTTTGGCGTCGGCAACCAACATGATTCTCTGATGGGCACGTAGCGGCTTTCCAAGTCGGGATGCATAAGTGACCACGGTACCTTTGGGCATTCTCACACTGAATCCAACGTTTTCTGATCCCGGTCGGGGATGTGCCGCCCCCACGCTCCAAATGTTTCGGTGCTCTTTCAACCGGCTGATCGACTATCAGCGTGCGGCGGCTCCCGAGCGCCCAAGAGGCGCGGCGTCAGCTCGCGGCCACCTCACGTATTGTGACCCTAGCTCACGGCGTCGGACGGAACACCCAGATTGCGGCGGGTTCGCCGGGATTGGCGCGCGCGGCGACGAAAAGCCGATCGAGATCGGGGACAAACAGCGCGGTTCGCGCGCCCGATATTGTGGGCATGTGAGCTGAGCGACGGTATGCATCTCCGTTTGCCTCGAACACATCCAGGTATCCATCGCCGCAGATGAGGTATACGCGATGGCGCTTCGCATCGAAGAAGAGGTCGTCTGAATCACCGCAGCTATCGGTGGTTGCAATGATGGTGCCGTCCTGCATTGAGAAGACGCCAAGCTGAGCGGGATTCCGGGACGCCACGAGAATGCGTCCGGACTCTTCGTCCAGGGTCATCGGAAAATTGCTGCCGGTGTCGACCGGCCAGTTCGCCACCTGCTTGCTGGCAAAGCGATCTATCACCGCTATCTCACGCGATTTCGGGACGTTTACGAAGATGCGACGGGACGAGCGGGCAAGTTGGAAACTCTCGGGGTGAGCCCGCAGCGGAACGTCTGCGATCTTGCCATTCGTCGCCGGGTCGATCTCTGCCAGTGAGCCATTGCCGTAGCCGACGAATATCCGGTTGGATGCAGGATCAATGCGAATGTTATCGGCATCATCTCCCAGATCGATCTGTCCTGCTGTCTCGTAATTCGGACCGCGGAACAACTGCACCGAACCATCACCGGCGAGCGTGTCGCTCGACGGCACGTAGCCTATACCTTGCGGTCGTTTCAGCCCGGTAATGACACGCTGGGCGCTGCTTTCCTTTAGATCGACGACCTGGACCCTATCGTCACCAAGCTCGGCGACGAAGAGGCGCTGCCGGGCCAGATCGATGGCTAAGTGATCAATCCGGCCGCTCACCGCGCCCAAAGTGATCTTGTTCTCGAGCTGGAGCGGTGGCGTCGCCGACGCCTGACCAAGCGATCGATCCACTGCGACCGTCGCCACCGCAATCACGGTGAAGCATACCACGCAATATCGACGCATAGTCTTCATTCCATCAGGCCCAAACTGCTTGAGATTGATATCGCCCTGCGACGATTCGGTCAGCTTTGCTCAGCTCGCCGTTGGCTCGCCGCTGACGAGATCATAGAAAGTTGGTTTGATCGCATTGCCCTGGACGACCATGACTTCGAAGACGGGCTTGCCGCTACGGATCTTCTCTCTAACGGCCAGGACCGTACCCAGCGACGACGCCTTCTGGATGATCGCCGGTATGGTTACCTTGGTCATTGACAGGAGCGAGTGGTACTGCGCCGACCGAGCGATGTGCTTTAGGTCAGCGAACACTTCCTTCTTAGGGCTCCAGGTCTCCGTCGTCACATCGCCGATGTACTCGTTGAAGGAGTTGTCCTCCGCAGCGGTGTCAAAGCCCTTTGCCGAGGTGTAGATCGACAGCATGAGCTTGTCTTTGACCATTTCGTATTTCGCCTCGATGGGCACTTCAGTTCCCTTAGCCACCTGGTCGATGCCTTGCTGCAGGGTCAGCTTGGCGCTTGGCAGCGCCTTGATCAGAGTTGCCTGATCAGCATCTTCAGCCCAGGCAAGATTCTGCCCCAACGTCGCGAATACGACCGCGATAACGAGCATCAGGCCTTTTCTCATCATGTTGAGCTCCTCCTTGTATGCGCGAGAGTTCGCTTCTGTGGACTGCCTCTCAAATTTGACGGAAGCATCCAAAGTCGGCCGCGGCGGATTTCGATCGGGTCTTTTTGGCCACGCAACATTGTTGCCATTTCAGGTCCCCGATTAGTTCCACTGGTCGAGCCGGTGCTCGCCTTCGTGGTGCGGCTCGACCACGTTGATCTTGCCTGTCTCCCATTGCGCCACCACTGAAGAATTTCTGAAATTCCTGTCAGGAAGCTGCCGCAGCGACGAACCGTGTCTATAATGCCGTAGGAACTCTCGCAGCGGAGTACACCGTGCGCATTTTGATTATCGAGGACGAAAAGAAGCTCGCGAATGCGCTGCGCGAAGGCCTTAAGGCGGAGCACTATGAAGTTACGATTGCTGCGACGGGAGAGGACGGCTTCTTCCTCGCGAGCCAGCGCTCCTTCGACCTTCTGTTGCTCGATCTCATGCTGCCACGCCGCGACGGCATCGATGTCCTCGCCACGTTGCGCAAATGTGGCAATCAGACGCCGGTATTGGTCCTGACGGCGAAGGACGCCGTCGAGGACAGGGTAATGGGCCTCGATCAAGGCGCCGACGATTACCTTACCAAGCCGTTTGCATTCTCCGAGCTGCTCGCGCGCATTCGCGCGCTGGTCCGCCGGGGGCGCATGGATCAGATTCTCAAGCTACGGCACGAGGATCTCGAGATGGATCTCGTTACACACAAAGTCTCCAGGGGAGCGCATTCTCCCGACCTGACCGCGAAGGAATTTGACTTGCTCGAATACCTCCTGCGCCACAGCGGCAGTGTGGTGTCGCGAGAGATGCTGGCGCGCGACGTGTGGCACGCGACGGCCCGAGCTACACCGCTCGACAACGTGATCGATGTCACCGTCGCGCGGCTGCGTCGCAAAATCGACGAACCATCCGAGAAAAAGCTGCTGCACACGGTCCGCGGCGTTGGGTACATGCTGAGCGGGAGGCAAGAATGAGATTCCGCCTGCCAAGCGTGCGTGCGCGGCTTACGCTCTGGCACGCTGGCGTGTTGACGCTCATCGTATGCGTTTTTTCCGCGGGCATCCTGCTTTTCGTCGCGACGCGCCTCTACGCCGCGCTGGACGCGCAACTCGAGCGCGAGATAGCAACCATTGGTTATATCTATCGCGAGGAACCGGAGGAACTGAAGGATCTCCCTTCACATTGGGGCATCACATTGTTCGAGGTGGACGAGGCCGGCGAGATCCGTCAGCAAACCGAAGCATGGGAGCGAGAAGAACTATCACGCGCGCTGCAGCCAGGTGACTCGCCATCGCCGCAGTCTTGGACGGCTCTGAGCGGCCGTCGCTATCGCGTCCACAGCGTTTCTGAATCGTCCTATCGCGTGGCCGCCGCGGTTGAGGAAACCTCCCTGCGGGACACGCTCTGGACACTCGCAGTGATCCTCGCGACGGGGATTCCCTTGGCGGCGGGCCTGGCGATCGCTGGAGGTTACTTCCTTGCCGGTCGCGTACTCTCTCCGGTTGGAGCCATGGCGCAAAAAGCCCGCGAAATCACCGCGGAATCGCTCGCCAAACGGCTTCCGGTCGATAACGCCCGGGACGAGTTCGGGCAGCTCGCGACAGTATTCAATGACACGCTATCCCGCCTGCAAGATGCGTTCGAACGACTGCGCCGCTTCACGGCCGATGCGTCGCACGAGCTGCGCACCCCACTCACCGCAATGCGCAGCGTTGGGGAAGTGGCGCTGCAGAATACACTTGACGCTGTCACTTATCGCGACGTTATCGGCAGCATGCTGGAGGAGGTCGACAGGCTCACTCGGCTTGTCGAGAGCCTTCTGATTCTCACGCGCGCCGATTCGGGAAAGGTCCAGCTGGCCCCGGAGAACTTGGACCTTGTAGGGTTGGCGGGAAATGTCATCGATCAGCTCCGCGTGCTCGCCGACGAAAAGCAGCAAGATCTCGCCCTTCGAGCTCCGATCCGAGTCCATGCTACGGCAGACGCCGCGCTCATCCGGCTTGCGCTCATGAATCTGATACACAATGCGATAAAATATACGCCAAATGGCGGCACGATCACCATCGAAGTGAATGCAACGGACGGGCGGGCCATAATCGAGGTACGAGACACCGGACCGGGGATTCCTGCTGCGCATCGGGATCATATTTTCGCACGCTTCTATCGCGTCGACCCAAGCCGCTCTCGGGAGGAGGGCGGAGTCGGACTGGGGCTCGCAATCGCTCGCTGGGCAATTGAGGCGAACGGCGGGCACATTGAACTCGTAAGCGAACGAACCGATGGGAGCTCGTTCCGGGTCATTCTACCGGTTCCGGATGGTTCATCCGCAGCCGGCGGGGGTCGACAGTTGCCGTATGAACCGCGAAGGAAGAGACAAGAATTCGCATCACCGTGAAATGCGCTGCGGTCTGCGCCCGCACTCAGCCAAATCGTCGAGCCGTGGCCCAAATTGGGTTCTCGCCTCTCAAGTTCGGTTCCATCTCGACCTTCAGTGGCAGAACTAGTTGGTGCAGCCTCACTATTTCCCCGACAATCGAGCGTCGGTATTCCGGATCGTCGCCGAATTCCTTTCGCAATCAAATCCGGACGCGGATGGGAACATTCCCGTCTTCCCGATCATCGAACATGACGTGGTGGTCGGGGAGAAGTATCGCGGGCCGGACAAGTCTTTCTTCCAGAAGCGGGGCGGCAAGCGGACGTTCATCAACGGCGACGTGTTGGACGAACTGACGCCAGAGAATGGAGGGCAACATGACGCTGGCAAACCTGTGTGACGAGCTGGGGATCTCCATCGTGCCAGTCACGAGGCAGCGGAAGCTGATGGAGACTTTCGCTCATGACACGCTGGAGCGCATCCTGCGTGAACATGGAGCGGACCATCTCCGGTCGGTGCTGATTACGATCGTCGAGACGGGAGACGCCAACAAGCGTCAGCTTGTGACCCCGGTCATCTACGCGGTTTCGGACATCCTGCTTGCGCATCCCCTGGGGAAATTCAGCTTTCACTGATGAGAGCGAGCTGATCACGGCGACTTTCGAAGCCAATCTCGAGTTTTGGGTGTCGAGCATGAACATGAGGCTGAAAGAGCTGGCCGCGACTGTCGCTGGCAAGCCCGGTCCTGTGCCGTCTGATGTTGCTGCGCCCATCATGAATCAGGTGACGAGTGCGCCCGTGCAGTCCTCGCACCCGCAAGCCGATGCGATCTCGCAAGCGCCGGCACCTGACATCTACGAAACGCCGCTACCGCCTCAGGCGACGCCCGTAAGCGTGCCCAAGGCCACTGCGGCGGCGACCGCAGGAAGCAAGATGACCAGCATCGCAGAATTGGCGGCCAAGATCGCCGCGAACAAGAAAGCGCAGGACACTCGTACCGCGACCATCGCGCAGAGGGGCCGCGATCTCGGGCAGAAAGCGACTGTGCTGTTCGATCAGAGCGAGGCTGCTCTCGAAGCGCAGGAACATGACCTCGCCGAGCTGGAGGCGTCGCTGAACCCGGACACGGGCCACAACGGGAGTCCGGAATGACCGGGCGGTAGGTTGGTCGCGGGGCTTGCCGACAGCCTCCGACATCCAGCCAGGAACAAGCCGAAAACGCCCTCCGATAGCAAACCAACTACGCCACGGCATTTTTCGACAGCCAATTCCGGCAGTGTCAGTATTCGCCGCTGCAGTGTCCCGACAGGGCCCAAGGGCCGATAAGGGGATGGTCCGTTCATGGTCGACGAGCGGCCGCGCCTTGGACTCGGAAAGCCGCCCACGAGGATCGCGCGCCTGTGGCTCCTGAAGAGCTTCAAAACTCGCACAGCCTGCTTTCCGGCGACCAATGGACGCGCCACCTTAGCGGACTTAGTGTAGTCCTTGCATCCTGAAGGGATGTAGTCTGATTCCTTCGCTGGGTTGTGGGGTGGAGCATGAAGACCAAAATCCGACTCAGAATGTTGTTTGCATGCGCCGCTCTCTTTCTTTGGGAAGGCTGCATCTCGCCTAGCTTCGCGCAACAATCAGAATGCTTTCACAGGGTCGAAACAGGTATTGAACCAGGAGTGTGGGACGCGATTAAGGACTACTTCGCGACCCTAGACCTCTCAAGCTCGCTGAGGAGAAGCCGGTCCCGTCTGACGCAATTGCGAGCGTCGATCATCGATCTCGAAAGCCAGAAATTGAGGCTGATCGAAATCGTCGAGGCCCACATGGAAGGCGGGGCTGCTGGGATAGGGATATCAAGCGACTTACGGTTATCAAGAATACCTGACGCATTGACGCGGATTGATGCCATTTCTCAAGATTTGCCCAGATCTCGCGAGAGGGTGATCTGTTCGCGGCGGAAGACTCCTTCAAGGCACTCAAGATCAACATTGATAGAAAGCGAGTCGATACACTTTGCAGACTTGCCAACGAGGCCGGATTAGCGACGCCAGATCGCAGCATGATGAGAAGCCTCGTGAATGACCTCAAAGATGAGGTGAGAGCGATTTCGGCGGCGGAGGATGCGCTTGGAAAACACATAAAGGAGCGCAACAAGTAGCGGCGACGAAGAATGAATGAGATACTAATTCCTTTAGCGAGCGCTTTAGCGACAGCGATCGGAGGCACACTAGCGGCATCGTTGTTGTCGCGTGTTCGTGCAGGCCGGCTCGCACGCACACTAGATCAAGCCAACCGAATAATAGATTTCGTCGAGAGAAGTTTCGCAGGTTATGCCGGCTTGGCAAACGTCCCGGAGACAAATAGAAGCGAACTTGAGAGGTTGATGCAGGATGCCACGAAAGCTGTGCGCGAAGACTTCGTCGCTGAGCGAGCTGTGTTGGCGGAATTTGAAACGACTGCTCTTTCTGTGCGCAGGCTGCTACTGCTTAATCTTCCACAGCACACTTTTGGCTGGCTTCCATATCTCTTATTTCATACCCTCCTTCTCTTCATACTCTACGTTTTTCTAGTCAGAGTGATTCAGGGGCAGTGGGGAATTGACGATACCGTTGCTATTCTTGTGGCGGGTTGGGGCGCTGGCGCGATTCGTCTAGCCGTCCATCTAGTCCTCGAACGAAAGTAAGAACACGACAGCTTTATGAGTACACCCCGGCCAAAAAGTGCGGCATCACCCTTCCATACGACTTACAGGCAATCCAATGCCCATCCTGAAAAACTCAAAGCATGAGCGCTTCGCTCAAGAGCTGGCCAAGGGCAAGACAGCCGATGAAGCTTATGTGCTCGCTGGCCATCAAGAGAACCGGGGAAATCAATCTAGCGAAAATGCCGCGAGCTGGGTTCGGGGCTCGACCTTCGCCAAGCCAGCAGCAGCTCAAGCTGAATGTCGCAGATAGCTTTCCGAACGCCTGAAAACGTCGAGTTTTACGGGTTCGCCGGTATCTTGCCAGAACAGCTTTTGACCGAGGCCAGCCGCCACCATAATGCGGTGGTGGCCGCCGACCAGCGTGTGGCCATCCGATGCCTTGGCGATGATTTCGCCGGTTTCGTTCACGATGTTTCTCATGGGCCCTCCGCGTTGCTCTTGTTCGCGGCGTTGCCTGAGCGCTCCAAGGACTGAGGACGGTGGCTTCGCAGTCCTGTGCGGTCGGGATCTATTTACCGCCTCCTAACGCCCAGGCATTGTTGACGTTCCTATAAGCCGGGCAACTGCCCCAGCGCTCGTCGCCAACATAGGCCATAGGCCGGCTTCGTTACGATTGTGCCCTGCGATGCTGAGTAGCTGACTAATGCCTGTTCTCTCCAACCCCAAGGACGAGCGCTTCGCCCAGGAGCTGGCAAAGGGCAAATCCGCCTCCGTAGCCTCGAGCCACTCTATGCGTTCACGAGGTCCGTCCCGCTGGACGAGGTCGGCGCGACGATGGCGGATGCCGCCGGAGTTCCGGAAGAGGACAAGGCCGCTATCAGCGGCTACAACAAGGACGACTGCGCATCCACCAACCCGCAGGCCGCTACGCCGCCGGCCACCGTCCCGCCGCCGGCGACCACGCTCACTGCGTGGCAGGCGCTGCTTGCGGGAATCGCGGCGTGGCTCAAGCCGAAAGCCGACGTAAAGCCACCGCTGAAGCTGAACCGGGTCGTCAAGCTTGGCGACACCGGCGAGGACGTCAAGGATGTGCAGCGGCGCCTGATCGCGCTCGGCTTCAATGACGTGGTGGTCGCCGGCATCTTCGGCCCGGTGTGCCAGGCCGTGGTGCGCAAATTCGAGACCGCCTGCAACCTCAACCCCGACGGCGAGGTCGGTGACCTCACGGTGATGGAGCTGAACAAGGGCGTTCGGCTCGGCACTCAGGACCAGCCGCTCAATCCGCCGCCGCTCTCGGCCGGGGACAAGCCGCCGTGGTACATCACCGCGGAGAAGTGGATCGGGTTTCACGAGGTTGGCGAGAACCACGGCACTGAGCCGTTCATCGCGGGCGCCAAGTGCGGCAAGCTTGGCGATGCGTGGTGCGCGATCTTCGCCAACTACTGCCTGGAGACCTCCGGCTTCAAGGGCACGCGCTCGGCCACGGCGCGCAGCTTTGAGACCAGTCCTGAGTTCACCAAGCTCAAGCTCCCGGCTTTGGGCTGCATCGTGACGATGTGGCGCGGCTCCAAGGACGCCGGCACCGGGCATGTCTTCCTGTACGACGGCGAAAACTCGAGCGGCGTGCGCGGCATCGGCGCCAATGAGGATGATCAGGTCAAGCGGTCGATCCACGAGCGCAGCCGCATCGTCGGCTACTACTGGCCGAAGTCCGCGCCGCCTCCGAAGGAGAGGGTGATCGCAGTCGGCGACAATGCGGGGCGGGCCGCTTCCGAGGTATGACGATGATCAACGACATCATCACCAGCATCGAGGATCGCATCACCGCGTCCTTTCAGTGGCTGTTCGATCCCTTGGTGTACTGGTTCGGCGCGGCCTTCGTGATCCTGCTCGTGCTCCTTACCATCACTTATTTTCTGCCGCTCAAGACAGTGCGGATCGCCGCCGGCGGCATCCTGGTCATGGTCGGCGCGTTCCTTGCCGGCGGCGTGCAGATGCACAAGATCATGAAGAAGAAGCTGCAGGAAGAGAAGGAAAAGGCAAGGCAGGAGAAGGAGCGCCAGCGTCAGCGGGATGGCGGCATCTTCGGCAACTGGTTTCAGTAGGCGCCAATCACTTCCGCTTAATGTAGACATTGCCCTTGTAGCGGGAGAACTCGAACGTCGCTGCCAGTCCAGGGCCCGGTTACCGGACCATCTCCTCGACAATGGGCGCTGATTGTAGCCTGGTAGCTGGTGCCAGATGGCGCCGTACTTTGACTGATCGTGTCTGGCACGCAACTGAATGGCTTGCCGTCGATCTCGAAGCTGAAGTCATATTTGGTTACACTCAAGATATTGGTGCATTTGCTGCCGTCATCGATCCAGCTCGGCAACTTCCAATTGGTCTCACCCTGGATGGTCTCGCCGTTGCACCATTCGCCGACGAAATCGATCGGCATCAGTTTGAGTGGTGGGGCGGCGAGGGCGTCAGTGGTGATCATAGCGGCGGTTGCGGCGATGGTAGTCCGTAACAGTCGCATCTTTCGTTCCGACCCCGTCGGTCCTATGGGCCGGCGGGGTCTTTTTTGCGTTTTTGGGCTGTGTACCCATAAATGATCATGTCCGCTTACCCCCGAAGAGCGGCGCAAAGGCGGATATGCAACTATTGACGAGATGGGCCAATACCAGTCCTGCGGTCCGAGATGGCGCGATCACACCCCGCGCCGAATGACTTTCCATGCCAGAACACCAGCGAGGAGAAATGACATGGAGCAGAATGCGATAGTCCCGAAGATACGGACATCCGGACGTGTCTCATTCAGCCAAACCAGTGCGGCCAAACACAGAAACGCAGGAATAGCGCATGCCTGTGTCACAACGTACCGGCGGCGCAGCGCGCGCGGTGCGCGGGAGCTCCAGACGAAACCATCAACCTCGAACCTACGTGAAATCGTATCCACCGGCTCTTGGGGATACCACTTTGCCAGTTAGCTCATGACGGACATGAAACCCCATCCGGCAACGCCGATTAGCGCAATGGTAAGTAGGAATAAAATGAGCGACATCTCGCTTCTCCAGTCGCTAACTATCGAGCGCGTCAAACATTAATAGTCCGCTAAGGGTCAAAGGCGGCCCCCGCTTCGCTCAAATTGGACCCAAGTACGTCTCCAATCGTCTCAAAGCGGACGCGGGATTGGAAGGGCTCCGAGCTGAAAATGACCAGCCTCACTAGCTGAGGAGGTCAACCATGACCGATATCCCAAGCACCATCCCTGCCGTCTCTAAATACGCTCCTTGGAACACGGGGAAGATCGTCGGCGCAAAGCCGCCGCTCCGTCCCAAGCATGTCTGGTCGATCCGAACCAAGCTCCAGGTCGAAGGCCGAACGCGTGATCTGGCGCTGTTCAACGTCGCCATCGACAGCAAGCTGCGCGGCTGCGATGTAGTCGCATTGAAAGTCGATGACGTTGCGCCGGGCGGGTGTACGGCCGATCGCGCGATCGTCCGACAGAAGAAGACCGGTCGGCCAGTCAAATTCGAACTAACGGAATCGACCCGTCAGGCCATCGATGACTACCTGCGGGTGACCGTCAAGAAGTCAGGCGAATACCTGTTCACCGGACGGCGGCGGGCCGGACACATGACGACCCGCCAGTATGCCCGCCTTCTGTCCCGCTGGATCGCCGAGATCGGGTTGGACCCGCACCTGTTCGGGACGCATTCCCTTCGCCGGACCAAGGCGACCTTGATCTATCGCCGAACCGGCAACCTGCGAGCCGTAATGCTCCTTCTGGGGCATACCAAGATCGAGAGTACCGCTCGATATCTCGGCATCGAGGTCGACGACGCCCTCGCGATAGCCGAACAAGTTGACGTCTGACTTCGGGGGCAGAGCAGACGTGCTCTGCGCTGCCCTTACAGACGGCTCCGGGCCGATTCTGTTGAAAAAGGCAGCGGTTGCGACGCAGAGGTATCAGTGATTCAGTCTGTCTAGTTGGCAGGACTGAAGATCATGATGGGGCATCGGCAAGTCGAGCAGGCTGCGTTGTTCTATGAGTTCTCACTCGAAAGGCACATCCCCGCCGACCACTTGCTCCGATCGATCGATAGATTTGTCGACCTTGAACAGATTAGGCAGGACCTGGCGCCCTTCTACAGCAGTATCGGTCGACCTTCGATCGATCCCGAGCTGATGATCCGGATGCTCCTGATCGGCTACTGCTTCGGCATCCGGTCGGAGCGGCGCCTGTGCGATGAGGTTCACCTCAATTTGGCCTACCGGTGGTTCTGCCGGCTCGGTCTGGATGGGGGGGGCCGGATCATTCGACCTTCTCGAAGAACAGGCATGGCCGCTTCCGGCAGAGCGATCTCTTCCGTCGCGTGTTCGAGAGCGTGTTGCACCGCTGCATCGAGGAACGACTGGTCGGCGGTGAAGGATTTGCAGTCGATGCGAGCCTGATCAAGGCCGATGCCAATCGGCAGAAGGGATCGAAGGCGATAAGGGACTTCCGCCGGAGGCTGCCGGCCGAGCAATCGATGAGTATCTGGCTGTCCTCGATGATGCCGCTTTCGGAGCCGCGACCGAGGTCACCCCGAAGTTCGTGTCGCCCTCCGACCCGGCGGCGCGCTGGACGGGGGCGCACGGCGGCCGAGCCTTTTTCGCCTATTCGACGAACTACCTGATCGACATCGAGAACGCGATCATCGTCGATGTTGAGGCAACGACGGCAATCCGGCAGGCGGAGGTATTGGCCGCTAAGCGCATGATCGAGCGCTCGCTGGAGCGGTTTGATCTCTATCCGAGCCGGCTCCTCGGTGACAGCGGCTATGGCTCGGCCGAGATGCTCGCCTGGCTGGTCTATGAGCACGGCATCGAGCCGCACGTTACAGTCTTCGATAAGTCGGCCCGCACAGATGGGATCTTCTCGCGCGACGACTTCACCTATGACCATGCCGGGGATATCTATCGTTGCCCTGGTGACAAAGTTCTTACCACGACCGGAACGTTGGTGAATGATGGTGCCACCATGCTTTACCTCGCCAGCAAGCGCGATTGTGATCGATGCGCATTGAAGGCTCGGTGTTGCCCCAAGCAGGCCTCACGGAGAGTGCCGCGCTCGATCTACGAGGGCGCTCGCGACATGGCGCGCCAGATCGCGAGATCGTGGGAGGGAGGCACCTCGCGCCTGCTCCGCAAGAAAATCGAGATGTTGTTCGCGCACCTCGAGCGCATTCTCAAGCTCGACCGTTTGCGTTTACGAGGTCCAAACGGCGCGCGTGACGAGTTCGTCCTCGCAGCCACCGCCCAGAACCTTCGAAAGATGGCCAAGCTGATTCCGATGCCCAGGCCGAGGCTCGCATAAGGGCGGTAGAGCAGCTCGGCCACGTCGCGACGGAGCTATTACAACGAAATACTGCCGGCCTTTTTCAACGGAATCGGCCAGAAGCGGACATGCGTTCTGAATCAATGACGACGCCGACTGAAGCGGCTTCACTGTTCGCAATGTTCCTATGGAAGGTGATGGCGGCCTGCAACACGGGCCCGTGGCTGTTCGCACTTCGACAGAAATTCGCGAGCACTCATTGTCGATCAAGAAGCACCCAGAGCCGGGCGATCCTGCCGCCGGTGAACTCTGCAGCGTCAGCCCCGGTGACCGCTACCGGACCGCCGTCCGGTCCAGCATGCCAGCGCAACAACCCAAAACTGTGATGACCGAGCGCGACGCCGTCGGGCTTAAAGGAAAAAGTCGGTCCAAACTGGTCGAGCAGCTTGCCCGCAACGGCGCTAATCGCCTCCCTGCCGGCTACCACCCCTTCAGGCTCGAACATAACCGGATCATCGACGTAGAGTTCTGCCAGCGCGTGCGCTCGATGATCCGGATTTCTTTCGTTGAAGACGCGCTGGAGGTTGGATCGGAGCAGGAGATCATAATTGATATCTGACATGGTCTGGTTTCCTGGTTCTTTGGGATGCTCTGACGTCCAGTTTAGGCCGATAAGCCGCCATCAATGGCAAGCGTCGCACCTGTGATGAAGCTTGCTTCGGGCCCGACCAGGAACGCAACGGCCACGGCCGCGGCCACTTCTTCGGGCGTGCCGTAGCGCTTGAGAGCGAAGTGGGCCTTGAGCATGTCAGCCCCAGGCCCTTCGGTCGGCGCCATGCCGGTGTCGATCGGACCGGGCTCAATTACGTTGGCGCGGATGCCGCGGGAGCCGCCGGTCACCAAAGCCTTCTTGTATGCTAACGAACGTACCAAGTTGTGCTCTGGGTCGCGGTGGCGGGATCAGACGAGGCGCGAGCCGCCGTCGATGTTTAGAGTGGCCCCGTTCATGAAGCCGTCCGCCATCAGGAAAACGACCGCCGCGCCCGCTTCATCCGGGGTGCCTAAGCGATGGAGCGGCAGCGTCTGCCGAAGCTGGGCGACATAGGAATCGCGTCCGTCGCCCAACGCTTTTCCGAGCAACGGCGTGTCGATCGGACCGGGCGAGAGCGTGTTTACCCGACGCGGAGCGAGCTCCAGCGCCAGGCCGCGCGCCAGCGACTCCATCGCCGACGAGGCTGCGGCGAGCACGGCAGTACCGTAGCCGTTGGGGCGGTCGCTGAGTGCGCCTGAGATAAAGGTAATCGAAGCGTCGGGAGCGAGGCGTTCGCCCAAGGCCCGCAGGACGTGCACGGCGGCCCAGACGCGCTCGTCGAAAGCTCGATGCAGTCGAAGGAGATCGGCTTCGAGCACCTTGCCCACTGCGAAGCTGCCGGCCAATAGCACCAGATGATCAACGTGTGCCACACCCCTGAGCGCCACCTCGATCGTCTCGGGCCGGGTCACGTCCGCACTCAGCCCACCGGTTAAACCGTGTTCGGCCGCGACCTGGGCCGCGCGCGCTGGGTCCGATCCGAGCACGGTCACCTCGGCGCCGGCCGCTTTGGCCTGGATCGCGGCCGAGAGACCGATGCCGGACGTACCGCCGACGATCAGGACCTTTTGACCCTCGATCTGGCTGGATGGGAATTGGTTTGTCATCTGTCGAACTCCTTGAAGGCACACGCTAGGGCGCTCAGGGCTTCGATTTACGGACGTGGGACGGGATTGATAATTGCTCTCGGCTTCGCTTTACTGATGCCGTGGTGGCACAAATCGGTTTGGAAAGGCTGACGGGGCTGATCGCGTTCGCGCGGGCCGCCTCGCTTGGCAGCTATACGGCGGCGGCGCGGGCGCTCGGGGTGTCACCGTCGGCGGTGAGCAAGAGCGTTCAGCGGCTCGAGCAGCAGTTCGGCCTTTCGCTCTTCAACCGGACGACCCGATCACTCACGCTGACGCCGGAGGGACGCGACCTCCACGAGCGCGCAATGCGTCTGCTGCGGGAGGCGGAGGAGATCGAGCAGGCGGCGCTGGCGACCCGCGCCGAGCCGAAAGGCACAATCCGGATCGCGGCACCTTTGCCGATTGGTGTCCACGTACTGGGACCTGCGCTACCACGCTTTTGCGAGCAGTATCCACAATTGCTCATCGACCTAAGGCTCGCAGATCGGTTCGTCGACGTCGCCGAAGAAGGTATAGACGTGGCTATCCGCGTTGGTGATCTGGCAGATACCCGTCTTCTCTCGAAAAAACTGGGACCGCACCGACTTTGCGCCTACGCGGCTCCATCATATCTGAAGAAGTTCGGGACACCCCAGCATCCGGACGAACTGTCTGGTCATAGATGCGTCAACTTTCGCTTCCAGAGTTCGGGTCAATCGCTGCGATGGCCCTTCCTTATCGATAGGGACATCGTGGAGTTCGTTCCTGATGCGGCGATCACGGTGGACACCAGTGATGGCGTGTCGGCGGTGCTGATCGCAGGCGGTGGCATCGGCATCTCGGCGACCTACATAGCCGCTCCGCATGTCGCGCGGGGTGAACTGGTGCCCATACTTGAGGACTATGCGCTAGACCGTTCGTCGGTAACGGCCGTCTGGCCCGAAAGCCGGCGTCACAGCCCGAACGTGAAGGCAGTTCTCCGTTTCCTTACCGAACTTTGGCGATGATATTGGCGCACCAAGTCAGATCATCGCACCCGAACTTTTCAGCGCCAACTGCTCGCACACAAAAGGCTTAGGGCTTCTGAGGGCCTGTTAGCCACTAGCCTCCGAGCATGTCGCTGACAACAAATCACCGCGCAAGTCCGCTATGGGGTCAAAAGCGCCGTTTGGGAAGCCAGCCAGTCGCTTCCGCTCTGCCCAGATAAACGGACCATTTCAGAACCCGCACGGACTTAGCATTAGGGCCACAAGCGGAAGTCGCTGAATGAATGATGCCGCCAACTGACGGCGGGCCTAATTCATCTTTTGCCGGAGCTTCCTGATGATCTCGCGGAGGTCGGCCGCATACTCCTCGATCACGCGCCGCACTTCTTCCAAGCGCGACGGCTTAGACTCTCGGCCCTCAGCTTGTTTGTCGAGCTCCGGCACGGCCCGATGGTCCGAAACGGGGATGGGCGGCCTTTGAGTTAGATCAAGGGAATGTCGTTTACGGGCTTTGGCGGGCACGGCCCTTGTGCCTTCCAGGGGAAGGTGTCGGGGCGCGGAAGGTGGGACTATCCCACCCTGGCCCGGGCTCAAAAAAGGCATTGATCCAAATCAACATGACCGAAGATTCAGCCCACCATCATCTGCCCGTATTTTGCCGGAATTGCATAACGCCGGGCAGGGTTCTCGTCAGGCTGAAGCAGCCTCAAAGTTTTCGAGCAACATCGGCTGATGGAATTGGAGGGTTGCACATGAAGACTTTCAAGATTGCTCTCTCAGGTGTGGCTTTGACCGTGCTGACCGTTGCGTCAGCTTTCGGTCAGCAGACCACGGGCGTTCGTGGCTCGCCTGATGCTACCACGACGATCGACGGCCGCTATTTGCCGCCCCCTCCGCAAAAATTCGACGGCCAGATCAATCTCAATGCTCTCCAGTCACAGCCCGGCTGGCCCGCGCGCGTCGTGCCGCCGAAGGGGGCGCCGAATGTCCTGCTCATCATGACCGACGATGTCGGTTTTGGTGCGCCGTCGACCTTCGGCGGCGTCATTCCGACGCCCGCACTGGACAGGATCGCAGCCGAGGGGCTGCGCTACAACAATTTCCACTCGACCTCGCTGTGCTCGCCGACGCGAGCGGCGCTCATCACCGGACGAAATCACCACTCGGTAGGCTTCGGCGTGATCTCCGAGATCGCGACGGGCTACCCCGGCTATAACAGCGTAATCGGCAAGGACAGCGCCACGATCGGCCGCATCCTGCTGGAGAACGGCTATCGCACCTCGTGGTTCGGCAAGAACCACAACACGCCGGTCTATCAGACCAGCCTGGCCGGCCCGTTCGACCAGTGGCCGACTGGCATGGGGTTCGAGTACTTCTATGGTTTCATGGGCGGCGACACCGACCAGTGGACGCCCGGCTCGCTGTTCCGGAACACGACGCACATCCAGCCCTACCTCGGAAAACCCGACTGGAATCTGACCACAGCCATGGCCGATGACGCCATCCAGTGGATGAACGGGCTCAACGACGTCAATCCGGAGATCCCGTTCTTCCTGTACTACGTTCCAGGCGGCACGCACGCGCCGCACCATCCGACTCCCGAATGGATCAAGAAGATCAGCGACATGCATCTGTTCGACAAGGGCTGGAATGCCTTGCGCGATCAGATCTTCGACAACCAGAAGAAGCTTGGCGTGATCCCTGCCGATGCGAAGCTGACGCCGTGGCCCGACGATCTATTGAAGAGTTGGGATAAGCTCACTGACGTCGAGAGGAAGCTGTTCATCAAACAAGCCGACGTGTACGCGGCGTATCTTGCCTATACTGATCACGAGATCGGCCGCGTGATCCAGGCGGTCGAGGACATGGACAAACTCGACAATACGCTCATCATCTACATTAGCGGCGACAACGGTGCTTCAGCCGAGGGGTCGGTTACCGGGACAGTCAATGAGGCTTTGCCGTTCAATGGCATCGACATGAGCGCTGAACAGCAAATGCCGTGGTATGACGCCTGGGGGTCGGCGCAAACCTACCCGCACTATGCGGTGGGATGGGCCTGGGCCTTTTGCACTCCGTACAAATGGACCAAGCAGATTCCCTCGTTCTTCGGCGGGACGCGCCAGGGCATGGCAATCTCCTGGCCGGCCAAGATCAAGGATAAGGGCGGCATCCGCTCCCAGTTTCACCATGTTATCGATATCGTTCCGACGTTGTTGGAGGCCACCGGCATTCCAGCCCCTGTTATGGTCGATGGCGTCGGCCAGAAGCCGATCGAAGGGGTGAGCATGGGCTACACTTTCGACAAGGCCAACGCGAACGCGCCGTCCACACACCGGACCCAGTATTTCGAGATGTTGAGCGTGCAGGGACTGTACAATGACGGCTGGATGCTGAGCGCCGTTCCGATCCGTGCCCCCTGGCAATTGGCCGGCGCGGCGGTCGCCGATCCTGCCACCGCGTTCAAGTTCGAGCTTTATGATCTCGGCAATGATTGGACGCAGTCAAACGACGTCGCGGCGAAGTACCCGGTCAAGGTGCAAGAGATGCGGGACCTGATGTTCGGCCAGTTTGCCAAGTATCAGGTGCTGCCGCTGGACGGCTCGGCGTCAACGCGCTTTGTCACGCCCCGTCCGAGCATGGCGGCAGGACGCAACGTCTTCACCTATTCGGGTACGCCCATGAGCATGCCCAATGGTAACCAGCCGAGCCTGCTGAACACCTCCTTCACGATAACGGCCGAGATCGACGTGCCGCAGAACGGCTCCGAGGGCGTGATCATCGGCGAGGGAGGACGATTTGCCGGATACGCGCTGTACTTGGTGAAAGGCAAACCCGTGTTCACTCAGAACCTGCTCGACCTCGAACGGGTGCGCTGGGAAGGCACAGACGCGCTTGGTCCTGGCAAGCACACGATCGTGTACGACTTCCACTATGACGGGCTCGGCGCCGGCACGCTCGCGTTCAACAATGTCAGCGGCGTCGGCCGCGGCGGAAGGGGGGCCCTGAAGGTGGACGGGCAGGCGGTATCCACGAAACGGATGGAGCGCAGCATTCCCCTTGGCTTGCCGCTCGATCAGACGTTCAACATCGGCACCAGCGGTGCCACACCTGTCGACGACCGCGACTACAAGGTCCCGTTCCCGTTCACGGGCAAGATCAACAAGGTGACCCTTGCCGTCGCCCCTCCGAAGCTGACGCCGGAGGATGAGAAGAAGCTGATGGAGGCGAGTCGCGCCGCACAAGACGCGAAGTGAAGTGATGCATCAGCTGGTGACGGTGGGGCGCGTGCTGAGCTTGGCGCGCGCTCGACCACCGCGAAGCGTTCAGGAGCGCTGATCCGAGTCCGCTCCGGGTCAATCGCGACGGTTTTGCCCGATCTCGATCCGGTCCGGTCTACCCCTTCAGAGCCGACATGGAGGCGACAGGCGGATGTTGTCGCGAACGGTTAAAACGGACTCACGGGCCATGCACATTCGCCGCGCGCCGCCTATTGCTGCGATCTGCTTTCAAGCAGCCGGTCGCGGAGCTCCTCCGATACAAAGCGCTCCGCCCGCTGCCATGCCTCGTCATTGTCGCCGCGGAACTGGAAGTACTTCCGGAACACGACGCGCTGGGATGTTGTATCGATGGCAACAGTCTGCGCAAACTGCACCAGAGTGCTCATCTTATGAACGCCCCCGATGATCAGGATTTGCGCGCCGGCCTGTGACGCCGCGCGCAGCCGATCGCGCAACGCCGGTCCGTCGGTCGGACAATTTGGTGCGCAGGAGGACAGCACGAGCTCAAAACGGCCGTCTGCCGTGACATCGTCCCGCAGCGAGGTCATGAAAGCCCGCAATCGCTTTTCATGCACGGCCGTCTGATCGGTGGGCTCGTTCGACGTGTCTCTATAGCAGAAATCGTCGACGGAGACAGCCAAGGCGTGGCCGGCGGTCCCGGCGGATGCATCTGAGATGAGGCTGCTGGATCCCAGACCGGTGAACAGGCCGGCTGTGGCAAGAGCGTGCAAGAGTAGGGCGTGGCGCATGGCGATGACTCGATCTGTTACGCATCCACCATCGTTTTGCTTCGAACTATGCTGAGCGCATTTTCGGCGGAAGTGTAGTGAACAATCGGTAATCGTGGGAGAGCCCTATCTTTCACAAGCGGCATCGGCGAGCTGCGCTAACCCCAGAGACGAGCAAAGGCTTTAAACTTGGGGTTTGAAGTTCGTTACGCAGTGGGACAGAAGTTCGCGGCGAGGATTCCTTGCGTTGCGGAATGTCGGCTTCGGGTCTTGGCTGTGTGAAAACGCCAAGGCGCTTGATGGCGATAGAAGAAATTGTTCGCCCCAGACTGTCTTAGCCCTCAAACTCGCAAGCGCACTCAACTTTAAGAACGACCTGAAGGATGTAATTCCTCAGCGCTTTGGAACACAGATCGACCTTCGGCCGGAGGGGCCGCAAGTCCACAAACTGGAAGACGCGTCTCAAGTCGATGCGTGGCGGAAAGAGGCAGGCTTGCCAGCAATCGCCGTCGTTCTCGCCAGGGCAAAGGCCGATCCGCTCCCTACGCCGCTGGAGCACGAGGCTAGGCGGGCCGCAGCACTCCTGTGGCGCCAGAAGGTCGGCTGGGTAACGTGACGCGAGGCTGAGAGCCCCACGCGGCGGGGTTGGGCCGCAATGCTGGCGTTGTGCTGGCCCATCACCGACGTATGAGGCATCGGTCAGCCAGCAAGCCATCTAGGTTGTGTCGACTCCTGGGATTCTCAAATCAGTCGAAGCATGATTCAAGGCTGCTTTTTGGGAGGCTGCCTTGGGTGTCCTGGATCCACCGGTTCTGAGCGACGAGCAATGGAGCCGAATCTCTGGGCTGATCATCGGCCACCCGGACAGTTGGTCGATTTCCGGTTCGGGTCAAAAGAGCCGTCTAGGAAGCCAGCCAGTCGCTTCCGCTCTGCCCAGATAAACGGACCATTTCAGAACCCGCACGGACTTCGCATTAGGGCCAGAAGCGGACGTTGCTCGACTGGCGGCTTCTCGGCTTGGCCGACCGTGTCTTGCCTATTGCTTGCCGTTGTCCCCTGGGACCGAGCATGTGGGTTTTGAACTTGGCGAATATCTTGGCATTCCTGACGACCTGTTCCGTAGCCAAGCCGATGTCCTGCTCGTGACCATACTGCTCTACTTCAATTTGACACTTGGAATTGGCCGTCCAGGTTCTCATCCGGATTGTGACTTCGACCTCCGGAAAATCCTTCAGGATCCCCCTGGCGACCTTGAACCTGAAGACGTCGTTGCCGAAGTCGGGGACTGTCTGCATCGCGAGGCTGTTGGCCTCGAGTTGGCTTGGGGCACATAAGCCCGTACAAGACTAATGCCCCAAATATCGGCCCTTATTGGACACAAATTGATCTGGAGATTTCGATGGCGCCGCTACCGCTCAGAAGAGCGACCTTGATTGACGCCGATAAAGCTCGTGTAGTCACCCGGTCAGCTTACGCGAAATGGGTGCCGCTAATTGCGCGCGAACCTAAACCAATGACCGCCGATTACGAGCGTGCAATCATTGACCACATCATCGACCTCTACGAAGAGAACGGTCAGCTCTTAGCGCTGATCGAAGTAGTTCCACTAGCCGATCACCTGCTGATTGAGAGCATCGCTGTTCGTCCCGATCAGCAAGGCTTCGGTTTGGGTGATAAACTGCTACAGCACGCCGAAGATCGAGCTCGCGCACTCCGTTTGACCGAAACTCGCCTTTACACAAACGCCGCTTTCGCCTCAAATTTGGCCTTTTACGCTAAGCGCGGTTACATCGAATATATGCGGGAAACCGTGGCGCCAGGCGCTGTTGCGGTGCATATGCGAAAGCGTATCTCAATAGACTAGGTTCGCCGGATCGTCGCCCGAAAACCAGCTCTAAGTGTACATCCCGTTTGTCCGCGCTAGTTAGTGCTCTAAAATCGCAAACCGAACAGCGGCTGGTCAGATTGTAATGGCGAGCGAAATCGATCTTCAGGTACTCTTAAGCCGTATGAAGCCGGAAATGCAGCCGGGCATCTTTGTGTTTTGCACGATTTCGGAAGAGACAGAAGTTCCAGCCATGATAAAGCCGCTCTTTACCTTCCGTGAGAGCGAGGGAACGACATTTGTCGTCCAGCGAGAGGAAGCCGAAAGTCTCGGTCTCACTTACCAGTTTATATCACGTCTTATCACCTTGACCGTTCATTCCTCGCTTGAGGCTGTCGGTTTTCTGGCCACGATCACGACGCGATTGTCTGAAGCCGGAATAAGCGTAAACGTGGTTTCAGCGTTTTACCACGATCACCTGTTTGTGCCTCATGACAGGGCCGATGAGGCTCTGGCTCTTCTGCAAGGGATGATGCGAAAGGCCGCGCATTAGTAAGACTGCTTGGGGTCAGAAGCCGCCCCCTACGGCAACAAGAACGGCCCCCTAAGTTGGGCGATGGCCCGACTTCCTGAGCGCAATCTTGTCTGGATCGGACCAGGATACGACGCTACCACTAGCGCCATCTAGGGTGGCTGCAAGGAGACGGAAGGTGAAAATAACCGGGCTACGTACCAAGATCGTGAGGCTGCCACTACCGCGGCCAATCTTGTCGGCGACTCTCGAGATCCATTCAACGGACGCAGTTCTGGTGTTCCTCGACACCGACGAAGGCGTGACCGGCGAAGGCCTGTGCTTCGCACTCAACGGCAACCGCCTGAATCTCTTGCACGATATGGTTCGCTCGTTCGAACCCCTACTTATTGGCCTCGATCCGACGATGGCATCGTCTTTTTACAAACGCGCCTGGGCCGATATTGCCTTTTTTGGCCATACCGGCGCGACTATCGCCGGTTTTGCCGGCGCCGAAACCGCATTGTGGGACCTCCGGGGTCGCATTGTCGATCTCAACGTATCTCGCCTGCTTGGCGCTGCCGCAACCGCGGTACCGACCTACGCTAGCGGTGGACTGTGGCTCTCCTCATCCGTCGATGAGTTGCAGCGAGAGGCAGCGGACTATTTGGCTTGCGGCTTTAAGGCGATCAAAATGCGTGTCGGCGCCCGCCCGGTTGCGTGGAATATCGAGCGGGTCCGCGCCGTGCGCCAAGTGATCGGCCCAGACATCAAGCTCATGGCCGACGCAAACCAATCACTAACCGTCTCCGAGGCGATATGCCTTGGCCGTGCGATGGAAGAATACGATTTGACATGGTTCGAAGAGCCTATTCCGTATTGGGACCACGCGGGCGAGGCAACCATCGCGGCTGCGCTCGACACGCCGATTGCAAGCGGTGAGACCGAGTACACAAGCCGCGGAATGTTTGCGATGATGCAGATGAAATCGGCCGACGTTCTGATGCCGGACCTGCAGCGGATGGGAGGTCCGACCGAGTTCATTCGGACGGGTCACCTCGCCGCGGCGTTCGACGTCAAGCTGTCTTCGCATTTGTTCAGCGAGATGAGCCTGTCGCTACTTGCCGCTGCACCGAACGCTTACATTCTTGAGCATATGCCGTGGTTCGAACCGATTTATGCTGAGCGGATCGAACTGGACAGAGATGGCAACGCGATCGTCCCGGATCGACCGGGGTGGGGCTTCTCTTTCGATTTGGATGCGGTGCGGGGCCACGCGGCTTAAGAGGCTTCCAAGGATCAGACTCCCGCCCAGCTTTCGTCGAGAGGCAACGCAATAGTTCTGTTTGGGCCCAAGCCGACGTGAGGGCTCAGCTCTGGAGGTCGGCTTTGGGTCAAAAGCGCCGCTTGGAAGGTTGATCAGTCACTTCCGGTCTACCCCGATAAGCAGACCAATTTCAGAACCCGGGCGGACTTCGCATTAGGGCCAGTTGCGGACCTGAAGAACCCTTAATCTGCGCCGATGGTGCCTGCCGAGCCGAATGTTACGGCCGCAATCGTTTTGAAATTACGCCGTAGCGAGTTCGTGCGACTAGTCCGGCGTATCAAGTGACAGCCAAACTGAGGATCAAGTCGTGGGCGCAGCAACACCGGAACATATTATTGAGGTTGGTTTTGGCTTTTGGGCATCCAAAACGCTGCTGAGTGCTGTCGAACTGGGCGTATTCAGCACTTTGGCCAATGCACCCGCCGACCTGCCGACGCTTCAAAGAAAGCTTGCGCTGCATCAACGATCAGCCCGCGACTTCCTCGATGCGCTGGTCGCACTCAAGTTGCTGGAGCGCGAGAACGGCATCTACAGCAACACCGCAGACACGGACGTGTTTCTCGATCGAGCCAAGCCATCCTATATCGGCGGTGTCCTGGAGATGGCTAATGCCCGGCTCTACCGTTTCTGGGGATCGCTCACGGAGGCCCTGCGCACCGGTGAAGTGCAGAACGAGAGTAAGGGTGGAGGAGAAAACCTCTTTGCGGCACTGTATGTCGATCCGGATCAGTTGCGCGAGTTTCTGAGCGCGATGAGTGGAATAAGTGTGGGTGCCGCCCAAGCCATCGCCGCCCGCTTCCCATGGAAAGACTACAAGACCTTCATGGATCTTGGCTCCGCTCAAGGCATGGTACCCACCACTGTTGTCCGCGCCCATCCCCACCTCATCGGCATTGGCTTCGACCTTCCCGCGGTCAAGCCGGTTTTCGAGGAATTTGTTGCTCACCGAGGGGTGAAGGACCGCGTGCGGTTTCACGAAGGAGATTTCTTCGAGGACCCACTGCCGAAAGTTGACGTCATCGTCATGGGGCACATCCTCCATGATTGGAACCTTGCCGAGAAAAAGGCGCTTCTCGGCAAAGCGTTTGATGCGCTTCCGAAAGGCGGCGCAGTCATCGTTTATGATGCCATCATCGATGATGACCGCCGCAAAAATGCTTTCGGTCTCATGATGAGCTTAAATATGCTGATCGAAACTGCCGGGGGGTTCGACTATACAGGCGAGGACTGTCAGGCTTGGATGCGCGAAGTCGGATTTTCAGAAACGCGGGTCGAACCGCTTGTCGGCCCGGATTCGATGGTGATCGGATTAAAGTAGCTTATCCGGGCTCGGCTTGCCGTCAGATACGTCACAAGGTGCAATGGCGCGAGGCCCGTTTAGGAGGCCTTCGCGTCGTTTGCTCTCCGGTGATGACTTCCGGTCTCCCCTGATCACGAACCGTTTCATCGCGGTCGGCATGGCCCGTTTCCTAATTCCCGACGCAAGTCCAAGCATCGCGGAATGTCCGTTCTGGGTGTGGGCCGTGACAAGGCGGCGCTTTCCAGTGGGTGCAAGTCCCACCCGGCAAACGCTCCAGCCGGAAGCAGTCGGAGCAGTCATGGAGGTAACGAAGTGGCTGAAGCCTTCGATTAGCGTGTCACGAATTGGTGACAGCGCGAGTGTGCAGGCCGTAACGCGAGTGAACGCCGAGCAAGCCTCGAAAAGGACGATGCGCAGGCCGACCCGATGACCCTTTCGGGGAAGGCTGATACGGCTGGGGCGAAGTGAGCGAAGCAATACCTCCAGTCGCTGTGCCGGGGTAGTGGCGACGGCATGTACACAAGGAAAGCGTACGCAACACGGGAGGCCCCACGACGTGGTCAGGGATGATCAACCGGACGCCCGCGAGGGACAGGCCGGGCGCCGTGGGGATGCGGAGGGGTTCGTAGTACCGCTGAAGCCGGGTAACGCCGGCGGAGGGAAGGGACCTCAGTTCAAGACGAACGCAAGACGTAGTGAGGGACCTGGGGATTGGGCAACCTATCAACTCCGAAGAGTGTTCAGAAGCTGCAGACGGCGTTGCACGCGAAAGCGAAGGCAGAAGCCGGCTACCGCTTCTACGCCCTGCACGACAAGATCAGCCGGGAAGACATCTTGGCCCATGCCTATGCTCAATGCCGCTCCAACAAGGGCGCACCGGGCGTGGACGGGCAGGACTTCGCGGACATCGAAGTGTATGGGGTGCAGCGGTGGCTTGGCGAACTGGCGCTTGCGCTCAGGCAGGAGACGTATCGACCGGATCCTATCAGAAGAGTGTACATACCGAAGGCCAATGGCAAACTCAGGCCATTGGGCATCTCGACCTTGCGGGATCGGGTCTGCATGACGGCAGCGATGCTGGTGCTGGAGCCGATCTTTGAGGCCGATCTTCCACCGGAGCAGTATGCCTACCGTCCGGGGCGCAATGCCCAGCAGGCGGTGGTTGAGGTGGAAGCGCTGCTGTTCCGTGGTCACCCGGAAGTCGTCGACGCCGACCTCGCGGACTACTTCGGGAGCATTCCGCATGCCGAACTTCTGAAGTCGGTAGCACGCCGAATTGTCGATCGGCGCGTGCTGCATCTGATCAAGATGTGGCTGGAGTGTCCCGTGGAAGAAACCGACGATCGAGGAAGGAAGACACGTACGACCGAAGCCCGAGACAAGCGGCGCGGCATCCCGCAAGGTTCACCCATCTCCCCATTGCTGGCGAATCTCTACATGCGCCGGTTCGTGCTGGGATGGAAGATGCTCGGTCTCGAGCGAAGCCTCGGCACTCGCATCGTGACCTACGCCGACGATCTCGTGATCCTATGCCGGCGGGGCAAAGCCGAAGAGGCCTTGTCGCGACTGCGCGAGATCATGGGAAAGTTGAAGCTGACGGTCAACGAGGACAAGACACGAATCTGCAAGGCGCCGGAAGGAGAGTTCGACTTCCTGGGATACTCGTTCGGACGGATGTACTCAGCGAGAACCGGCCAGGCGCGCCTGGGGTACCGGCCATCGAAGAAAAGCATCAAGCGCATGGTGGAAACCCTTCATGCGCTGACGGCTCGAACCGGGTTAGGGCAAGACACCACAGAGTTGGTGGCGAAGTTGAACCGCACGCTGCGCGGATGGGCGAACTACTTCAATGTAGGCACCGTCACCAAAGCGTATCGGGCGATCGACAACTACACCGCTGTGCGGTTGCGCCGGTGGTTGCGCATCAAGCACAAGGTCAGGCGATGCAAGGGCGGGACCTATCCACTCTCGCACCTTTACGGGCACTTTGGGCTCGTACGTCTAACCGCGCTTGGCCGCGACCGGCCGTGGGCGAAGGCGTGAGGTCTTGTCCGAGAGCCGGATGCGGGAGATCTGCCTGTCCGGTTCGACGAGCGGGATGTGGAAACGGAGTCACGGCTACACCACTAGGGCACCGCCAGACGAAAGGGGCGGGAACAGATATGTGTAGCCTAAAGCCACCGCGCCACATCTCGACTCCACCCAAATCGAGAAGAATCAGCGCGAGCATATGTTTTCCGCTTTGCCCTCGAACTCGGATATTGCTCGACGCATTCGGCTAAGGCGAGCGACCGAAAAGGAAGACGTGCGGCGCGGAAAACCACGGCTTCCCGACCCGCGTCCTGCGTGTTGCCTCGCTGCGGCAGCAAGCAACCTGCCGGTCGCTAGCGAATTTTCTTGACCGATCGGCCAGCTCGCCGGCGTTAGAACGTTCGGCCCGCTGTGCGCCCCATGTCTCGTGCAATTCGCTCGATCAGCCAGCTCCCCGCCGGCCCTGGCGGACTATCGTTCTTGTGCACGATCTGCAGGGGGTATTTGCTTCCGCGAAACTCGGACAGCCGGAGATGGGTCAGGCGCCCGGCCTGAAGGTCCTCCCGAACCATGGGCTCTGGCATCCCTCCCCACCCCACGCCGGCGAGCGGAAGGGCACGCTTCCATGAGAGGTCGCCCACGCGCCAGATTGAGCCCGCGACAACGCTGTAGGTACGCGTGTCGGTCTGCCCTGAGTCGGTGAGGACAATCTGAAGGTGCTCGCGTGCAGCGGCCGCCTTCGCGCGCGCCCTTGCCAAGGGATGATCCGGCCTGGCGACCGGAATGATCCGTACGCCGTCGATGCGCACGCTCGTAAAACCATCCCCACTCATGTGGAGAAGGCCGCCAATTCCAATCCCGCAGTGACCGCTCTGCAGGATACGTTCGACGCCGCCCATCGTCTCGGAGTTCATTCGCAACGGTACTGTCGGAAACTCCCGATGGAAGGCGCTGAGAATTTCTGCAAGCTGCTGTGGTGGCACCATTTGGTCTATGGCCAAAGACACCTCGGCTTCCAACCCTTCCACGAGGCCCTTCACGCGCGCCCGCAGCATATCGGCGCCCAGCATGACCGCGCGGGCCTCCGCGACCACGGCTTCACCAGCGTGAGTCAGTTGGGGCCGGCGCGTGCTGCCGCGATCAAACAGCTGAATGCCGAGCTGATGCTCGAGTGTGTCGATGGCGTAACTAATTGCCGACGTCGCCCGATTTAGCTTCCTTCCGGCTGCGGCAAAGCTGCCTGTGTCGACCACAGTGAGAAGGACCTGCAACTGATCCAAGCTCAGTGCCGGGGCGATCGCCATTTCAGATTTCCTGAACACACTTTTCAAAATTATCCAGGTTTTCTTATCACGGATGGGGCCTCACCTAAAGGCCGTGCAAGCCGCGGCAGGGTCGCTGGTTGATCATGACCTGATCAGCTCGTCCGCTCGGTAATACGGATAGAGGAGTCGAACATGGCCAAGCCAAAGATTGCGATCATCATCGCACGTCGCGCCAATTGCGTTTCGGCGATAAGCCTCCTCAGTGGCTCATGGGGATCGCCCGATCGCGCGGAGACGCATCCTCCACCCGCACGTCAAATCGCACAGGAGCGTAGGATGGCCGACAAACCGAAAATCGAGGTATTCAGCGCGGGTTCCGCGATTTGCCAAGACGCAATCGAGACAGTCAAGCGAGATGCAGGTTCCTGCTGGGAAGTGATCGTGCACGATATCAAAGATATGCAGGTCGTCAGACGCGCGAAGCTACTGGGTATTCGTTTCGTTCCCGCCGTCGTGGTCGACGGCAAGTTGCGTCCTGTTCCGCTGACAGGGGGGCGATATGGGCATGTTGAAACACAGACTGGCCAACGTCCACACATGGCACCTACAATCGTAACCGTTCTTAGACGGACTGAAACAGCGCTGCAATACGGCCGGTTCAGTTTGATCATAGCCCGTCGCCCTGCCATCCTTTGGCATCAACATGAGACAGCCAACCTTCATGGCCATGGGTGCCACCCTCCGTGTCGCTCCCGCGTAGGCCGGCGGGACGTGAATCTTCTAGTGCTTGGTTTCTGCCGTCGCGCCGCTGTTCCATGCGCCAGCTTATGGTCGATATGACCGTCAGCCGATCGTGGTGTTCGCCCGAACGCTCACCGTCGCAGCGCTTGTCGGTGGACTGGCACGCTCGGTCTCATGCGGGTGATCGTGGGTAGGAAATGGTCGAATGAGTAGCCTGTTATCACGTCTATTCGTGCTGGTGGCTGCGGCCATGCTGCCGGCCATCGCGATACAGGCGTACAATGAAATCGACCTGCGTCGCACGCGCCAAGTCGAAGCGCGGGACGAAGCACTCGGCCGTGCCAAGCTCGCCGCCGCTGAGCAGCAGCAGATCGTCCAGGGAGTTCATCAGGCCCTGATTGCGCTCTCGGAGCATCCGGCGATCAAGGCGAAGGACGCCGACGGATGCAACGTCTATCTGTCCAGAATCAAGGAACGCTATCCGGGGTTCATCAGCTTTGACGTGGTCGACATCAATGGCAGCCGCATCTGCGACACAAGCAGCGATCATAAGCCAACGACCGCTGCCGGGCGGGCCTACTTCGCCCACGTCCTGAAAACCGGCGAATTCACAGTCGGAGAGTTCGCGATCAGTCGAGTGACCGGCAGCAAGGCCCTCCATTTTGCGCTGCCATTCTACGACGACGAGGGCCACATGGGTGGCGTCGTTATCGCCGCTCTCAGCCTCGATTGGCTCGCTGACTACATCGCAAAAATGGGCGTTCCGGAGGGAGCCGCGCTCGCCATCACGGACCGCAACGGCATCGTTCTCGCTCGCTATCCTGGTAACGCTCTGTTCGTCGGCAAGAAGTCGCCCGCCCGCAGAGACCCGATACTCGACAATGGGACCGTGGCGGAGATGGCTGGCATTGACGGCGTGCGAAGGATCGTCGGCTTCGCCGCTGCGGGGCAAGATCTTCTTGTCAGCTACGGCCTCGGCAGGGCGCAGACTTTCGCCAAGATGGAACGTCGCACGCAGCGCGACGTGTTGTTCATCGCTCTGAGCACCCTGATTGTCTTGGTCCTGACGGTGTGGGGCGGCCAACGGTTCATCCAACGCCCGTTTGCGCAATTGGTTGACGCCGCGAACCGGTGGCGGCTCGGCGACTTTGCCCGGCGTATGGACATCCGGGACAACTCGGAAATTGCGCGGGTCGCCGGCGCGTTCAACGCCATGGCCGATGCGCTGAAGCACCGCGAGCACGAATTGTTCGAAGCGAAGGAGAAGGCCGAGGAAGCGAGGGAGAAGGCCGAGGAAGCCGCGGCTCAAATTACGATGATCTTCGAGAGCACGACCGACAGCGTCCTCATTATCGATCAGAACTGGCGCATCAGCTACCTCAACGGACAGGCTTGGTCGCAAATCGCCGAAGGACGCGATCTCATCGGAATCAACCTGTCGGACGTCTTTCCCCAAGTCGCCGAAATGGATGATCTCTTGAGCCAACTCCGGGAGGCGATGTCGGAGCAACGCCCGGTCTTTGCAGAAGCGTTCTGCACCCTCAAAAATATCTGGTACGCGATCAGTGCGTTCCCCTCGAGCCAAGGTCTCGCGGTGTTCGTCAGAGACATCACCGATCACAAGCTTGCCCTGGAGGAGCGCCGCCTGATCGAGGAGCAGTTCCATCAGAGCCAGAAGATGGAGTCCGTCGGCCAGCTCACCGGTGGCGTCGCGCACGACTTCAACAACCTGCTCACGGTGATCGCCGCGAACCTCGAACTCATCCAGGTTAACGACGATATTGGCAAAGCCCGACACTCCGCCGCGGCTGCACTGCGTGCCGTCGATCGGGGAGCAAAGGTGACGGCGCAGCTCCTCGCCTTCTCACGACGGCAGGTATTGAACCCAAGACCAGTCAACGCCAACCAGCTTGTCTGTGAGTTCCAGGGGCTCGTTCGCCACGCCGTCGGGGAAGCATGCCAAGTCAAGCTGCAGACTGATGAAGGCCTGTGGCTGTGCCATGTCGACCCGGCGCTGCTGGAGACCGCACTCCTCAACCTGGCCGTAAACGCGCGTGACGCCATGCCGGATGGCGGCGTGCTCGAGATCGAGATGAGGAACATCGTCGTTGATGCAGGGGCGGTGGCGGGGTGCCTGCCCGGATCGTACGTCAGGCTGTCCGTCAGAGACACTGGTTGTGGAATGCCCCCCGAAGTGCGGGATCGGGTGTTTGAGCCCTTCTTCACAACAAAGGAAGTTGGCAAAGGTACCGGGCTCGGCCTCAGCATGGTCTACGGCTTTGTCCGTCAGTCCGGGGGGCACATTGCCATCGAAACCGCACCTGGAAAGGGGACCACCGTCGCTCTCTACTTACCCAGAGCCACGCAAAAGCCTGACGCCGAGATGGAAGACATCCAGCCCGAAGCGATACCGGCAGGCTCGGAGCGAATCCTGGTTGTCGAGGACAATTTCGATCTTCTGGACCTCACCTCGGCGATGCTGACCAAGTCGGGCTATCAGGTTCGCTGCGCTCGAAACGGCGCGGAAGCACTTCAGCTGCTCAGCGGCGAAGAATTTGACCTCCTGTTAAGTGACATCGTGATGCCAAACGGGATTAACGGCATTGAGCTTGCCCGCGAAGCGCGGCGATTGAACAGGCGCATCAATGTCCTGCTCGCCTGCGGCTATGCGGGAGACGTGTTGGAACGACATCAGGCGGTGGGCGAATTTCCGATTATCGACAAACCGTTCCGCATGTCAGAATTGGCGGCGCGTCTGCGGTCAATGCTGCACGAAGGTTGAGATGATCTCCTGCCGTTGCTTCCTTGCGGCGCGTGGCGCCATTGACGAGGGTTATCGGGACGCCGGGCGAAGCTAACCTATACTTCCTTCACATTTGACGTAGATCCCGGTGAAAAAACTCCAAACCGCGGACGGGCAGCAATCGAACGAGCCTTGGTCCGCTTCGGGTCACGAGCCGTAATGCTCGCGGCGAGCAAATCACGTCAGCTCTGCCTGCGAAACGAGACCTGAGCGAGACATGCCAAATCCGTCGCGATGCCCAAAAGTCGACATTCTGGTCGATGATCAACGTCTCCCGCTGCGCGCAAGGCTTCTTCACCCAATTGCGGCCACGGCCCGAGATATAAGGGCTATCGGCGACCTTCGAGACCACGCCCTCATAGCCAGCCTTGCAGGCGTGACCGAACATCGCACGGCCGTCGACCTCGAAGCTCTCGCTGAATTGGACATCGGTGCCGGCGATGAGTCTCCTTAACTCGGCCGTGCGCGTGGAGAGCGGCAGCTTCCGCAAATCGTGACCGTCGAGATAGAGCAGGTCGAAGGCGACCAGGATGATCTTCTTTGATCGGCCCTTGAGCTCGTTTTGCAGCACCGAGAAATCCGTAGTGCCGTCTTTGGCCGGCGCGACCACCTCGCCATCGATGATCGCGCTGGCGGCGGAGATGTGCCAGGCGTCGGCGGTGATCTAACGGAAGCGGTGGGTCCAGTCATGGCCTCGCCGCGTGAAGATCTTGACGGCCTCATTGGCGATGTGGGTTTGGACGCGGTAGCCGTCGAACTTGATCTCGTGGATCCACCTGGCGCCGGTCGGCACCCGTTCGACGTCGATCGCTAGTGCCGGCTCGATGAAGCCGGAGTAGGCAGCCTTGACGCCGATCGGCACCGGTTTCTTACGCTGAAACGCCACGCCAAGGAATCCCGACGCTATGTGCTGATCAAATTGGCACAAAAGAAATCGTTCCGACCCTGCAACCTGTCGCACCCATCCGAATTTTCTTGTACGCTAGGCTGTGGAATGTCTGCCGCCATGGCCTGGAAATCGCGCCTCCGCTTAACACAGTTAGGTGGACGGCTGCTCGAGAGCGGGTCATGCTATTTTTTCCCGAGGGAGACGTAGATGGCTTTTCCGATCGAGGCTGATCCCAAAAAGGACCCTCAAGTTGTGATTATCGTGGTTGATCGGCTGGAACAGGAGAGGGCTCAGCTGCTTGCTCTTCGAAAAAAGGTGTCCGACGCGGCACACACGTGCCAGTCCCTGGGCGCCGGCCGAACGCTGGGTGGAGTTCCGTCCCACTCAAACCAAGGAAGTGAGCCATGAAGGACCTCCCAGGAAAGTGGCGCCGACTCCGCGCCGATGCAAAGCATTTTGCCCTCTTGAAAGCATTTTGCCCTCTTGAATGTGTCGGCGACAGATCCAAGTCAACGCGAGCTATTCAAGCGTTTAGGTGATGAGCTTGCCATCGGCGCCTTACCAGCCACTACACGCCGTAGCCGAGGGCAAGGATCGGAAGGCCTGCGCCGGCGATTGGCCCCGGGGCTCCGTTGGTGTGCCCGTGTCCGTGTGCCCGGTTTTGACGAACTGGGCTGTTTGGAGCTCTGGCAGAGGTCGCCAGCATTGCGCACAAAAGCCAGCAGCCCTAAGGCTGGGTCACCAACCCTCGGCGCCGCGCTGAGAAACAACACGGCGTCCGCACGCATCAGCGACGCCGACGGGGGGTACCTTGAAAAAGCCCAGTCACGCCCGATGGCTGCTGACGATTTGAACTACTCCTCGGGACTCCATAGGTCCGCTTCCATTTCTGCAACGATGTCTTGCAAGAGACGGATTGCGAGCGGGTCGGTGACCTCGCGTTCCATCATGCGATAGCGCATCAGCCGCTCTTCAAGTTCCCGCTGTTGCTCGTCGTCGGTCATTGCGCACTCCTTGCGTGAGCAAGACGCGCGAGGAGACTGATGGTTGCCGGAACTTGAAAAATTCTCGGCAGAATTTGGGCGGTTCACAGTCCATTCAGGCCAAAGCCCGTACTCATCTCCGCGGGAAGCGTCAACGAGGAGGTGTAACATGTCGAACGCTCGCGAGGGCTTCGATGCGATCGATATCGTTGTCGATTGGATCGACGCCTGTAAGCAGGGTCGGTTGGATGATTTGCTAGATCTCTATGATGAGGCGGCTACGGTCGAGTGCTGCGAGGGTGGGCGCTTTCAAGGCCGAGCCGCGATGAAATGGTACTGGGGTCAAAGGCTCGCGGCATCCGCAGCCGATGCTTTCGGGATC
Source organism: Bradyrhizobium sp. Leo114 (assembly GCF_055229415.2). Taxonomy (NCBI): domain Bacteria; kingdom Pseudomonadati; phylum Pseudomonadota; class Alphaproteobacteria; order Hyphomicrobiales; family Nitrobacteraceae; genus Bradyrhizobium; species Bradyrhizobium sp. Leo114. Next base: position 17,355 of record NZ_JBUYEN020000012.1, on the reverse strand, counting down.
GACGCATTGATGCCGGAGGGGGACGGCCTCTCGCTCGACTATCGCGGATATGACGGCAAGCGCGTGCGGACGCATTTCCGGTTTACCGATGCCGGAAAAATCCGGCTCACGGCCTGCGTGCCGATCATAGAGGCTGTCTAGTGCGTCGCTATCGGGGCCGGCGTGTCAGAATGGCCGTCCAGGACGGTATTCGGCTTTCACGGCTGCGCCGTGGCAGAGGGCGCTCTGACGGAGGGGCCGTAACGGGGCTCTACATCCAGGCACTGGAAAGCGGCCCCTGCCTCGGAGAGAGGAGCAAGGGCCGCTTTCTCCTACAGGCGTTCCAACAGACGCAGAGGGCGAACGGCCGCCCGGCCCGATCGTTCCAAGTTAGGAGTTGCTGTGGAACGAATGGCCTTGTCACGCGTCATGAGCGTGCTGGGAAAAGCGCGGACATTGGATCGTGAGAGGCAAGTATACTCGCGAAGCGGCAGCGACGCTGCTCCGCTTTGCAAAATCGACTTCCGACCGCAACCTGGCGGCCGCATTGGTGGAGAAGGCCGCCGACCTCAACGAGCGGGTCGAGGACTTGGCTCTTTTCAGCAAGGACGAGAGCGGCGCTGCTGCGCGCGAGCAGAAGCAGTAGCCGTGGCGGCTGGACGGGAAGCCAAGCGCCCGTAGTTCTCCGACCGTGTACAAGGTTCCTATACTGTGGTTTCCTTGCTCGCCGGCATGGACTTGGGCGGTGAGAATTGGCCATTTATCGACTGTTGCTAAACTCCGGGGTGAAGCCGGAGGAGATCAGCCGCATCACAGCGGCTTACGAGCGCGCATTGCATACCCTGTGCGTCAAGGATCGCGACGACCCTCTAACGGAAATGATCGCAAAGAAGGTCATCAAGATCGCGCAATCCGGCATCAAGGACCCCGCCCAAATTTCGGCTCTGGCCATCAAAGAACTCGAAATGCGATAGGCCGGCGCCGCTCGCATCTCCCGTGTTTGGAACCGAAACCTTTCTAACCCATGTGCATTTCATGACGGGGCTTCGCGAGATGCGAGGCAGCATGAACCCTCTCTCAGCGGGCGATGTGTTCCTGACCGTCGCCACCATGTCGACGACGTTTCTGCTCGAGGTCGGCTTCTTCATCCTGATCGGAATGTTCTGAAAAGAGCGCGCAGGTGGACAGCGGGGGCCGGTGCAAGAAATTAGTCCTCAGGGAACTTGATGGTTGAGACCGGCCATTTCCCGTCGTGGCCTTTGATCGAAATCCGAAGGCCGTGCAACTCATCCAGCCAAACGTTCTCGACCGTACCTGCCTTTCCGTTAGTAAGGACGACGGCGATGCCGATCAGTTCGGATTGTGCCTCACCGAACTCACTCAAAATTTTTGACGCACGAAGCTTGGCCGATGACACTGCTCGCCCCTGTTCCGCCGAGCCGTCTGTGCTGCCCCATCGCAGCTTACCGGCGCGGCTTGTCCCAATGCTCGGCCGCTGGGATGATCGATGGTGACTGCTCTTCCAATGCGCGGAGCCGGTTGATTTGCGTTGGAACGTTCGCCGGTAAATCCGGCTCTGGTTTCAGCAACGCACGCAATCTCTCGCCGATCTCTCGAACAATGGCGCGGCCGTGTTTGTGGTCTATGTCAATGCGGTTGGACATCACGAAGCCTCGTGCGGGTAAGAATGCCGCCCACCACAGACCCACGCCCACGCCACCCGTAGCTCCTCCCAACTTGCCGAGCACCCCTGGCAAATGGACCCGGAGACCGCCGCTTTTGGCTATCTGCGCGAGCGCTTGTTCCGACAACAGCGGGTCTTGCGACCTTTGGCTATCCGCGACATGCGCCGTGTAGTTTTAACGGCGAGCGGCGGTCTCATGGCTTCTGAAATCGTGGCGGGAGCTTTCGTTCCCAATCTCTTGCCATTATGGCTGGGAAAATTTCTCGGAGCGCAGGAGCCGCTGTCGCTTCGGCGCAGCGTCGCGGCCCGCGACCGATTCACGCCCGCGATCGTCCAGGGTCTTGCCTAGTGGGTGGCGGAACAAAACCACAAGAGTTTCCTTGTCTTGTTTCGGAGGTTAAAAATGAGAACCTCTGCATTGGTTGTTTTCGCTTTGATGGTCATTTCCCTGTCGCCCGGTACAGCTATGTCTCAGGGCTTCGAAATCGGTCCTGGCGGAGTGCGTGTCTACGGGCAATGTGAGGAGCTAAGACGGTCGTGTGAGAGGGGCGAAGGCGGCTGCCGGCGATATCGGGAAACCTGTCAAAGGGGCGCTCGTCGTGGCGATGTGTGTGCAGAACTGAGAGCCGCATGCCTGAATAAGGAACGCCTGGGCGAGGAAGGCATGGGCAATTGCCGAAGGTACCGCGAGACCTGCCGTTGAACTCTGGGGAAGGGCCGCACCCCGAGATCAATCGCCGATCTGCTCGTACGCGAACGGAAGCGTCCGTGAGGTAGATAGCTTCTTGTTGGTATGGCGAGCTAGGCAGCCTGGTGTGGCGGCAGCTCCAACGCGGCCCGTCGCCCGACCTCGGTCAGGCCGCTGAGCGTTCGATCGCCGCCTTCCGCGCATTCGATAATCCTGCTCGCAATGTGACCGCGAGCCTCATGATTATTGCTGCCTTGCGGCAGCGCCTGACAAGCCCTTTCGAGCGCGACTTGCATGTGGGCAAAGGTCCGGCTGTCAAACCTATCTGCAATCAACATAATCGGGACCTCCTGGGCCGGCTGAAAAGGTGGAATCCTCGGCCTCCATCAAAAGCTTTTCGAGCCTTCCGTCATGTCTTCATCGTTGTTGATCCCCGCCCATCGGGCTTGAACACGGCGATGCGCCGGTCGAGCAACCAGAGTTCCAAGCCATTCTCATTCAGCAGGGACTTCGCGCGCTCTCTCGCTGTCTCATCGTCTGGACATTCCAGATCGAGCCGGTTCGCGACGTGGCCGGTCTCATCCAAGAGATAGGCGCGATAGGTCGCCATTGGTGCAATCCCCTCGAGCCAGGGAACTTAGTACATTTTCGGCGGCAACAAAGAACCAGAGTTGCGGCAATGCACCTAGCTGGTGCGGCGCGAAAGCTGGAGACCACCGAATATTTGTCCGCTTGCCTCCACCTACTTTTTTGACTGCCGGTTTTCCAACGGAAGTCAGATCACGCCCACAATGATGAAAAGTCCGATTTCAACCAGTAAGACCGCCCCTGTCATGGCGGAGACAAGAAACAGGTCACCCGGTGATAGGAACCGCATGTCTCACCTCACCATTTCGAAGAAACGGCCCCTACATCAAGGGGGCAGGATGCTGGAGCCGTTTCTCCGAGATCCTTGACGCGTTCATCCGGCGCCAAGTGCTCCAATCTTAATCCAAAGTTAAATAGCGTCCACATTTAATTTGTTTAATTTACGTGTATATATTTACCCCAGAATTTAATATAGCAAATATTCAGACGATGGGGATTTACGGATTTCTCCTCCGTTCTCGGGTGAGATCGGACACGGCTGGTGCACGTCGCTCGCCTCATTTTCACTGATTAGCAACCATAGGAAATGATCCGAAAATTTTAGCGAAACAATTCAGCCGCCTCCACGTCGGTTTGCCGGAGGGCATCGATCATGACAGAGCGCCAGTTGAGAGACCGAGAAGTCGAGATCGTGCGCTATCGCCTGTTGGAGCGGGAAGTCACAGATCCGCTTGCCACGTGTCTGCTTCACGCCATTATCGAACAACTCGAAGCTGATCTACAAAGGGATCGGGACATCGGTCAGAGACCTTGTGAGTGTAGGCCGCTCTGATAGAGGTCAACCGACAAGCTGCCGGCAACCCATCACAATGTTGATCTCGCGCTCCAGTATCTTGGATACGATGATCGAAATGTGCGGCCCGAAGCGATCTATCCGCCGCATCACGATCTTGAGCACGTCGTCCGGCAACGGGCCGCTTGCAATGTCTTCGCCTCATCCCACGGCGCCCACATCCAGACTGTCACGCATGGCTCTTTAGGGTGTATCGGCTCGACGACCTACGGAGCGGTCGAAGCAAACGGCGGCCTAGTCCTCAAGTGCAAGCACCAAGCCAACCCCGCTAGTTTTACTTGAGACCGCTCAGTTTCCGCATGTAGTAGCCTTGCCTCTGAACGGCCCGCCAAATCTCTTCGCTGACACTGGCGACGCGTTTCCTACGCCTGCGCCACCTGCCTGATGCACCGCCAGGAGGGATTGGAAATCCCCTGCGAACGACGAGCAAATCGCGCCTGCCGTTTAGATAGACATCGAACATCGCGGTTCTCCCCAGCCAACGCCAGCATATCGCCGCAGATCAGAAAGGAGCGTTGCGCGAATACAACAGCAATGCAGTTTTTTCCGCTGCTACCACTTGCCGGGTCGCCGACCCCAGGAGGATGGATTGCGAATGCGGTAGGCTAGCACCAATTGACTTGGCGACCACAGGTGAGTGACTGCAAATGTCCCTGCTTTTCCATCGTGCCGTCGAGCACATGGAAATATGGAGCGCCAGCAGCGACGGCTATTCATTCGTGATCAGCTTCGAAAGTCTTACCGGCCCTGGCTTTCGCGGAAGGCCCGGCTATGTCGCGTCATGGCGTCCGTTTGAACAGAGCCGTGGCGCGATCAGGGTCGTTGGCTCGCCCTTCAAAACTTTTGCCGAGGCCGAGGCCGCCTGCACAACTATGCTAAGTTATCTAGCCAGCGAAAATTGACGCGCAGCCCATTCGGCTCTGGCACATACGTATCCGTTCGGTGAAGGCCGCCTTGCGGAATGAGGCGTGTTGTTGAGAACTGTCCTTATGGACAGTGATAGGCGCAGTGCCCAAGTCGAACGGCTTGAGGTGGTGGACACGGGCCGGCGGCGGCGCTGGCCCGAGGATGAGAAGCTCAAGATCGTCCTGGAGAGCTTACAGGCGCCGCGCCAAGTCGCGGCAACAGCGCGGCGATATGGCGTTTCGCGCTCATTGCTGCTGCGATGGCGACGCTCGTTTCAGCCATACCGGCGATGGTGGTCGCGGAATCAGGGCCGACGCCCTGTCCAGTCGCGCCGGCGAGCAGCGGCGGGTGGATCGAGATCGAGTTTGCTGCCGGGGCTCGGATGCGGATCATGGGTACGGTCGACGCGGCGACGCTGAAGGCCGCCGCGGCGGCGCTGGCAGATGGACGCCCACGGTGATCCCCATCGCGTCGGGCGTGCGGGTGTGGATTGCGACCGGCCACACCGATATGCGGCGCGGCATGAACTCGCTGGGCTTGCTGGTGCAGGAAGCCTTCAGGCGAGTAGGGCGCCCCGGTTGGTTCCTCATTTGGAACCAGCGACCAATACCCGTGCTGGGACGTTGATGGGCATCACCGCACGGCTCTTGGTATCTATGGGAGAACGCTCGATAACCGTCGCGCTCCCGCCCACTCAGGCATAGGGAGTAGCGCTATGCTTAAGCGGCATCACTTCAAGGTGACTCAAACACTCGAAAATCGTCTGATCGAAGAGGCCAAGTGCCTACGCGAGGAAGCTAAAGCGCTCCCACCTGGCCATGAGCGGGACCAAAAGTTGCGGAAAGCGCGTCACGATGAAACCGCCGCTCACGAGGAGGACACTGACCGCGAGACCGTGCTGCGTCACCTGATGGAGGGCCAGTACCGCAACCCCATCCGGATCCAGCGAAGGCTGGCGCAGGACGCCGCGGAGGAGATCGCCGCCGAGCTGCGCCAGCGCTGCCCGGAACGGGGCGAAATTCCGGAGCAATTGGCGGCGTTCATCGGGCGCTATGGCGAGCCGTCCGCGATCCGCTGGCGCTGCCGATGCGGCTGTAGCCTTCAAATCCGGTGCGGTGTTTGCGTTTGTGATACGCTGAACCGCCACAGCGCCGAACGGCCTTTGCCTTCACGCGCGACCATGCCGGCTTTTTCCAACCGCCACAGACTTATGAGAAGCGAAGAGACTTTGCCGGGCAGCGTTTCGTGAACGGACACGTCATGGCCGAGTTTCAGCATTTCCCGGACCATGGCTTCTGCTGTCATCGGCCCGTGCTCGGCAAGGATTTTGCGTACCACTATCAGCCGCGTGCTGCTCAATTCATCCCCGTGAAAGTAGTCGTAACGCGCTATCGCCAGAACATCCCAAGCGCGACCATCAACGCAACACTTTAGCGCAATGAAAACAAACGCTGCCGCTTGCTCATTTGTTTCGACTGCCCCGCCGCAGACCAAAAGAAAGCCCCCAGAAGAGGGGGCTAGTCATTCGGGTTTAAGAGCAGCTGACAGAGAAACGGCACTTTTCTCCACCAGCACTGGTAGGGTGCCATGCCGACCTGGGGGATCAATTACTTAGATTAAGAAAGCCACCACGGTGACCTGGATGTCAGGCGCGGATTGTGCCGTTGGGCCTTACGGCATCGGCCTTGGCGGCCACCTATCCCGCAATTCGGCATGGAGGGCATCGGCATGGGCGCGGGGAATAGGCGCTGATGCGAGCGGGCGGCTCGTCCCAAAGGCGGGCCTCTCTCTTTTGACCGTGGGCCGTGGGGCTGGTGATCGGTGTTGTGACGGGAGTGCCCCGACGCCAACCATGCAGGATCAACGCCGGGGCGTGCCGTCTTTCGGCCGACCACTGGGGCTGGGGGCTGTAGGTGATCGGCGAGAGCCAGCGCCGCACGATAAGCACGCCGACGCCGCAAGGGCAGCGCAGTTTGTGCCGCCGTCCCGGCGTTTTTAGGTTATACCCCGATATGATCTCATTTCGCCGCGCGAACAGCGGGCTGCGCGCTATCGCCAAAACACAGCAAACGCGACCATCATTGCCGCCGCCACACAGCGAGTCCGACAATGTAGGGCATGTCGCGTTCCTCGCGCGGCGTCATCATCATGTCCCGTCGTTCACTTAATCCGAACCAGCGCTTGCGCATCCGTTTCCGTCGATAGGCGAGAGCGCTGCCCCGACGCGACTTTCGTGGGGGAGCACGCCGGGGCTGCGCTTCCTCTTCGGCCGACCATTGGTCTGGAGGAATCGAGATGATCGGCCAGGAGGTTGCACGCCGAGCCAAGCGCCGCGTGGGCGGGAAGTCTGTGCACTTCTGCACACAGATGGCGCAGAAATTCGTGAGATCAATAATGTCGGTTAGGATCGGACGACGGTGGGGCTGGTGATCGCCCCCGCGGGGGGCTCTTAACCCAGGTTGTTGATCGCGCCGGTCGGCATGGCACGCTTGCGCGCCGGTTGGAGAAGTCCCGTTTCTCCCCCAGCGTTTCAGAGCAGTAACTTCGACAGCCTCCGAAGGGAATCCCTTCGGGGGCTCTCTTTTGATCGGCTTAAATCAGTTGAATTGCTCCCGCCATCGACGTAGCACCATGCCTTCCCTCCGGAAATAGCTACTGCAGACCTCGCTCCAAGGATGTATATTTCACAGCTCACAATTCGGGCTGGGGATGTGTCATGCTGGACACTGACCGTTTATTCACCGCGTTCGTTCTCACGCGGGCGCTCTCACGACAGTCATGACAGCGTTTGCTCTTCTCGCGTTTTGAGCGAAGTCTTGGCGATCAGACCCACGTCTCCACGACCTGCGGCTCGTCGTCGGCCGAGTGCGACCTGCAGTGCAGGCCTGCAGCTTCGAACGCGTAGCGCAAGATTTTCAACCTGCGGTCCGACCGTACGCAGCATCACGGTGGTGGGCTGCGGCACCTCGCTGCCGCTAGCTTCGAACAGGCGTGACGTAGCAGCGGGGGAATTCCATCTGCTTCGATCACCCTAGACTTGCTCGCAATGACTCACTCCAGGCAGGGCCGAGCGCGGCATATTCGATAACGTCGGGCGGGGGCGGCGTCGCAGCGTATCGTCGAAAGAAGGCAGCGAGGCTAATGCTTTACGGGCGGGGTCTCATCGAGGACCTTGCTCACGTCCGGTTCGTCGATGCCCTCATCGTCAGGCCGGTTGCACTTCGCATGGCATCCCCGCGCTGCACTGACAGCCGAGCTCTTCACTCCAGGCGAGTTTCGGATGGTTCTCGCAGACCCAACCGAGGCCCAAGCAGATCGGACACTTAGGATTCGTCACGCGTTCCCCATCGATAATGGCTTGACCGGGGATGCCAAGGGCACCGGCGATGACCGAGAAGCGTTTGGTCCAGTCCAGGCGGTTCGAGTGTAGGCCTTCGCCTTTCCCTTATTCAGATGGAGCTGGATCCGTCGTAGATATCGCCTCTGGGAATCCCGGCCTTGAATGGAATAGCAAGCGAGATTTGCCCCTGCACTGCCGCTCGTCAGGAACTTCCGGCGGTCCATCATAGATCCTCCCGCAGGCCTTTAAAGAATGGGTGCCGCACCTTGCCCGCGGCCGACTTGGCGCGGTACTCGATTTCGGCCAGCAGCGTCGGCTCAACCCAGATGCCCTTGTGCGCGATCCGCTTGGTGTAGGGTCGCGTCTTCCGGATCAGCGGCGTCAGGCGCTTCCGCAAGTCGGCCGCGGATGCCTTATCGAAGCCGTGGTCGACCTTGCCGGCGTAGATCAGCTCGGCGCCCTTACGCCGGCCGAGATAGATGCCGTCCCATTTTCCTTCGTCCAGGGCGAAGCCGGCGATCGTCAGCGTCTCCCGCTGCGCGCACGGCTTCTTCAACCAATTGCGGCCGCGGCCTGAAACGTAGGGGCTGTCGGCGATCTTCGACACGACGCCTTCGTAGCCGGCCTTGCAGGCGTGTGCGAACATCGCGCGGCCGTCGACGTCGAAGCTCTCGCTGAACTGGACGTCGGTGCCGGCGATCAGGTTTTTCAGGGCAGCCTTGCGCGTGGAAAGCGACAGCTTCCGCAGGTCGTGGCCGTTGAGGTAGAGCAGGTCGAACGCGACCAGCACGATTTTCTTCGACCGGCCCTTAAGCTCGCTCTGCAGCACCGAGAAATCCGTGGTGCCATCTTCGGCCGGCGCGACCACTTCGCCGTCGACGATCGCGCTGCCGGCGGAGATGTGCCAAGCGTCGTCGGCGATCCTGCGGAAGCGGTGGGTCCAGTCATGGCCGCGACGGGTGAATACCTTGATCGTCTCATTGGCTAGGTGGACCTGGACGCGGTAGCCGTCGAACTTGATCTCATGAATCCATCTGGCGCCGCTTGGCACGCGCTCGATCTCGGTGGCCAGCGCCGGCTCGATGAAGCCCGGGTAGGGAGCCTTGGCGCCGATCGCTGCCGACTTCTTACGCTGAGACGCCACTCCACAACTCCAAGGGCGAAGGCTAAATCAAATGAGGTCGTCTCGATTGGTTCCGGAGCGCCGCCCCTTTGCCGGGAACTAGGGACGTGCATCCCGCGTTGCGCCGATACAGTAAGGGAGGCCAGAATGGCGAAAAAGGCAAAGAAACAGACAGCGGGGTCGCAAGCAGGATCGCGCGCGTGTCGCCGGCGGGCAGCGGCACGAAGTCAGTTATGAATCCAAGAAGACCGGCCGATCAGCCACGAGCGTGAAGAAGGCGGTCAAGAAGGTCGGCAACAGCAGGAAGCGCGTGGAGAAGCGGCTCGCGCGGAAGAGATAGAAACCGCTTGGCTTATAGTGCATTACAAGAGCGGCCAAACGGTGCCAATTTGAGTGGCCCAGCCAACCGGTGGCCTCAGCTTCCACTTTGCCGAGGCCCTTCTCACTACACCTCGGGATTTACTATTTCAGGTTATCTGCCGCCGGATTGCTTACCGGTAAGGTTGTCAGTGCCCGGGCCGACGTTCGCCTTCATCACGTATCTCCTTATCCAGTGATGCGGCCTAAAACCAATTGATGTAAGTGGTTCCTACTTCTCGCGCTCCGGCGCTGTCTCATCAGGTTTAGGCCAGGCTGGGAGAGCTGAGGATGGCGAAGTCGTCTAAACTCGTCGCAGCAAAGCGGGGCAGAGTTCTGCTGGTGAGGCGGCGACGTGATGGTTTGTGGATGTTTCCAGGCGGCCGTAAGCGGACGAGAGAGACCGAAAGGGAGTGTCTGCGACGAGAGCTCAGGGAGGGGCTTCCAGATATCAAGGTCGGCAGAGTGCGTCTTTGGAAAGAACTGAAGGCCAAGAATAAGCGGTCCGGCCGCAAAATGAGCGACGTCATCTTTGTCGCCAAAAACGCGAAGGGGAAGCTGACGATCGGTGATAAAAAGGAAATCGATCGGGTAGCCTGGCACAAGCCGGGAGCCGTCCGTTTGACGCCGACGTCGCGCTACATTCGCGACCGGCTCTTTCCAGATAAAGATTGAACAAGCTGGCAGGCACGTCTTGCGCTTTGGTTCTTCGATCGCTAGTAGGACTTTTCTGTGGCCGACAGAACAGCTGGCGAACGTGAGCGGCCGAGTGGCAGCTGGCCTTGAACCTCAGCTTTTACTTTGAGGCGACATCCCTCAATGGAGCCGCTGGCGCAGCTTCTCGATGATCTCGCGCAGGTCGCGCGCATACTCCTCGAGGATACGTAGCGCCTCCTCTAAGGGTGACGACTTGGGCTTCGACGACGCCTGTCGATCTGGTTCCTCGGACCTCGTCATAAGTTTAATGCTTGGTCGAGGATCGAGCGCGACCGTTGATTTAGATCAAGGCCAGCCGCCTCACCCCAACCGGGTAGGCGCCACTATGCTGATGTTTCCTGACACCAAAACACGGTGCGGGCCAAACCGCAGGCCGGTGTCAGGCTGCCAGCTTGTCTTCTTTGTCCGGCCCTCTCAGGACGATCTTGAGCGCATGATCCGGCAACGGACGCTGCAGCGCTTTAGCTTCATCCCACGGTGCGCGGAGCCAGACGTCGCGTTCCTCGTCGGTCGTCAGGACCATGGGCATCGCCTTGGGGTGGATCGGCGCGACGATCGCATTCGGCTCGGTGGTGAGGAAGCCATAGACGAGATGAAGACCGGGGACCGGTTTCGACTTGGTGCCCCGGTCACCCTTGAACTCGGTCCAGATCCCGGCAAATGCCGTAAGCGGCCGGTCCTCGTTCAGCGCGAACCAGACCACGTCCTTTTTTTTCGTGGCCGGATTTGGCTCCGGCGCGTATTCAGCGAAACTGTTGAAGGGGACCAGGCACCGGTTCTCCGGCTTCAGCAGCCGCGCCAGTGCGGCGAGCTGGTCCTGCGGATATTCGTCACGGGCGGACCGGGTTTGCTCGGCGGAGGCGGCATGCCCCAGCGCATCAACACCATTTCGCGGCCGTCGGCACCGTTGCGCACACGGGGGCCGGATAATCAGGAAACACCCCGGGCATCGGCGGCAGGTTGCCGACGTAGCGGTTGATGACTCGGAACAGCGCGCGGATCGCTTCCTGGTTGGAGGTGATGCTGTAGAGGTTGCACATTACGAACTTGCTGCGCTGATCATGGTGATGGGCGGTAGTGCCATCAGCGCATACCCGAAAATAGAAGCATCCCACTATCCCAAGCTGGCCAAGGAACGGCATCCCGACATACGTCCCAAATTCCCATACAAACCGCCCCGGTTCAGCAGCGTAATCGAGCGAGTAGCCGTTGCGGACGAGCCATGCGGCGAGATCGACACCATCTACTGCGCAGGTTGCCCCTTGTCCATCGGGGTAGGAGTTGACTTATCAAGACACGAGCCACGTCCTATCCATAGAGGTTTCGCGAATTTGCCCAATCGATAGATTTTTCGACAAGCTTCGGAAAGTCGCTGAGCACTTTGGCTGAAAATGCCTCAATTATTGAAAGCGCGCGGTCATCCGCTGCACGTCTCTCAAATGCCGAATGAGAAAGAGCGTGCTGCCAGACTTGGGGTCGATACCGCACCAAAGAACTCAGGAGAAATGCGCCGCAAAACTGTAGGGCAAACTCCGACAGGTTAACTCCGTTCAGTGGTTGGATAGCGGTGGGATGATCATTGGTGATGCCCCCAGCCAAAGCAGGCAATATCGACGAAAAAGGAATGCGTACCTGACTCGGATATGGCGCTGCACTAAAACCACTTTCGGTTTCAATGAGGAATTTATCGGAAAACTCACCGTTAGAGGGCTTATCAACGTTATGGGAAAGTAGGACCGTGTTGTCCCATGCATGACCGGCTTCGCAAAGACACCATTGCCGCAGAAACGGAAATTTCTGACGCCATTTGTCTATGACCAACCGCAGGTCATTCCTGTCGGCTATCAAATGGGGATCGTCAATTCGCAGCTCGACATCATTACCTCTATGATAGAAGCTTATCGACCAACAGGCTGCATCTTCGGAAAACGTCCGTTGATAAAGCCTCTGCAAGCTTGGAATTCTGCCGAGGATGTCTTTGAAAGAGCAAGTGGTACCACCCAATGCAGCGGCGGAGTCGAAGGGCTTTGGCTCTGAGCGCGGCATAGAATTATCGAAATAATTCAGCCGACCTAAAGAGGCGACTACGTCATTGAACTGCGCGAACAAACCCTTTTGGTGGAATTTTAGTGTCAAGTCTTCAATTTTTGAAGTGGGTTGCGCTACGTCAGACAACCCATGAGATTGTGCGATCGTTGATATTGATTGGATGTTGCGCGCAAGGACGATTGCTTTGGCAAAGCCAACCATGCCGTAATAGATCTGCAATGGCTGTACTTGGAGCGGAGCGGAAGATGCTATTTCGAAAAACAATCTGCCTTGCTGCAAGCAAGCGGCGATATCTCGAGCGACTTCAGTTGATGGGGTCTTTCCAGTTGATTTCTTAATGATTGTTTTGAGATTTGTGGTGCTTTCAAGGAATCTGATGTCGTTCCAATCTTGCATCTAGCCCGCCTTGTCTTCTTTGTCCGCGCCCTGGCATCGCGATCTTGAGCACATCATTCGGCGGGGATCACCAAAGAACTCACCGCGATGTTTTCCGTTCAAACGCTCTGAGGATGGCCGCGCCTCCCTGCGTCCCAGGACCAAGCGAAGCGCCACGAGCCAGCTTTGGATCGTAGTTCGCAAGTTTATGGTCGTCTATTCCGATTGATTTGATCCCCCTTGATACGATGACGGTGATTTCCCCCATTTGAGCACGCGGCACTAGGCTTTGCACAAATTCCTTCGCCTTCCGCACCGATGGCAGGCTTGACCTAAGGGAGGCTGCTTTGAACGTCCGTGAATGGTACGGAAAGATTTCTATCGCAGCTAATCGCTGCGATAGCGAGCGCAGCGCGGCAGCGTAGTCATTCCCGCAATGGTCGCTTGCAATCTGCTGGATGACTTTCCGTAGCTTCCGTTCCCACCACTGGAAGCCTCCCGTCCAGGCGTAGTCAGGATTTAGGGACAGAAAAGGATACTTCTACCTCAGCAAAGTTCTGCCTGATGATTAAACGGACCTGCTCGGCGTGCTCTGCATCTTCCTCGGTCTGGTAATCGCTGAGGCCGAGACCGGGATTGAGCATGATGATGAAAATATCCGCCCTCAATAGATTGCCCTGATAGGGCACAGGCAGGAGTCCTAAGTGAAGCGAGCCATCGTTTTCGTCACCAAAGGTGGGGTGCTCAACGAATGCGCGATGACTTCGAAGGGTAATCTTGCTTATGTTCGTAGCCGCATCAATGAATGATCGGTCATCGTCGTGAACGTATGGAGGCTGGCTCAGATCACAATTCTTCCAAAATTCGACAAGTTCGATCATTTCCCCGCAGCCTGAATGTTCGGACGTTACAAAACTGGTGAATAGCTCTGCGCCGCTGCTGATCTTCCTTGTCCGCCCCCGCGCAAGACAATCCGCAGCGTATCATGCGGCATTGGCCTTCACCCTGTCTGAAGGCGCGCGCATCCAGGGCGGTATTAGTCTTAGCACCTGCTCAAAGCTCCCGACTACATCGTCTTGGTACGCCAACGCGATTTGTCCTCCTCAACGTGATGCAGTTCGCCGTTTATAGGCCTCAATCATTTCAGCCGTCACGTCGCTTGGATAACAGAGCGGAGCCGCTCCGCCAGGTCGCGAGTACGCTGTCGTTGACGGCCGATATCAAGCCGGAAGCGCTCATGGTGGTCGGCGGTGGCGATCGCGGGTACTTCTTCTCGACCGGGTCAATCACCTTCATCGGCAGCCTATGCCACAATCGTTACGACAACGACGTGTCCCGCATCCTCGCAAATGTCGTCCGCCGGTTTCGGAAATGCCCACGAAATCCAAGCAAGAGCGGGATGGGGAACGCCAGCTGCACCACGAAATCAATTCGCACGTTTTCTGTACCGCCCGAAGAGTTCGTCCTCGTGCGCTCTCTTCGGATGGAAGGTCGTTCGGGTGACCATCCACCTTAAGCTGAAAAGAACCTCAGCCCGCCATGCCTTGTTCCTAGCAGTCAGCCGCTCAGCCTCAGTGATGGCGGCAACAACACGGGCGAAAAAGCTTTTCACCGGCATCCGAGGCATCAGTCATACCGACGAATAGCATAAGTCAATCACCAGCCAGAGTTCACTTTGGAACCCAAGAGCCCGGAGATCGTTGTTCCGCATCACCGGCCGAGGCTCTGCCCGTAGGCGTCGGTGGCTGAGAGACCGTCGCGCTCCCGCCTGCACAGCGAGGGAGCGCTTCATGGATCAACGCACGCCGTCCCGTTTTCCACTCGAACAGTATTTCCGACAAACAATCGAGCAGACGCGCGAACTGTTGCACCGGTCACGTGAACTGCTCCGGCAGCCGATGCCTGACATGTTCCTCGGCCGGAAGACACAAGAGCCATTCCCTCGGCGGGATGACGCGTGAGGCCATCCCAGTCTCGGCCGTTTCAGCGCCTCGACGCGTGTCGCCTACTGGCCCGATGGCGAAGTCTTCAGAGAGCGCTCAGTGGTCTGCTCTCCAGGGCGGACCGAACGTCGCAAGCAATCCGCTTGGACGGCGCTTTTGACCCATAGCGGATATCCTTGCGGACTATAATTTTACTATTTGGACCGGCCGATCTCGCTCGTCGTTCCACCAACCAGCGAACTCCAACACCTCCTCCACCGACTCATTCGAGTGCGAGGTGGTGGTAACAAAGCGCGTGTCATCCGACGCGTCGCCCACCACGAGTTCGTCGATGATATCCTCTATCCGCGCCGCGCCTTCTCCGACGACTGCAATAAGAGCAACTTTATCGCGAAGGCACGGCTCGACGAAGGCGCTCAATAGGTCTTCGTTCGATAGTGGCAGGTGAAGAATGACCCTCGACGCATAGCTCATGATTGGTGCCCATGTCCGCTGCCCTCGCACGGCACTTGGCGAATGGGCGCTGAAGCGACCGGACCAGGTGCAACGCGGACGTCATTGTAGGCCGAGGTGGTTTGCTTGGCTCGATTGCGTTTGCGTTTCATGCCCCGTGATTTAGTCCCACGGCCACCAAGCTTCATTGATCTACGTTAGTCTATGCTGCTGGCTAGTCCCAAAGGCGAGGTCGAGTAGCGCTGTAAGGGCTCAACGAAACGGCCTCAGCCTGTCACCGCTGGGGCCGCCAACCACACGACTGGTTTTCCTCCGGCCGGGGGGCTGAGGGTGCAGTCGCAACCGGGACCGGAGGCGCAGAATCGACCATCGTCGATCAATTTTGTTCCTTGCTCAGCCGAAAAGATTGGAGAGTGGCGCAGCGGTAGCGCAGGGCACCGTTAATGCCGTGGTCGCAGGTTCGAATCCTCCTCTTCAGCCAAATAACGCGGAACGGCGGGCTTATCGTGGCAGTCGATGAGCGGATGGTTTCAGCCATTGGCTCAGTTGCGCTCCAGTCTCGGCTTGCCGTGCTCTGCGAATAAGTCGTTCGCGTTCGATACCCGGGTGAGTGCCTTGGGCCTGTTTGCGCAGGCGTGCTGCTTCTTCAGCTAGCCGTTCTTCGAGTGGTCCTGATTGTTGGAGACGACGCCGCTCTTGCATGCGCTGCTCCCTATTTTGAGTGGGGGCGGGAGCGCAACCGGCGTTCTCATCACCGATAGATGCCAAGGTCAGTGCGATGATGCAACGACAATAGAGGAAATCAGACTTCGTTCCTAATCGAATGATGCCGGTTTTCCCCGCTGTTCTGTCACATCATCGTCGCGGAAGAGCGCCGGCCGCTAACATGGGTTAGGCGGTCAAGCGCGCAACCATTCAGCCGGCTTAGCTCAATAGGTAGAGCGCCCGCATTTCCTGGCTCTTCAGCCAAGACAAGTAGCGATCGGAGACGCATCGATGGCGGATGTCGGTTTCATTGATTTAGATCAATGGTGCCCGTGTGGTTTCTCCGACCAGAGGGTATGAAGCCGCCGCCAGAGGATCATCGCTCCGGTCAGGAAGCGCCAAAGCCCGAGCCTTCGCGCTTGGAGGAGGCGCGCCGAGCCGTCCAAGAATACGCGGGCAATCTGCGGGAAATCATCAAGAAGCTCCGGAGTCGTCTCGAGCACTAAGGCTGCCGCAGCGCACAGCGATCCTCCTTATCCAGATGCACCCACTTGTAGGGCGCTGCCCCATGAGTCTAATCGCGCACCCTTGCTCTCGTGTTATGATTTCTGCCATGCTTTGCCTACGCGGAGTGCGGACGGTGAGGCAATCCAAGCAATACCGGAAACAAGCAAAGAGCGCAGAGCGCATCGCGCTCGCACTCGCCGATGCTGAAATCTCAGAAACCTTCCT
The DNA here is from genome assembly GCF_055229415.2 of Bradyrhizobium sp. Leo114. Classification (NCBI taxonomy): domain Bacteria; kingdom Pseudomonadati; phylum Pseudomonadota; class Alphaproteobacteria; order Hyphomicrobiales; family Nitrobacteraceae; genus Bradyrhizobium; species Bradyrhizobium sp. Leo114. The sequence goes on along the minus strand of NZ_JBUYEN020000012.1, from coordinate 863 downwards.
CAATCTGGCGAAGGCGTACCGCAGTCAGGCCGACGTGCTCAAAGCTAAGGAAAAGCTGAAAACCAAACAAAAACCGGGCAAAAAGCAACCCGGAAGTAAGTAACTCTTCGCATCTCATCTCGGTCTATTTTGGAACGTGATTTGGCTTGATCTCGTCGCTTCTCAGGGGGTTGCCAGCGGATTCCATGTTGCCTAATCTTCCCGCCGTCTGCGGGAGCGACTCATGAAAGACATGCAAGCGCACTTGGAGAAGCTTCGGAATGAAGCGGCAGAGTGCGATTTAATCAGCAAGCTCGCGACCAACGCGACCAAGAAAGCGCTATTCGCCAAGCTCGCCGAACATCACCGAGCATTGGTGAAGGAAGTGGAGCAAGCCATCGCGGCTTCCTCGATAAACCTCAACGATTGAATCTGATGTCGCTGTCGGTGAGCGGCGACAAGGAACTATGGTGAACAGTCACAGGCCGCGACGGTGAGCGGACAAAAGGGACGGCACCATGACTTGGCTCGATTGCGCTTGTGGACCGAACCCTTGACCTTAAGGTTGAACTCTAAAATGCAACAGCGCCGCCTGACGGAGTATATTCGTCACGGGGCGCTGCGCTAAATACTGGGCCCTGAAAACCCCCAGTGCATTTCTGTCTCCGGATGCCGAAAAAGGTTCAAGTTCCCGGAGAAAATTGTACTGTCCGCGCCTAAAGCGGAATGAAGTTAGCTTGAATCGATTTGGGATTCGCAAATCAGGCGGTTTCTGATTCCCCATGCTGGCTGGGCTGGAGGCCGGCATGGATGGGCAAGCCTTACTCTTTGGATGTGAGGAAGCGGGTCGTTGCGGCGGTTGTGAGTGGAGGGCTGTCGTGCCA